>DASVFV010000227.1:0-11263 GCA_036379875.1 Burkholderiales bacterium | reverse complement strand
AGCGCGCCGTGGCGCAAGGGCGCTTCGATGACCTCCGCGACTTCGGGCATGCGCCGGACCACCGGCGCGACCCAGGGCGGCGCGAGCACGTCGATGGTGCCGCCGAGCCGCGCGAGGAGGGGCTGCGCCATCAGGGCGTCGCCGATCCAGTTGGGCGCGACGACCAGGGTTCTCGCCAACTAGTGACCCTTTACGGGCGCTCCCTTGTACAAATACTTCGTGCCGCAATACGGGCAGAGCACTTCGCCATCCTTCGCCACGTCGAGGAACACGCGCGGGTGCATGTCCCACAGCGGCGTGCCCGGCATCGGGCAGTGCAGCGGCAGGTCCTTCTCGGTGACGTCTATTTGACGGGCGTCAGCCATTTGCGGCGCTTCTTGTCTTTTCCGGTCACCACGTCGAAGAACGCCTTCTGGATCGCCTTCGTGACCGGGCCGGCCTTGCCTTCGCCGATCACGCGCCCGTCGAGCTCGCGGATCGGCGTCACTTCAGCCGCGGTGCCGGTGAAGAACGCCTCGTCGGCGATGTAGATGTCGTCGCGCGTGAGGCGCTTGGAGATGATCGGGTAGCCGAGCTCGGCGGCGAGCTCGATCACCGAGCTGCGCGTGATGCCGGTGAGCGCGGAGGTGAGCTCGGGCTCCCACAGCACGCCGTCCTTCACGATGAAGATGTTCTCGCCCGCGCCTTCGGCGACGAAGCCGTCCACGTCGAGCAGCAGGCCCTCGTCGTAGCCGTGCATGGTCGCTTCCAGCGTGGCGAGCACCGAGTTCGGGTAGGTGCCCGACATCTTGGCGCGCGCCATGGTGACGTTGATGTGATGGCGCGCGTAGGACGAGGTCTTCACGCGGATGCCCTTCGAGAGCGCCTCGGGCCCGAGGTACGCGCCCCACGGCCAGGCCGCGATCGCCACGTGCACTTTCGCGCCGACCGGCGACACGCCCATCTTTTCCGAGCCGTAGAAGGCGATCGGCCGGATGTAGCAGGCCTCGTGGCCGTTCGCCTTCACCACCTCGAGCTGCGCCTGCATCAGCTTCTCGCGCGTGTACGGGATCTTCATCATGTAGATGTGCGCGGAGCTGAACAGGCGGTCGGTGTGCTCCTTGAGGCGGAAGATCGCGGTGCCGATCTCGGTCTTGTAGGCGCGCACGCCCTCGAACACCGCCAGGCCGTAGTGCAGCGAATGGGTGAGCACGTGGGTGGTGGCGGAGCGCCACTCGACCAGCTTGCCGTCGTGCCAGATGAAGCCGTCGCGGTCGGCCATGGAAAGCGGCGCGGCCGCGGTCTTCAGCGCAGGTTTGCCTTTGGACATGGTGGCGCGATTCTAAGCACAAGGCCGCGCCATAAGCCATACTATTAACATGCTCGTTAATAGTCAGCGGAGATCCTACGCTCGTTAATAGTCAGCGGGTGTTCTATGCCCTGGCCTCGGTGCCGCGGCGCCAGATCCTCGCCTTCCTGTCGCAGACCGCCCTTTCGACCTCGGACCTTGCCGAGCGCTTCCGCATGACGCGCCCGGCGGTGTCGCGCCACCTGTCGGTGCTGCAGCGCGCCGGCCTGATCGACGGCGAGCGCCAGGGCCAGCGCGTGCTCTACCGCCTGCGCCGCGACGCGCTGCTCGGCGCGCTCGGCCGCTTCGCCTCGGAAGTGGATGGCCCGCTCAAGTACCGCAACCCGCGCGATGCGATCTAGGTCCCTAGTCCTGCTGCTCCTGGTCGCGGCGTGCGCGCACACGCCGGACGATCCGCTGGTGTGGTCGGACAACGTGGTGCGCGAGCTGCCGGTGGAGCGCGCCGAGACCGTCGCCGTCGGGCCGTTCTCGCATCTTTCGCCCGGCGGCGCGCTTGCGCCGTGGCAGCCGTACTTCGTGCGCCGCGGCAATACCCCGACCGAATACCGCGTGCTGGAGGTGGACGGCGAGCGAGTGCTGGAAGCCGAGGCGAAGGAGGGCGGCTCGGGGCTGTACCGGCGCATCCACCTCGATCCGAACCGCCATCGGGTGCTCGAGTGGCGCTGGCGCGTGCCGCGCGAGCCGCTCGAGCAGCTCCAGGCGAAGTCGGGCGCCAGTCCGCTCGCGCGCCTGTCGATCGGCTTCCACGGCGACGTGGAAAAGCTCGACTTCGACGACCGCGCCAAGCTGCGCCTCGCGATGCTGCTGACCGCGAACGGCCTGCCGTACGCCTCCCTCATCTACGTGTGGATGCTCGACATGCCGGTCGGCACCGTGTTTCCCAGCCCGCACACCGACCGCGTGCGCTATTTCGTGGCGGAAAGCGGCGCGCAGCGGCTCGGCGAGTGGGTGCAGCTCCGCCGCGACGTGGTCGAGGACTACCGCCGCGCATTCGGCGAGGACCCGGGCGACATCGTCGGCGTGGGCGTGATGACCGACCCGGGCGACGACTACTCGACGCGGCGCGGCTTCTACGGCGACATCATCTTCCGGAGCGGCAAATGAACAAGTTCAGGTTCTTCTTCATCGCGCGCAGGATCGCCGTGCTGGCCGGGCGGCCGCTCACCTTCATCATCGCCGTGGCGCTGATCGTGCTGTGGGCGCTGAGCGGCCCGCTGTTCGGCTTCAGCGATACCTGGCAGCTGGTGGTGAACACCGCCACCACCATCATCACCTTCCTCATGGTGTTCCTGATCCAGAACACCCAGAACCGCGACACCGAGGCGATCCAGATCAAGCTCGACGAGCTGATCCGCGCCACGCAGGGCGCGCACAACGCGCTTCTGCACCTCGAGGAGATGGACGACGAGCAGGTCGAGCGCTACCGCGCGAGCTACATGAAGCTCGCCGCCGCGGCGCGCAAGAAGCTGCAAGCCGGCGAGCTCGACACCGACTCGCCCGAGATCAAGGACCTGGGGCGCTGAGCACGCCCCGCCACAGCTCGCGCACCGCAGCGGCGTGCGCGGCCACGCGCTCGGGCGCCACGCGCGCGTAACGCGCGCCGTTCAGGCGCAGGGCGTGCTGCAGGCGGCGGAATTCCCGGTACGCGTCGCGGCAGCGCTCGGCGAGCTCGGCGGGAATCAGCCCGTGGTCGGCGGCGATCCTCAGCAGCGCGATGTTCCCCAGGTTGCCGGTCAGGTCCGGAAACCGGTGGGAAGAGGAAAGAACCAGGAACTGCACCGCGAACTCGATGTCGATCATGCCGCCTTCGTCGTGCTTGACGTCGAACTCGCCGGAGGTGTTCGGGTGCGCGGCGTGCAGCTTTTTCCGCATTGACACGATCTCGTCCCGCAACGGCGCCGCATTCCGAGCCCGGGTCAGAACGCGCGTGCGGATTGCCTCGAAAGCCGCGCCGACGTTTTTGTCCCCCGCGCAGTAGCGCGCGCGCGTGAGTGCCTGGTGCTCCCACACCCAGGCGTTCTCCTCCTGGTAGCGCTCGAATGCCTCGACCGGGGAGACCAGCAGCCCCGAGGCGCCGCTCGGGCGCAGCTGCAGGTCGGTCTCGAACAGCATGCCGGACGAGGTGCGGCTGGAGAGCCAGGTGTTCAGGCGCTGCGCGAGCCGCGCGTAGACCTCGGGCGCGCGCTCGTCCGCGTCCTCATAAAGAAAGATGATGTCGAGGTCGGAGGCGTAGCCGAGCTCCTTGCCGCCGAGCTTGCCGTAGCCGATCACCGCGAAAGCCGGGCGCTCGCGGTGGCGCCCGCGCAGCTCGCGCCATACCTCCTCGATCGACACTTCCAGCACCAGGTCGGCGAGCGCCGAGAGGTGGTCGGCGAGCTTCTCGACGGTGAGCAGGCCGGCCAGGTCCTGCGCGAGCAGGCGGAACACCTGCGCCTGGTGCATCTCGCGCAGGATGTTCATGCGCCGCTCGGTGTCATCCCGAAATTCACTTAAGGATTTCTTGAGTGCTTTTTCAATCAACGACAAATCCATTGGTGCATACAGCAGCCGGTCGTCCAGCAGCTCGTCCAGAAGCAGCGGGTGGCGCGTGATGAACTCCGCCGCCCAGCTCGAGGCGCCGATGATGCGCGCCACGCGCTCGAGCGCTTCCGGGTGCTCGGCGAGCAGCGCGAGGTACGCGGCGCGCGTCGCGATCGCCTCGACGAGGTCCACGCCGCGCGTGAGCGTGGCATCCGCGTCCGGCGTGGTCCGCGCGGCGCGCGCCAGCGCGGGTACCAGGCGGTCTAGCCGCTGGCGCGACTGCTCGGGAAGCGTGGCGTAGCGCTGGCTTGCGCGCAGCGCTTCGAGGCGCGGGTGCTCGGGCCACGGCTCGGCGGCGGCTTCCGGCTCGGCGAACACCTCCTCGAAATGACGCGAAACGGCGGCGCGCACGCCCTGCAGCTTTTCGTAAAACGCTTCCCAGGACGAGAAACCCGACATCGCCGCCACCCGTTGGCGGTCCTCCTCGTCCTCGGGCAGGTCGTGGCGCTGCGCGTCGTCGAGGTATTGGAGCCGGTGCTCGACGTTGCGCAGGAAGGTATACGCCGCCGATAACTCCGCTGCTGCTTTTGCAGGTAATAGATTCTTCGTCGACAGAACTTGGAGCGCCTGCAGCGTAGGGCGCACGCGCAGCTCGGCGTCGCGCCCGCCGCGCACCAGCTGCAGCGCCTGCACGATGAACTCGATCTCGCGGATCCCGCCCGGGCCGAGCTTCACGTGCTCGGCGAGCTCGCGGCGCGCCACGTCGCGGCGCACTTCGGCGTGCAGGGCGCGCAGCGCGGCGAGCGTGCCGTAGTCGAGGTACTTGCGGAACACGAAGGGCCGCGCCACCGCTTCGAGCTCGGCATCGGCGTTGCCGGTGAGCGCGCGTGCCTTGAGCCACGCGTAGCGCTCCCATTCGCGTCCCTGGGTGATGAAGTAGGTCTCCAGCGCGTCGAAGTTGCAGGCGAGCGGGCCGGAGTCGCCGTACGGGCGCAGGCGCATGTCGACGCGGAACACGAAGCCGTCCTCGGTCGCCTCGGAAAGGAGGCGGATCAGCCGCCGCCCGGCGCGCTCGTGGCGCTCGCGCTCCTCGGAGCTGCCGGAATAGAGGAACACCAGGTCGATGTCGGAGGAGACGTTGAGCTCGCGCCCGCCGAGCTTGCCCATGCCGACCACCGCGAGATCCTGATTTCCCACGATTCTCTGGATGGCCAGCTCCGCGAGGTCGGTCATCGTGCCGCATACCTCCTCGAGGTCGGCCAGCCCCGCCAGGTCGCGCGCCATCACGCGCAGGAGCACGCGGTTGCGCAGCCGGCGCAGCTCGCGCGCGAGCGCGTCATCGGCCATGCCGTCGAGCGCGTTGAGCATCTCGGCGCGCGTGAAAGGGCGCGGCTCGGCAAGCTCCGCGGCGAGCTCCGGACGCGCCGTCAGGAGGCGCGCCGCGAAGCGGGAATTCTTAATGAGATCCGGCATTTAGCGATTAGAATGACCGTCTGGACGTGAATTCCACCCTGAAGCGGCTGCTGCGAGCGATCGAAGTGCTCGCGTGGACGGGCTTTTTCGTGCTCGCCGTGGCGGTGCTCGCGGTGCGCTTCTGGGTGCTGCCCGACATCGAACGTTACCGCGAAGAGATCGTCGCGGCCATGTCGCGCGGCATCGGCCTGCCGGTGCGGGTCGGCGCGATCCACGCCGGCTGGCTCGGCGTGCGCCCGCACATCGCGCTCGCCGACGTGCGCATCTACGACGCCCAGGGCCGCGAGGCGCTGGTGCTGCCGTCGATCGAGAACGTGGTGGCGTGGCGCTCGCTCCTGCGCGGCGAGCTGCGCCTGCACAGCGTGGTGATCGAAGGCCCGCGCCTGTCGGTGCGGCGCGACGCGGCGGGCGAGCTGTACGTGGCGGGCCTCAAGATCGCCACGCCGGGCGACGGCGGCGCCGGGTTCGGCGCCTGGCTGCTCGCGCAGGAGGAAATCGCGATCCGCGGCGCCGAGATCGAGTGGCGCGACGAGCTGCGCGGCGCCCCGCCGCTCGCGCTGCAGGGGCTCGAGCTGCGCCTGGTGAACCAGGGCGAGCTGCACCAGCTCGGCCTCAAGGCGCGCATTCCGCCCGAGCTCGGCAGCTTCATCGAGGCGCGCGCCGCGGTGCGCGGCGACGAGCTGCGCCCGGCGGCGCTCGACGCGCGGCTCTTCCTGCAGGTGGGCTACACCGACCTCGCCGCGTGGCGCGCCTGGCTCGACTATCCGTTTGCGGTGCGCGCCGGCCAGGGTGCGCTGCGCGTGTGGGCGACGGTCGAGAAGGGCGCGCTCGCCGAGGCGACCGCCGATGTCGCGCTCGCCGGCCTGCACGCCACGCTCGCCGACGAGCTCTCGCCGCTCGAGCTCGCCTCGGTGAGCGGCCGCCTGCACGGCCGCACGCTCGCCGACGGCGTGGAGTTCTCCGGCCGCGGCCTCGCGGTGGTGGCGGAGCGCGGCCCGCAGATGCCGCAAACCGATTTCCAGCTGGTCTGGCGGCCGCAGGGCGGCGGCACGGTGGCGGCGAGCGCGGTCGACCTGGACGCGGTGCGCCACCTGGTCGGCTCGCTGCCGCTGCCGCCGCAGCTCGCGCAGACGCTCGAGGAGATCGCGCCGAGCGGCCGCCTGGCCGACGCGCGCCTGGAATGGAGCGGGCCGTTCGACGCGCCGACCCGGCTCAACCTCAAGGCCGATTTCGACGAGCTCGCGCTGCGCGCGCAAGAGGGCGTGCCCGGCTTCTCCGGCTTGTCGGGCAGCGTCGAGGCCACTCAGGACAAAGGCAAGCTCACGCTCTCGTCGCGCAAGGCGGTGCTCGACGTGTCGAAGGTGTTCCCCGATCCGCAGCTCGAGCTCGACACGCTGTCCGGCCAGCTCGACTGGGAGCGCGCCGCCGACGGCGGCTTCACCGTGCGCATCGCTTCGCTCACCTTCGCCAACGACCACGCGAGCGGCAACGTGTATGGCAGCTACACACGCTCCGGCCCGGGGCCGGGCAGCATCGACCTGTCGGGGGTGCTCAACCGCGCCGACGGGCGCTACGTCGGGCGCTACCTGCCGAGCACGCTGCAGGGACCGGCGCGCGAGTGGCTCACCAAGGCCATCGTCACCGGCCAGGCGAGCGACGTGCGCCTGCGGCTGCGCGGCGACCTGCGCCAGTTTCCCTTCACCGACCCGTCGACCGGCCAGTTCCAGGTCACCGCGCGGGTCGAGAAGGGCACGCTCGACTACGCGCCGGGCTGGCCGCGCATCGAGGACATCGTCGCCGAGCTCAACTTCGAGCGCGACCGCATGGAGATCGTCGGGCGCTCGGGCTCGATCTACGGCACGCAGCTCTCCAACGTGCGCGTCGCCATGCCGAGCCTGCGCGGGCCGGAGCGCCGCGTGCTGGTGAGCGGGCAGGCCGAGGGCCCGACCGCGGAGTTCGTGCGCTACCTGCTCGCCTCGCCGCTGCGCGACACGGCCGCGTTCACCGCCGGGATGACGACCGCGGGGCGCGGCAAGCTGCGCCTCAAGCTCGACATCCCGCTCGAGGCGCCGCCGAAGACGCGCGTCAGCGGCGACTACGACTTCGAGAGGAACCAGCTCAGCGTGCTGTCCTGGCTGCCGCCGGTCGAGGCGGCGTCCGGGCGGCTCGCCTTCACCGAGTCGAGCTTCACCCTGCACGACGTGAAGGGCACCTTCATGGGCGGGCAGGTCGCGGTGTCGGGCGGCACGCGCGCCGGGCGCGGCATCGAGGTGCTGGCGCGCGGCGACGCGTCGTTCGACGCCACGCAGCAGCTCTTCGAGCATCCGCTGCGCAAGTACCTGTCGGGAAGCTTCGGCTATTCGGTCGCGGTGCGCGCGCAGGACGGCGCGGCGCGCGTGACCTTCGACTCCACGCTGCGCGGGCTGCAGAGCGCGCTGCCCGCGCCGCTCGCCAAGAGCGCCGCCGAGCAGATGCCGCTGCGCGTGGAGGTCACGCCGGCGGCGCGCGGCGAGCGCGACCGCGTCTCGGTCTCGCTCGGCACCGTGGCGCGCGCCGAGGTGCAGCGGCGACGGCAGGGCGACGCGATGACCGTGCAGCGCACCGCGGTGTGGGTGACCCCGCAGAGGAACCAGCCGATCCGCCTGCCCGAGCGCCTCGGCACCCTGGTCTACGGCACGCTGCCGGAGCTCGACCTCGACCGCTGGCTGCCGCTGCTTTCCGCGCCGGGCGGCGGCGACGCGCAGACCGTGTCGATGGAGCTCAAGTTCGGCGCCCTCACCGCGCTCGGCCGGCGCTTCGGCAACGTGGCGCTGCGCGCGAGCGCGGAGTCCTCCGGCTGGTCGGCGAACGTGAACGCGGACGAGGTGGCGGGCGACCTCTCCTACCGCGCGCGCCCCCAGCCGCGCGTGATCGCGCGCCTCGCGCGCCTCAGCATCCCGGCCGACAACGAGCCGCCCAAGCCGAAGCCGGATTCGCGCCCGGTCGACTATCCGGCCATCGATCTCGTGGTGGACGAGTTCAATTTCCACGGCAAGCCGCTCGGGCGCGTGGACCTGGTGGCGAGCCGCGCCGGCGAGGACTGGCGCATCGAGCGCGCCAGCATGACCAATCCCGACGCCACGCTCAGCGCGCGCGGCATGTGGTTCGCCGCGCCGTCGCGCACCGCGCTGCAGTTCGACCTGGAAGCGGGCGACTTCGGCACCTTCCTCGGCCGCGTCGGCAACCCGAACGCGGTGAAGGGCGGGCGCGCGCGCATGCAGGGCTCGCTCGCCTGGCAGGCCGACCCGGCGGCGCCCGACCTTGCCTCGCTCGCCGGCGACGTGCAGATGCAGGCCGAGGACGGCCAGTTCCTCGAGATCGAGCCGGGCCTCGGGAAACTCATCGGCCTGATGAGCCTGCAGGCGCTGCCGCGGCGCATCACGCTCGACTTCCGCGACGTGTTCTCGAAGGGCTTCCAGTTCGACCGCATCACCTCGAGCGGGCAAATCGAGAGCGGCACGCTCAAGCTGCACGAGTTCCGCATGCGCGGCTCGGCGGCCGAGGTGGAGATGAGCGGCGTGGTCGACCTCGCGCGCGAGACGCAGGATCTCAAGGTGCGCGTGGTGCCGAGCCTCTCGGACAGCGCGGCGCTCGGCATCGGCATCGTCAATCCGGTCGCCGGCGTGGCGGCCGCCATCGCGCAGCGGCTGCTCAAGAACCCGCTCGGCCACATCTTCGCCTTCGACTACACGGTGACCGGGAGCTGGAGCGACCCGAAGGTGGCGAAGGTCGTTCCGCCGCCGATCACCCCGCAGGTGCAGAACTGATGGCGCGCACCCGCGTCGCGGCGATCCAGATGGTGTCGGGCCCCGAGCTCGCGCCCAACCTGGAGGCCGCGGCGCGGCTGGTCGCCGAAGCCGCCGCCGCCGGCGCGCGGCTCGCCGCCCTGCCGGAGAACTTCTACCTGATCGGGCGCCACGAGGGCGACAAGGTGAAGCTGCGGGAGCCGGATGGCAGGGGCCCGGTTCAAGCTTTCTTGAGTGAACTGGCAAAAAAGCACGGCATCTGGATTGTCGGCGGCACCGCCCCCATCTCCTCCAGTGATGACAAACGCGTGCGCGGCGCCTGCCTGGTGTACGACGACACCGGCCGCCGGGTGGGGCGCTACGACAAGATGAATCTTTTCAGATTTCAAAATCAAACCGAGAGCTACGACGAGACGCGCACCGTGGAAGCGGGCAGTCGCCCGGTCGCGATCGAAAGCCCCTTCGGGCGGCTCGCGCTTTCGGTTTGCTACGATGTGCGCTTCCCCGAGCTCTACCGCGGGCTCGGCGAGTTCGACGCGATGTTCGTGCCTTCCGCCTTCACCGTGCCGACCGGCGCGGCCCACTGGGAAACGCTGCTGCGCGCGCGCGCCATCGAGAACAAGGCCTACGTGGTGGCGCCGGCGCAGGGTGGCACGCACGCGGGCGGCCGGCGCACCTGGGGCCACAGCATGATCGTCGACCCGTGGGGCGAGATCCTCGCGCAGCGCGAAGAGGGCGAGGGCCTGGTGCTCGCCGACATCGACCTGGAACGCATCAAGGACGTGCGAAGGAGATTGAATTGAATCTGCAGATTGCCCAGACCACGCTGCTCGCGCCGTTCGACCTCGAGTCCAGCAAGCTCGAGCGCGTGTTCGGCACGCTCGCCGCGCGCAAGGTGGACTACGCCGACCTCTACTTCCAGTACTCGCGCTTCGAGGGCTGGAGCCTGGAGGAGGGCATCGTGAAGTCGGGCAGCTTCAACATCGAGCAGGGCGTGGGCGTGCGCGCGGTGTCGGGCGAGAAGACCGCGTTCGCCTACTCCGACGAGATCAGCTTCGCCGCGCTGCAGGACGCGGCCAAGGCGACGCGCGCCATCGCCGCCGCGGGGCAGGCGAGAAGGACGAAAGTGGCCGAGCGCAAGCTCCCGGTGCCGCTCTACCGCGACGTTGATCCGATCGCGTCCCTGGATTCCCGGTTGAAGGTGCAATTGCTCGAGAGACTCGAAAAGAAATGCCGCGCGCTCGACCCGCGCATCACGCAGGTGATGGCGAGCCTCGGCGGCGAATACGAAGTGGTGCTGATCGCGCGCGCCGACGGCGCGATCTCGGCCGACGTGCGCCCGCTGGTGCGCCTCTCGGTGCAGGTGATCGCCGAGAGTAACGGCCGGCGCGAGAGCGGCTCGGGCGGCGGCGGCGGGCGCACCGATTACTCGCACTTCACCGACGAGGTGCTGGACGGCTACGCGCGCCAGGCGGTTTCCCAGGCGCTGACGAATCTCGAAGCGCGCCCCGCGCCCGCGGGCACGATGACGGTGGTGCTCGGGCCCGGCTGGCCCGGCGTGCTGCTGCACGAGGCAGTGGGCCACGGGCTCGAGGGCGACTTCAACCGCAAGGGCAGCTCGGCGTTCTCCGGGCGACTCGGCCAGCGCGTCGCCTCGCCCGGCGTCACGGTGGTCGACGACGGCACCATGCCGGGACGGCGCGGTTCGCTAACGATAGACGACGAAGGCACGCCCACGCAGCGCAACGTGCTGATCGAGGACGGCGTGCTGCGCGGCTACCTGCAGGACAGCCTGAACGCGCGGCTGATGAAGATGCCGCTCACCGGCAACGCGCGGCGCGAATCGTTCGCGCACGTCACGCTGCCGCGCATGACCCATACCTATATGTTGGCCGGCGCGCACGACCCGAGGGAGATCATCGCCAGCGTGCCGAAGGGCCTCTACGCCACCAACTTCGGCGGCGGCCAGGTGGACATCACCAACGGCAAGTTCGTGTTCTCCGCCGCCGAGGCGTACCTGATCGAGAACGGCAAGGTGACCCAGCCGGTGAAAGGCGCCACGCTGATCGGCAACGGCCCCGACTCGCTGACGCGGGTCTCCATGATCGGCAACGACCTCGCGCTCGACTCCGGCATC
>DASVFV010000226.1:0-8983 GCA_036379875.1 Burkholderiales bacterium | reverse complement strand
TCCCGGACATCGCCTACGGCACGCTGGTCACCGTCGAGCTTGCCGCGCTGGTGATCGTGAGCGGGCTGGCCGCGGGCCTCGCGCTCGCGCTGCTGCGCAGCCTGGGCTGGCGGCCGGTCAACCTGCTGCTCATCTTCATCGTCGACCTGTTCCGCGCGCTGCCGCCGCTCGTGATCATCGTGTTCATCTACTTCGGGCTGCCCGCGGTCGATCTTTCGCCCTCCGGCTTCGTCTCGACCTGGCTCTCGCTCACGCTCGTGCTGATGGCCTTCTCCGAGGAGATCTTCTGGGCCGGCATCACCTCGATCCCGAAGGGACAGTGGGAGGCGGCGCGCTCCACCGGGCTTTCCTACGGGCAGACCCTGATGAACGTGGTGCTGCCGCAGGCGCTGCGCCTCACCATCCCGCCGCTCACCAACAGGACGATCGCGATCACCAAGGGCACCGCGCTCGGCACCGTGGTGGCGGTGAGCGAGATCCTCGGCATGGCGTCCTCGGCGGTGTCGAACAGCTACAACCCTTCGCCGCTCACGCTGGGCGCGATCGCGTACCTGATCCTGTTCTTTCCCATGGTGGTGCTCGGCCGCTGGCTCGAGACCCGCATGCGCTGGAAGCGCTGAGCCATGCTGCAGACTTTTTTCAACCTCGACATCATCGGCGCGGCGTGGAAGATCATCCTCGCCGGGCTCGGCAACACCGTGCTGCTCTCGCTCGTGGTGGTGCCGCTCGGCCTCGCCGGCGGCCTGATCCTCAGCGTGCTCGCCGGGGTGCGCAATCCGTGGGTGCGCTGGCCGCTCATGGCGTGGGTGGACTTCTTCCGCGCCTTTCCGCCGCTCGTGCTGCTGGTGTTCATCTTCGCCGGCCTGCCGTTCGCCGGCATCGAGCTGGGCGGCTTCGCCTGCGTGTGCATCGCGTTCTTCCTCAACACCGGCGCCTACTACGGCGAGATCCTGCGCGCCGGCATCGAGTCCATCCCGCAGGGCCAGATCGACGCGGCGCGCAGCACAGGGCTCGGCCGCATCCAGACCATGATCTACGTGGTGCTGCCGCAGGGCGTGCGCAACGTGCTGCCCGACCTTCTCTCGAACACGCTCGAGGTGATCAAGCTGACGTCGCTAGGCAGCGTGGTGGCGATGCCGGAGCTTCTTTTCCAGGCGCGCCAGGCGCAAAGCCTGACCTACAACCCGACGCCGATCGTGCTCGCCGCTCTGATCTACTTCGTGATGCTCTGGCCGCTGGTGCGGCTCCTCAGCCGGCTCGAGAACCGGGTGCTGGCGCGCGGCTAGCGTGAATTTGTCACGCGCGGCGTAGAACCGTGTGAGAACGGTGAAGGATGTTCAGCGAACGACCGCCTGGGTCGCGCCGCACCCTACAGTGGCCGATATGGCTGCGACCGTGCTCGTCGTCGACGACAGCGAATGCATCCGCCAGCTCTTGTGCCTGACCCTGAAGCACGCGGGGTACGAGGTGCTCGAAGCGGAGGATGCAGCCGCGGCCGTGCGATTGCTGCGCGAGCGGCACGTAGACCTGATGCTCGCCGACATCGACATGCCGTCCATGGGCGGCCTCGATCTGGTGCGCGCGCTGAGGGGCGACCGCTCCGTTTCGTCGCTTCGGGTGGTGTTCCTGACCTCGCACGCCGAGTACCAAGAGGAAGCAAGAGAGCTGGGCGCCGTCGGCTATCTCACCAAGCCGGTGAGCACCCGCAGCCTGTCCGCCACGGTCGCCCAGCAGCTTCTCGTACCCGCCTAGCGCCGATCGCCACCGTATTTCAGGCGATGTCGGCTGTGCCGATGAACGGTTCCACGCGTCGCTCGTAGCCGGCCTGAAGGCGCTGCCGCGCTTCTTTCCTGCGCTCCTTGTGGATGCGGATCAGGACCCTTTGCCGCAGCGCGCTTGAGATCCCGACCGCCATGACGGCGCAGCCGATGAGGCCGGCGATGCCGCCGACATGCAGGATGCTCAGGCCTTGCACCAGCACGACGTTCGGCGCCCACGGGCGGTAAAACGGCGGGATTGAGGCAAGCACGGGCGCGGCAAGGCCGGTCTGCAACCACAGGTCGAGTTGCCAGGCGGCAAGACCGAGCAGGTAGAGCACCGGCGCGAGGCCGACGAGCACCACTGCGACCGAGCAGAGCAGCAGGATCCTTGCCTTGAGCAGCCGAAGCCAGGCTTTCATGAATAGCCCCTGCGCACCGGCAAAGGATGCCGCGCGCCGGCGCATGCCTCATGGCAGGCCGGCTAGCTCGAAAGGACTATCCGGTCAGCGGCCGAACAGGCGTGAAAGAAACCCTGAGCGCTTCTTGGGAGGTTCCTGGACCACGACCGGCGCGGGCTTCGGAGTGCTGGCCGGTTTCGGCTGCGGCTTGGGGATCTCGGCGCCGATCGCCAGCAGGCCGGCGTCGGTGATGGTGAAGGTCTGCCCGCCGGTGTGCTCGATCAATCCGCTCGTTACCAGCGTCTGGAACGCCTTGCTATAGGTTTCCACGTGGCTGGGCGGCCATTGCGTGGTCAGGACTTTCACCTGCTGCTCGCGCACCGCGCTGATCGACCACAGGTGCCGCAGCTGCGCGAGGACCGCTTTTTCTCCGGGCGTGTAGCTCATGCACGCAGGGTCGCACGGCGCACGAAAGGCCCGGCGGAGAAATCGCGCGTCCTGAAGAAGTCTTGCAAACTAGAACTGCTTGTAGGCTGATATCACCCAGTTCCGGTCGATACCCTTGTGGATGATCGGCTCGAGCAGCGCCTGCGTGAGCAGCGTGCCCGGGTCGAGGGTGAGTCCCCAGGGCTTGTAGGTCACATCCAGCCCGAGGGTGAGCGATGCATCGCCGAAATGCTTGCCGTTGCCGGCGCTGGCGGTATCGCCGCTCAGCTCGAAGCCGGGCCCGGTGATGCGCCCCTGGAGGCCGCGGCGCGGCAGCGGAAGCGCGAACAGCGCGTGCGGAGTCCAGCGCCATGCACCCGATTCGCGCGGCAGCGCGATTCCCGCAAAGGGCGTCACATGCCGGTAGGTCGCGCTGTAATCCACTACGCCCGTCGCGCCGCTCGAAGGCCCCTCCAGGACCTGGTAGGTCGCGCGGTACTCGCGCAGCTCCACGCTCTGGACCAGCGCGCCGACCACCCATTCGCGACGGCCCAGCCAGCCGCCTTCCGCCTGCAGGCTGGAAGCCGCCCCGGCGCCGACGTTGCGATAGGTGCCGCCCAGATCGCCGAACAGGGCGTCGGCAGGCAGCGCGAGCGGCGGCTGGGCGAACAGCGTGTCGAGCGGCCGGCGCTCCTCGCTCGAGGAAAAGCGCAGCTCGTCGAAAAAGCCGAAGGCTTGCACGGCCCAGCGCGCGTTCAACTGCCGGCGCGCCGCGGCCGACAGCATCGGGCCGTCGAGCTGCATCGCGCCGCTGCTGGTGCGCGCCACCGCCCCCTGCAGCGTGAACTGCCACTGCTCCGGCGCGGCCGCCGGGCTGCCCCAGAGCGGCAAGGTGGCGAAGCGGTTGTCCATCGCGGCCTCGGGCAGGTGCTCCGCGACGAACTCGAAGCTGTGCTCGGCGGCCGCCGTCTGCGGCAGCAGCGCGAGCAGCCCGGCGAGCGCCGCGAGGCGCGGCGTCATCGCTTGCCCCATTTTCTCTTCTCCACGGTCTGCTCCTCGATCTCGTAGAACGCGTCCAGCCCGACCAGCGTCTCGATTTCCTGGCGCGCGGCGACGCACTGCGCGTGGCTGAGGCCGGTGTAGCCGCCGGTGCGCTTCACCTCGGCGTAAGCCAGCTTGGCGAAGTGGAAGCTTGCCAGCAGATAGGTCATGGCGTCGATCGCCGCCTTGTAGCCCATGTCGGCGAGCTGCGCGGTATTCGGCACCGGCCGGCCGTCGCGGTTGCCGCGGCTGATGACGTAGACGAGCGGGATGCGTGACTGCTTGGGCGCCTTCTTCATCTCCGCCTCGTTGCGCGGGAAGAGGAGTCCCAGGTCGGCGCCCGCGTCCGCCGCCATGTTGATGCGCGCGATCGCTTCCTTCAGTCCCTCGAAGCGGCACGTGTCGGTGCGCGCGATCACCACGAAGTCGGGATCGGAGCGCTCGCGCTCGCGGCAGGCGAAGCGGATCTTGTCGGCGAACTCCTTGCGCGGCACGGCGTGCGCGACGTACTTGTGGTAGTGCGCGCGCTTCGGATAGAGCTGGTCCTCGATGTGCGCGCCGGCGATGCCGGCGCGGATGCATTCGCGCACGGTGCGCATGGTGTGCAGCGGCTCGCCGAAGCCGGCGCCGCCGTCGACCACGAGCGGAATGTCGATCGCCGCCGCGACGTCGCCCGCGGTGCGCAGCTGCTCGTCCATGGTGAGCAGCGGCTCGGAGGTGCAGCGCGACGCGCCGGTGACGAAGCCACCGGTGTAGACGCAGTCGAAGCCCAGGCTCTGCAGCAGGCGCCCGCCGAGCGGGTCGTAGGCGACCGGCATGTAGAGGAGCTCCTTTTTCTTCAGCGAACGGCGCAGTGCGGTGGTCTTCTTCATGCCTTATATTCCAGCGATGTATGACGTAATTGTCGCAGGCGCCGGGAATGCGGCGCTATGTGCCGCGATTTCGGCGAAGGAGCAGGGCGCGGCCAAGGTGCTGGTGCTGGAGAAGGCGCCGCTCGAGGAGCGCGGCGGCAATTCGCTCTTCACCGCGGGCGGCTTCCGCTTCGTGCACGACGGGCTCGCCGACCTGCGCCGCGACATCCTCGACGACCTGTCGGAGGCCGAGGCGAGCCAGATTGTGCTGCCGGTGGTGAGCAAGGAGGGCTACCTCGACGACCTGCGGCGCGTGACCGAGGGCCAGACCGACGACACGCTCTCGGAGCTGCTGGTCGGGCGCTCGCGCGACACCATGAGCTGGATGCGCGCGAACCGCGTGCGCTTCCTGCCGATGTTCGGCCGCCAGTCGTTCAAGGTCGAAGGCAAGCACCACTTCTACGGCGGCGTGAACATCGAGGCGGTCGGCGGCGGCTACGGCCTGGTCGACCAGCTCATCAAGCAGGCCGAGCGCCTCGGCGTCGAAATCCGCTATGGCACCGGGCTGAGGAAGCTGCTGCAGGACGGCGCCGGCGCGGTCACCGGCGTGCACGTCATGGGCCCCGATGGCTTCGCGGACATCGCAGGGCGCAACGTAGTCCTCGCGTGCGGCGGCTTCGAGGCCAACCCCGAGATGCGCGTGCGCTACTACGGGCCGGGCTGGGAGTCGTGCCGCGTGCGCGGCACGCGCTACAACACCGGCGACGGGCTGCGCGCCGCGCTCGAGATCGACGCGCAGGCCTTCGGCGGCTGGTCGACCTGCCACGCGGTGCAGTGGGACATCAGCGCGCCGCCGTTCGGCGACCGCGTGGTGCTCGACAACTTCCAGAAGCACTCGTACCCGATCGGCATCATCGTCAACCTCGACGGCCAGCGCTTCGTCGACGAGGGCGCGGACTACCGCAACCATACGTACGCCAAGTACGGGCGCGAGGTGATGAAGCAGCCCAAGCGCACCGCGGTGCAGATCTTCGACGCCAAGACCATCGGCATGGTGCGCGACGAGTACCGCATCAAGCAGGTCACCAAGGCCGAGGCGCCGACGCTGGAAGCGCTGGCCGAGCAGATCGGCATCGACCCGCAAGGCCTGGCGCGCACGGTGCGCGAGTTCAACGCCGCCTGCCGGCCGGGGAAGTACAACCCGGCGATCCTCGACGGCGTCTCGACCCAGGGCATCACGCCGCCCAAGTCCAACTGGGCGCTGCCGATCGACAAGCCGCCGTACACCGGCTTCGTCGTGACCTGCGGCATCACCTTCTCGTTCGGCGGGCTGCGCATCAACGAGCGCTGCGAGGTGCAGGACACCAGCGACCGCACCATCCCCGGACTCTACGCGGCGGGCGAGATCGTGGGCGGCATCTTCTACGAGAACTACCTCGGCGGCGCCGGCCTCATGTCCGGCGCGGTATTCGGCCGCATCGCGGGCGCCAGCGCAGCTCGGCGGTAGCTCTCGGTTTCGGATTCTCTCGTCTGGTCCTGTCGGATTCCTTGACAGCGCTGTCGCGCGTGCGATGGGCCGGCCGACCCGACTCTAATCGCAACAGGCACTTAGCTCCCGGGCGGCGCATAGGCACGCGTAGTGCTTGACGAAGCCAACCGTCGCGTCCAATCCGCGATCGCGCGGGAAAGAAGAACGATTCGCCACAAGGGGAGCGACCATGTTCAACCGTTCTGTGTTCGAGAAATCCGCTAGCGCCATCGCTCTCATCTGCGCGCTGGCCGCATTCAGCGCGCCGGCAGCCGCCGTTCCCTTCAATGTCGCCGGAGGCAAGACGGTGAGCATCACCGGCGAGGTCGGGGTCATCACCGCAGATGGCGTGACCGCGGGTTTCGGCGACGCGACGGCTTTCCCGCCCGCGCCGCTCTCGAGCATCGTCGACGGCGTCTACCTTCAAGAAGGCACCTACTGGCAGCAAGGCACGGTCTGGTGGGACGAGCGGCATCCGGGCTCGGCCAACAACATCATCGAGGTCGACCTCAACGGCCTGTTCCTGATCAGCGCCGTCTCGATACAAGCGGACAACAACGACGAGTACGTCCTTTCGTACCGGAGTGCAGGCGGCGTGTGGACGGAATTCGCCTACGCCACGGTATTCGGCGATGCGGGGATGCGCACGCGGGCCGGAGGCGTCGGTCCTTTCGAGGCCACGGGGTTTCGAATCGACGCCAGGGCCGGGGACGGGTTCTACTCGGTGTCGGAGTTCCAGGCGACCGGTGTTGCGGTCCCCTTGCCCGGCACGCTGGCTCTCCTCGGTCTCGGCTTGTCCGGCCTGCTGCTGCGGCGTCGGAGTCGCTGACGCCGCGCCAGCGCTAGCTATTCCGCCTTGATGTTGGCCGCGCGGATCACGCGCGCCCATTTGTCGATCTCGCCCTGGATATGGGCTGCAAACTGCTCGGGCGTGCCGCCGACCGGCGGGCTGGCGAGCGCGAGCAGGCGCTCGCGCACCTCGGGCTGCGCCAGGCTCTTCTGCGCGGCGCCGTTCAGCGCCTGGATGACCGCCGGCGGCGTGCCGGCGGGCGCGACCAGGCCGAGAAAACCGCCGGCCTCGAAGCCCGGCACGCCGGACTCGGCGATCGTCGGCACGTCGGGCAGGCCCTCGAAGCGCTTCGCCGAGCCGATGCCGAGCGCCTTCAGCTTGCCGGACTTGAGGTGCGAAAGCATCGCCGCGACGTCGGCGAAGATGATGTTCACCTGCCCGCCGAGGAGATCGTTCACCGCCGGCGCTGCTCCCTTGTACGGCACGTGGAGCAGGTCGACGCCGGCCATCAGCTTGAACAGCTCCGCGGTCAGGTGCGCCGAGCTGCCGGGTCCGTAGGAGGCGTAGGTCACCTGCCCGGGCTTCGCCTTGGCGAGCGCGAGCAGCTCGCGCACGTTGTTCGCGGGGACCGAGGGGTGCGCGGCGAGCAGGTGGTTGTTTACCACCATCAGCACCACGGGCGCGAAATCGCGCCGGAAGTCCCAGGACAGGTTCGGCACCAGCGTGGTGTTGATCGCCGTCGAGGCGCTCGCCACCAGCAGCGTGTACCCGTCGGCCGGCGACTTGGCGACCGCCTCGGTGCCGATGTTGCCGCCGGCGCCGGCGCGGTTCTCGATCACGAACGGCTGGCCGAGGATCTCCGCCATCTTCGGCGTGACCGTGCGCGCGACGATGTCGGTGCCGCCGCCGGGCGGGAAGGGCACCACCACGCGGATCGGCTTGGCGGGATAGGCTTGCGCAAGCGCTGCGTGAGCGGCAATCAGCGCCAGGATGCCGAAAAGGCTTCGCATCATTTGTAGAACCTCCTCGCATGTTCAAGAACGTCCTGCGGCGGTTGCGCGTGCAGGTAGCCGCGGCGCGTGACCGTGATGCCAAGCTTCTTGAAGTCCGCCATGACCTCGGCCATCTTCACCACCGCCGCGAGCCCGTCGACGATCGGCACCTCGTCGATGCGCGTCACGCCGGCGCGCACGATCGCCTCGCTCAGGTAGAGCTGCCCGGGGATGATCGCCTCGGCGCCCAGCGCGATCGCTTTCCTCGCCGTGACGGCGAAGGCCTGCAGAAGGGCGCTGGCGTCGTCGAGTCCCTTGCCGACGTCGGCGAAGCTGGTCCGCTCCATCAGCATGGTCGGCAGCGCGCGCTCGGAGAGGCCGAGCCGCTTGATGCGCAGGTCGAGCATCTGGTCGAAGCGCTCGCCGAACGCGATGATCACGAAGCGGCTGCCGAGCAGGCAGGCGAAATGCATCGCCGCCTCGCCGTAGCCGACCACCGGGATGTCGAGGAGCGAGCGCGCCTCCTCGATCGCCGGATCCTGCACCGAGCTGAGCGCGAACACGTCGTAGCCCTCGGCCTGCGCGCGCAGGGCGTTGTCGAGGATGAACTGCGCGTGCAGCGATGCGATGTACGGATAGACCACCACTTCGGCGGGCGTGTGCTCGCCGTAGACGCCTTTGGGCATGCTGTGCAGGTGGACCTCGGTGCCAGGGCGCGCCACCGTGCCGACGCGCTTGCGCACGCCGTCGAAATAGGCCGGCACGCGGCCCGCGTCGAACAGGCTCTGGTACCAGATCTTCATTTCCAGCTCTTCTCCTTGTGATCCTTCGAGCCCGTCGCCCCCGCGAAGGCGGGGGCCCCGTTACGGAAGATCAAAAAAAGCAAATGGGGTCCCCGCCTTCGCGGGGACGACAACATTTAGTCCTCCACCACCGCGATGCAGTCGATCTCGACGTCGAATTTCTTCGGCCAGGAGCCGACCACGCAGAACACGCGCGCCGGCTGGTCCTTCCGGAAGTACTTGCGATAGACCTTGTTCACCTCGTCGAAGTAGGCGGTGTTGGTGATGTAGACGGTGCACTTCACCACGTTCTCCAGCGACGAGCCCGCCGCCTCGAGGCAGACCTTCATGTTGTCGAGCACCTGGCGCGCCTGCTTGTCGACGGTGACGAGCGGGATCTTGCCGGTGCGCCGGT
>DASVFV010000225.1:0-31330 GCA_036379875.1 Burkholderiales bacterium | reverse complement strand
CACCATGCCGAGCGACTGCGTCCACTCGGGCAGCGCGGTGTAGTGCAGGTGGTGCGGGCCGGCCCACATGTAGGTGAAGATGAGCGCCCAGAAGTGCACCACCGAGAGCCGGTAGGAATAGATCGGGCGGCCGGCCTGCTTCGGGATGAAGTAGTACATCATGCCGAGGAAGCCCGCGGTGAGGAAGAAGCCGACCGCGTTGTGCCCGTACCACCACTGCACCATCGCGTCCTGCGCGCCGGCGTACGCCGAGTAGGACTTCCACAGCGTGGCCGGCATCACCGCGCTGTTCACGATGTGCAGCAGCGCCACGGTGATGATGAACGCGCCGAAGAACCAGTTGGCGACGTAGATGTGCGCCACTTTCCTTTTCCACAGCGTGCCGAAGAACACCACGGCGTAGGACACCCAGACCGCCGCGATCAGCAGGTCGATCGGCCACTCGAGCTCCGCGTACTCCTTGCCCTGCGTGTAGCCCATCGGCAGCGTGATCGCGGCCGCCACGATCACCCCCTGCCAGCCCCAGAAGGTGAAGGCGGCGAGCCGCTCGCCGAACAGGCGCGCGTGCGAGGTGCGCTGCACCACGTAGTACGAGGTGGCGAACAGCGCGCAGCCGCCGAACGCGAAGATCACCGCGTTGGTGTGCAGCGGGCGCAGCCGCCCGTAGGACAGCCAGGGCACGCCGAAGTTGAGCTCGGGCCACAGCAGCTGCGCGGCGATCAGCGCGCCGACCGCCATGCCGACCACGCCCCAGACGATGGTGGCGATCGCAAACTGCCGCACCACCCTGTAGTTGTAGGAGTTCTCCATGGAGCCGCCATGCTAGAAGGCGCGTGCCCGCGCCGTTTGACCTAGGTCAAACGGCCGCGACCGCCGCGGCTATGATCGAGGCACTGAAACGCCTCTCTTTCGCCGCCATCGCCGTCACCGGCCTCGGCGCATTCGTCGCCGCCGCGGTCGGGGTGACGCTCTACGTGAGCGCGGCCACCGGCTGGCGCTCGACGCAGGCGCTGATTGCGCAGCAGGCCGAGGCGCATCTCGACGCCTTGCAGTGGCGCCTCGAAGCGCGGCTGCGGCCGGTGGGCGAGCAGGCCGAGTGGATCGCGCAGGCGTTCAACGACGGGCGCGTCGACCTGCGGCGCGCCGCCGAGCTCGACGGGTTCATGTTCGCGCTGCTCGGCGCCACGCCGCAGGTGTCCGACCTCGGCATCGTCGACGCCGCCGGCCGGGCGCGGCGCTGGAGCCGGCTCGCGCCGCGCGCGCTCGGCGCCGACTGGTCGCAGGTTCCCGAAGTGCAGCGCTGGCTGACCGAAGGCCGCGCTCGCGGCCTGCGCGCCTGGCGCCCGCTCCTCTGGCAGCCCGCCGAGCGCGAGCCCGCGCTGCTGCATCAGGCGCCGCTCTACCGCGAGGGGGTGTTCGTCGGCATGCTCGCCCAGGTGGTGCCGGTCGAGAAGCTGTCGGAGGACCTCGCCGTGTTCCGCGCCGAGCACGGCGTCACGCCGTTCATCCTGACCTCGGACCAGCACGTGCTCGGCCACCCGGCGCTGGTGCGGCGCGCGGGCGGGGTGCTCGGCGCCCTGCCGACGCTCGCCGAGGTCGGCGACCCGGTGCTCGAGCGCTTCGCCGCGCCGGACGGCGACGCGCCGCTGCTCGGCGCGCTGAAGCGCTCGCGCGCGATGCGCGCGATGGTCGGCGAGGACCACTATGTCTACGTGTATCGCGAGGTCGAGCAGCGCGGCGGCGAGCCGTGGACGATCGGCGTCTACCTCGACCCGGTGCTCGGCGGGCAGCGCGCCGAGATGCTGCGCGTGGTGTACGCGATGGCCGCCGGGCTCGCGGTGCTGCTCGCCGCGCTCGCGCTCGGCGCGCTCGGCGCGCGGCGGCTGGCGCGGCCGCTCGAGGCGCTCGCGCGCGCCGCGCGCGCGGTGCGCAAGGGCCGCCTCGCCGAGGTGCAGCCGCTGCCGCGCAGCCGCGTCTACGAGCTCGACGAGGCGAACCGCTCCTTCGGCGAGATGCTCGAGGGGCTGCGCCAGCGCGACCTGATGCGCAGCACGCTCGGCCAGTTCCTGCCCGAGCAGGTGGCGCACGAGCTGCTCGCCGGCGGCGGACGGCTGGAGCCGGTGGAGGCCAAGGCGACGGTGCTGGTAAGCGACATCGAGGGCTTCGCGGCGCTCACCGACGAGCTCGGCGCGCGCCGCACCATCGACTTCCTGAACGCGTACTTCGAGGTCGTGGTCGGCATCATCGAGCGCTACCGCGGCGTGATCACCCAGTTCCAGGGCGACGCGGTGCTCGCGGTGTTCAACGTGCCGATCGCCGACCGCGACCACGGCGCCAACGCGCTGCGCGCCGCGCTCGAGATCGTGCGCACCGCGCAAGAGCGCAGCTTCGCCGGCGTGCGCGCGCTCAACCGGGTCGGCATCAGCACCGGCCGGGTCGTGGCGGGCGCGGTGGGCGCGGCCGGGCGCCTCACGTACACGGTGCACGGCAACGCGGTGAACCTGGCTGCGCGCCTGGAGCAGATGAACAAGGACTACGGCACGCGCATCCTGCTCACCGGCAAGACGGCCGAGCGCTGCCCGGGCTTCGCGCTGCGCCAGGTGGCGGATGCCCGGGTGCGCGGCTTTGGCGAAAGCGTGGCGCTCTACACCCCGGCCTGAAGTTGAGCCAGGTCAAGACGCCCGCGCGGCAACGGCCTACCGTGGGAGCGTCAAAGGAGGTCTGCCATGATCGGCTGGACGGTACTGGGCTTGACGCTGATGCTGGGCGCGCTGGCGCTCACGTACTTCGCGATGCGCGCGCACGTCTCGCACGCCGAGCACGCGCTGGAAATGCTGCGCAAGCGCTTCGCGCGCGGCGAGATCAGCCAGGACGAATTCGACCACCGGCGGCGCGTAATCGAGGCCTGAGGAGGCCTGAGCGGCCTCAGGAGTCCTCGTCGAGCACGTCGTGCGCGGGGCGCTCGAGGTCGTCGAACTGCCCGGAGTGGAGGGCGCGCCAGAACGCCCAGCCGGTCACGAATACGAGGGCGACCGAGACGGGAACGAGGAGGTAGAGGCTTTCCATCGGCTTTGCGCGGCGAGCGGCCGCAAGGCGTTGACGAGCACGGTGAGCGAGCTCGCCCCCATGGCGAGCGCTGCTTCCCAGGGACCGATCCATCCCGCCGCCGCGAGCGGCAGCGCGAGCGCGTTGTAGGCGAGCGCCCAGGCGATGTTCTGGCGCACCAGGCGCATGGCGCGGCGCGCCGTGTCCATGGACGACAGCACCCCTTGCAGCGAATCGGCGAGCAGCACCACGTCGGCGCGCAGCTGCGCGAGGTCGGCGCCGCTTCCCATCGCGAAAGACACGTCGGCGCGCGCGAGCACCGGGGCGTCGTTCAGGCCGTCGCCCACCATCGCCACCACCGCGCCTTCGCGCTGCAGCCGCTCCACGTAGCGGTATTTGTCCTGCGGGGTCATCGCGCCGGCGGCCTGCTCGATGCCGAGCGCCTGCGCGAGCGCCGCGGCGAGCTCGGGGCGATCGCCGCTGGCGAGGTGCACCTTCAGCCCGCGCCTGCGCAATTCGCAAACCAGCGCGGCCGCCTCCGGGCGCAGCCGGTCGGCGAGCTCGAAGGCCGCGAGCCAGCCGCGCTCGGCGGCGAGATAAACGCTCGCCGCGCTTCCGGGCGGGGAACCGCCGCACAGCTCGGCGCAGAACGCGGCGCTGCCGATGCGCACGCGCTCGCCCCCGAGGAGCGCTTCCATGCCCTGCCCCGGTACGTGGCGCGGCGCCGTGACCGCCATCGTGCTGCCGGGAAAAGCCCGCGCCACCGGATGGCGGCTGGTCGCCTCCAGCGCGCCGGCGAGCTCGAGGCATTCCTGCGCGCCGAGATTGCCCAGGGGCGTGACCTCTTTCAAGCTGAGGCGCCCGGCGGTCAGCGTGCCGGTCTTGTCGAGCACCACGTCGGTGGCGCGCTCGAGCGCCTCGAGCGCGCGCGCGCGCGTGAGCAGCACGCCGCGCGCAAGCAGCGCGCCGCTCGCGCGCGTGAAGACCACCGGCGCGGCGAGCGCGAGCGCGCACGGGCAGGCCACCACCAGCACCGCAACCGCGATCCACGGGTCGGAGAAATGGATTCCCGCCACGCACGCGACGAGCACCACGACCCAGGTCAGGTGCCGCGCGACGCGCTCCGCCGCCTCGACCAGGCGCGGCCGCGAGGCCGCGCCGCGCTCGGCGAGGCGCGCGATCGCCGCCGCGCGCGTGTCCGAGCCGCTGCGCGTGACGCGCATCGCGAGCGGCTGCTCGAGGTTCACCGAGCCCGCGGCGAGCTCGTCGCCGGCGCGCTTCGGCACCGGGCGCGACTCGCCCGTGAGCAGCGCTTCGTCGACGCTCGAGATCCCTTCCACCACCACGCCGTCGGCCGGGATGCGTTCGCCGGGGGCGAGGCCAATAACTTGTCCCACTGAAAAATCTTTTTCATGTCCCCACCTGAGCAGCGGGTCGAGCGCGGCGGCGGCGCGCCGGCGCGCCGCGCCCTCCAGGTAGCGCGCGCCGAGGAGCAGGAAGGCGAGCATGCTGATCGAATCGAAGTACACCTCGCCGGTTCCGCTCAGCGTCGCCCAGGCGCTCGCGGCGAAGCCGAACGCGAGGCCGAGCGCGATCGGCGTGTCGAGGCCGACGCGGCGCAGGCGCAACTCGCGCAGCGCCCCGGCGAAGAACGGCGCGCAGGAGAAGGCCAGCACCGGCGCGGTGAGGAGCAGGCTCGCCCAGCGCATCACCTGCGCGGCCTCGGGCGAGAGCTCGTCCACGTAGGCCGGGAAGGCGTACATCATGACCTGCATCGCGCCGAAGCCGGCCACGAACAGGCGCCACAGCTCGGCGCGGCGCTCGCGCCGCTCGAGCGCTTGCTGGCGGCGCGGCTCGTAGGGCGCGGCGTCGTAGCCGATGGCGCGGATCTTGCCGACGATCGAAGCGAGCGAGGCGCGCTGCGGGTCCCAGGCCACGTGCGCACGGCGCGTCGCGTAGTTCACCTCGCAGCGCGTCACGCCCGGGTCGCGGCGCAGCACCTGCTCGATCAGCCACAGGCAGGCGGCGCAGCGCACGCGCTCCAGCGCGAGCGCGATCTCCGATACGCCGGCGGGCAGCGCGGGCATCGGCAGCGGCTCGGGGCGCGCGCCGGGCGCGGTGCGCGTCTCGTAGTACGCGCCGAGGCCCGCTTCGGCGATGGTGCTCGCCACGGCCTCGCAACCCGCGCAGCAGAATCGGCCGCCGCCGCTGACCGGCAGGGCGCAGTGAAAGCACGACTGGGCCATTGTTCCCGCCGAGCCTAGCGGCGGGTCGCTGCGAAAGCTTGATCTGAATCAAACCGCCGGCGGCGGCGGCGCGGACACTGCGCGGGAAAGACCCGGCAGGGAGCATGGCGAAAATCACCGAGCGCATCGCGCCTAGCGGCAACGCCGCGCTGCTTGCGCGGCTGCCGATGTTCGCCGGCACGCCGCGCGCGCAGCTCGCCGCGCTCGCGCGCCACGCCGAGACGCGCCACGCCGCGCCGGGCAGCCTGATCGCGCGCCGCGGCGCGCGCCTGCCGGGCCTGATGATCGTGCACTACGGGCTGGTCAAGCTCACGCTCAAGGGCGAAGCCGAGCGCGTGCTGCGCCTCGCCGGCGCGGGCGAGACCTTCGGCGAGGCGGCGCTGTTCCTCGACGAGCCGCTGCCGGTGGACGTGACCGCGGTGGCCGACACCGGGCTGGTCGTGGTGCCGGCCGCTCCGCTGCTCGAGCTGTTCGACGGCAACCCGCGCTTCGCGCGCGGGCTGCTCGCGAGCGTGTGCCACCGCCTGCAGGCGCTGGTGGCCGATTTCGAGGCCGCCACCGCGCACGGCGCGCGCGAGCGCCTCGCCGCCTACCTCGGCTCGCTCGGCGCCGACACCGCCTGCCTGCCGGCGCCGAAAAGCGTGATCGCCTCGCGCCTGGGCATGACCAAGGAGACGCTGTCGCGCCTGCTGCGCGCGTTCATCGACGAAGGCCTGATCGCGGTGGCGAACCGCGAGGTCAGGCTGCTCGACCGCGCGCGGCTGGCGGACGCCGCGCGAGCTTCAGCATCGTCTCGAGCGTGACCGAGCCGAAGGTGGCCCGCGCGGTCGCGTCGATCTCGGCCAGCACCTGCGCGATCGCGCCCTCCAGGGCGAGCGTCCTCGCTTTCGCCGGGGCGCCGATGCGCTCGAACAGCGCGATCACGTCGAGCAGCGTGACGCGCTTGGCGTTGGCGCTGAAGCGGTAGCCGCCGCCCGAGCCGCGCGCCGCGCTCAGCAGGCCGGCGCGGCGCAGGCGGCCGAGCACCTTCGCCAGGTGGTGCGGCGAGGCGCGGTACTTGCGCGCGATCTCGGCGGTGGAGAGCGCGCGCGCCGGCTCGGCGGCGAACTCGAGCACGCTGCACAGCGCGAGCAGCGTGTTCTTCTGCAGCCTCACAGGTCGCGCTCCAGCGCGATGAACGGCGCCGCCATCAGGCCCTGGCTGCGGAAGAACGCGAGCACCAGCGCGTTGTCGCGCGCGAGCAGCGTGCGCACCTTGTCCACGCCGCGGCGGCGGAACTCGGCGCAGATCGCCTCCAGGAGCCGCGTGCCGGCGCCGGCGAGGCGCGCGTCGGGCCGCACGCCGATGCCGAACACCCAGCCGCACGGCGGCGAGCCGAACTCCCAGTCGCGCACCTCGCCCACGATGTAGCCCTGCACCGCGGCCTGGTCGGTCAGCACCAGGAACAGGCGATAGCGCCGCAGGATGCCCGCCCAGTACGCGGGCTTGCGCATGCCGGTGATGCGCGCGTCGATCTCCACCACCTGCGCGAGATCGCGCCGCGTGGCGCGGCGGATTTTCTTAAGTTGGATCAAGTGAGGGCCTGGGCTCGGGGCGTACGGTCTCCGCGGAGGATTCTACAAAGGAGGTAGCCGTGTTCCTGCGCATCCTTTTCACCGCCGCGGCGCTCGCCTGCGCCCTGCCCGCCGCCGCCCAGCCGATCAAGGTCGGCGCCTTCCTGTCGGTCACCGGCCCCGCCGCGTTCCTCGGCGACCCGGAACAGAAGACCCTCGAGCTCTACGTCGAGAAGCTGAACGCGGCCGGCGGCCTGCTCGGGCGCAAGCTCGAGCTCGTGGCCTACGACTCGGCGGGCGACGCCGAGAAGGCGCGCGGCTTCGTGAAGCGCCTGATCGAGCAGGACAAGGTCGACGTGCTGGTGGGCGGCTCGACCACCGGCGAGACCATGGCCGCGGTGCCGCTCGCGGAGGCGGCCGGCGTGCCGTTCATCTCGCTCGCCGGCGCGGTGGTGATCATCGAGCCGGTGAAGAAGTGGGTGTTCAAGACCCCGCACACCGATCGCATGGCGTGCGAGAAGATCTTCGTCGACATGCGCGCGCGCGGCGCGACGCGGGCCGCGCTGATCTCCGGGGCCGGCGGCTTCGACCGCTCGATGCGCGCCGAGTGCCTCAAGGTGGCCGGCAAGCACGGCGTCGAGATCGCCGCCGACGAGACCTACGGCCCGGGCGACACCGACATGACCGCGCAGCTTTCCAAGATCAAGGCCGCCGGCGTGCAGGCGGTGCTGAACGCGGGCTTCGGCCAGGGGCCGGCGATCGTGACCAAGAACTACCGCCAGCTCGGCCTCACGCTGCCGCTCTACCAGTCCCACGGCGTGGCCTCCAAGCAGTACGTCAGCCTGTCGGGCGACGCGGCGGAAGGCGTGCGCCTGCCCGCGGCGGCGCTGCTGGTCGCCGATACGCTGCCCGACGCCGATCCGCAGAAGAAGGTGGTGGTGTCCTACAAGCGCGATTACGAGGCGCGCTTCAAGCAGGAAGTCTCGACCTTCGGCGGCCACGCCTACGACGGCCTGATGCTCGCGGTCGACGCGATGCGCCGCGCCGGCTCCACGGAGAAGAGCAAGGTGCGCGACGCGCTGGAAGCGACGCGCGGCTACGTCGGCACCGGCGGCGTGGTCAATATGTCGGCGCAGGACCACATGGGCCTCGACCTCTCGGCGTTCCGCATGCTCGAAGTGCGCAAGGGCGACTGGGCGCTGGTGAAGTGACTTGCTGACGCAATACCTGCTCTCCGGCCTCACCAGCGGCGCGATCTACGCGCTGGTCGCGCTCGGCTTCGCGCTGATCTACAACGCGAGCCACGTGATCAACTTCGCGCAGGGCGAGTTCGTGATGATCGGCGGCATGGCCACGGCCGCGCTGTTCGACGCTGGAGTTCCGATCTATTTTTCGATTCCCCTGGCGATTGCGGCCGCCACCCTGGTCGGCCTGCTGCTGGAAAAGCTCGCGGTCGAGCCGGCGCGCGAGGCCTCGGTCGTCACGCTCATCATCATCACGATCGGCGCGTCGATCTTCCTGCGCGGGCTCGCCACGCTGGTCTGGGACAAGAAGATCCACCGCGTGCCGGCGTTCTCGGGCGAGACGCCGCTCCAGCTCGGCGGCGCCACCTTGCTGCCGCAAGTGCTCTGGGTGCTCGGCGTGAGCGCGGTCGCGGTGGCGCTGCTCGCCTGGTTCTTCCGCCGCACGCTCACCGGCAAGGCGATCCTCGCCGTGTCGCACAACCGCATGGCGGCGCGCCTGATGGGCATCAGCGTGCGGCGCGTGCTCGCGGTGTCGTTCGCGCTCTCCGCGGCGCTCGGCGCGCTGGCCGGCGTGCTGATCGCGCCGATCGCCTTCACCTCGTGGGACGTCGGCGTGATGCTCGGCCTGAAAGGCTTCGCCGCGGCGATCCTCGGCGGCCTCGGCTCCGGCGCGGGCGCGGTGCTCGGCGGCCTCGCGCTCGGCCTCGTCGAGGCGCTCGGCGCGGGCTACCTCTCCTCGGCGTACAAGGATGTCTTCGCTTTTCTCATCATCATCGCGGCGCTGGTTTTCCTCCCCCATGGACTGCTCGGCCGCCGCGCGGCCGAACGGGTCTAGAAAAGCGCTCCTCCTCCTCGCGGCGATCGTCGCCGCGCTGCCGCTCGCGCTGCCGAACAACTACGCCTACGAGGTGGCGATCCTGGTCGCGCTGAACGCGCTCGCCTGCGTGGGGCTCAACCTGCTGGTCGGCTACGCCGGCCAGATCTCGCTCGGCCACGCCGGGTTCTTCGGCCTGGGCGCCTACGGCAGCGCGATCCTCGCCGCGCGCTACGGCTGGCCGGCCTGGGGTTCCATACCCGTGACCCTGGCCGGCGTGGCGCTGCTCGCGTGGGCGATCGGCTGGCCGATCCTGCGCCTGAAGGGCCACGCGCTCGCGATGGCGACGCTCGGCTTCGGCATCATCGTCGCGATCGTGCTCGCCACCGAGGATCGCCTGACCGGCGGCCCGGATGGCATGGCGGTGCCGCCGCTGCCCGGCATCCAGGGCGAGAAGACCTGGTACTGGGTGGTGGGCGCGGCGCTGCTCGCGGGCGTGTGGCTCGCGCAGAACCTGATCGACTCGCCGCGCGGGCGCGCGCTGCGCGCGCTGCACGGCTCGGAGGTCGCGGCCGGCGCGCTCGGCATCGACGCGGCGCGCCACAAGGTCGCGGCGTTCGTGATCTCGGCGCTGTTCGCCGCGGCGGCCGGCGCGCTGTCGGCGCACTACGCGGGCTTCATCACGCCGGGCAAGGCCTCGTTCCTGCATTCGGTCGAGCTGGTGACCATGGTGGTGTTCGGCGGCATGGCCTCCACCTTCGGCGCGGTGGCCGGCGCCGCGGTGCTCACCACGCTGCCGCACCTCCTCACGGTGTTCAAGGACTACGAGATGGTGCTGCTCGGCGCGGTGATGATGCTCACCATGATCTTCATGCCGCGCGGCCTGGTTCCCACCCTGGAGAGCGTGCTTGCTGCTGCGCGCGCAAAACCTCGGTAAGCATTTCGGCGGCGTGAGCGCGCTGCAGGGCGTGGACGTCGCCTTCGCGCGCGGCGCGGTGCACGCCGTGATCGGCCCGAACGGCGCGGGCAAGACCACGCTGCTCAACCTGCTCTCCGGGGTGTACCGGCCCGACAGCGGCGCGATCTTCTTCGAGGGGCGCGACCTGGCCGGCGCGCCGCCGCACCAGTTCGCCGCCGCCGGCATCGGCCGCACCTTCCAGAACCTGCAGGTGTTCTTCAACATGAGCGCGCTCGAGAACGTGATGACCGGGCGCTGGCGGCTCGAGCGCGCCGGCCTCGCGGCCACGCTGGCGCGCGCGCCGTCGCTCGCGCGCAGCGAGCGCGCCTGCCGCGCGGCGGCCGAGCGCCTGCTCGAGGAGGTGGGGCTGGCGCGCTGGGCGCACGCCGCGGCCGACAGCCTGCCCTACGGCGCGCTGAAGCGCCTGGAGATCGCGCGCGCGCTCGCCGCCGAGCCGAGCCTGCTCCTGCTGGACGAGCCGGCCGCCGGCCTGAACCCGAGCGAGACGCGCGAGATCGACGAGCTGATCCGCCGCATCGCGGCGCGCGGCACCACGGTGGTGCTGGTCGAGCACAACATGAAGCTGGTGATGGACGTGTCCGACCACGTGGTGGTGCTCGACTACGGGCGCCGGCTCGCCGAGGGCGAGCCGCGCGCGGTGAGCCGCGACCCGCGCGTGATCGAGGCCTACCTCGGGAGCGAAGCATGCTCGAGGTGAAGGGACTGCGCGCCGGCTACGGCCGCATCCAGGCGCTGCACGGCATCGACCTCGCCGTGGCGCGCGGCGAGCTGGTCGCGCTGGTGGGCGCGAACGGCGCCGGCAAGACCACGCTCCTCAAGGCGCTGTCCGGAATCCAGGGCTTCTCGGGAAGCGTGGCATTCGAAGGCGAGGAAATCCAGCACCGGCCGGCCGAGGAGCGCGTCGCGCTCGGCATCGTGCACTGCCCCGAAGGCCGCCAGGTATTCGGCCCGCTCTCGGTCGAGGACAACCTGCGCCTGGGCGCCTACCGGCGCGGCCGACCGCGTGCGGCGCGCTCGCTCGAGCGCGTCTACAGCCTGTTCCCGGCGCTCGCCGAGCGCCGCGCGCAGCCGGCCGGCACGCTGTCGGGCGGCCAGCAGCAGATGCTCGCGCTCGGGCGCGCGCTGATGGCCGAGCCGCGCCTGCTCCTGCTCGACGAGCCGAGCATGGGGCTCGCGCCGCGCCTGGTAAGCGAGATCTTCGCCTGCATCGCCGGCCTGCGCGCCGCCGACACCGCGCTCCTGCTGGTCGAGCAGAACGCCGCCGCCGCGCTTTCCATCGCCGAGCGCGGCTACGTGCTGGAGACCGGCCGCATCACCCTGTCCGGCAGCGGCGCGGCGCTGCTCGCCGACGCCGGCGTGCGCGAGGCCTACCTCGGTCTTTAACCTGTATCAAGTCGCCCCGCCCGGCGAAGTGGTCCGATAGCACGATGAAGCCCACCCTCAGGACCGGCATCACTGCCCGGCGCGCGTATACGGTCGACGCGGCGCGCACCATCGACTTCATGGGCGAGGAGGCGCGCGTCTACGCCACGCCGATGCTGGTGCGCGACATCGAGGTCACCTGCCGCGAGCTGCTGCTCGAGCACCTCGACCCCGGCGAGGACTCGGTCGGCACGCGCGTCGAGATCGACCACCTCGCGGCCACCCTGCTCGGCATGACGGCGACCATCGAGGCCACGCTCGCCGAGCTGAAGGGCCGCGCCGCGGTGTTCGACATCGTGGCGAGCGACGGCGTCGACACGATTTGCCGCGGCCGCCACACGCGCTTCATCGCGAACGTCGAGCAGGTGAAGCAGCGCCTCAAGCAGAAGAAGGAAAACGCGACGGCGAAGGCCTCGGCGTGAACGCGCGGGTCCCCACGTATTGCTATCAATGCGTCGCGGGGCCCGACCTGCTGACCGTCAAGGTGTGCGACGGCGCGGCCACTGCGGTGGAGCCCAACTTCGCGGCCGCCTCGGTGCATCCCGGCGCGGGCAAGGTGTGCGTGAAGGCCTACGGCCTGGTGCAGAAGGCCTACCACCCGGGGCGCGTGCTGCAGCCGATGAAGCGCACCAATCCGAAGAAGGGACGCGATGAAGATCCGGGCTTCGTTCCGATTTCATGGGACGAAGCTCTGGGACTGGTCTCGCGAAAGCTGAACGAGATAAGAACGAAAGGCCTGCTCGACGAATCCGGCTATCCGCGCGTGGCCGCGAGCTTCGGCGGCGGCGGCACGCCGCAGTCCTACATGGGCAGCTTTCCCGCCTTCCTCGCCGCGTGGGGGCCGGTCGACATGGGCTTCGGCTCGGGCCAGGGCGTGAAGTGCTACCACTCGGAGCACCTGTACGGCGAGCTCTGGCATCGCGGCTTCACCGTCTCGCCCGACACGCCGCTCACCAATTACCTCATCTCCTGCGGCGCGAACGTCGAGGCCTCGGGCGGCGTGGCGGGCGTGTGGCGCCATGCCGCGGCGCGCGAGCGCGGCTTGCGCCGCGTGCAGGTCGAGCCGCACCTCTCGGTGACCGGCGCCTGCTCGGCCGAATGGGTGCCGATCAAGCCGAAGACCGACGCGGCATTCCTCTTCGCGCTCATCCACGTGCTGCTGCACGAGGCGCCGCGCGAGCGCCTCGACCTCGAGTTCCTCTACCGCCACACCTCGTCGCCGTATCTCGTCGGCGCGCACGGCTATTACCTGCGCGACCCGGGCTACGGCGCGCCGCTCGTCGCGGCCTCGCTTGAGGCAAGAGAAGAGCACGTCGCGCTGGAGATCGGCGCCGACGGCGAGGTGCTCGCCGAAGGCGCGCTGCACGGCGAGACCGCGTTCGCGAAGCTGCTCGCCCACATGCAGCGCTACTCGCCCGAGTGGGCGCAGACCGTGTGCGACGTGCCGGCGGCGACCATCCGGCGCATCGCGCGCGAGTATCTCGATGCCGCTCGGGTTGGAGAATTTGTTTTTGTAGAAAACCAGAAGCTGCCGTACCGGCCGGTGGCCATCAGCCTCGGCAAGACGGTGACCAACGGCTGGGGCGGCTTCGAGTGCTGCTGGGCGCGCACCCTGCTCGCGGCGCTGGTCGGCGCGCTCGAGGTGCCGGGCGGGATCCTCGGCACCACGGTGCGCCTCAACCGCCCGATGTCGGAGCGGCACAGGAGCGTGCGCGCCGACCCCGACGGCCTGATGGCCTACCCGTTCAACCCCACCGACAAGGCGCGCTGGAGCGCGCGGCCGAACATCCGCAACGCCTACCGCACCATGGTGCCGCTCGCCGCCGACGGACCCTGGAGCCAGGCGCTCGGCCCGACGCACTTCTCGTGGATGTTCCTCGACGAGACGCCGCCCGGGCTGCCGCGCGTCACGATGCCGGAGCTGTGGTTCGTCTACCGCACCAACCCGGCGATCTCGTTCTGGGACACCGCGGCGCTGGAAAGGCGCATGGCGCGCATGCCGTTCGTGGTGGCGTTCGCCTTCACGCGCGACGAGACCAACCACTTCGCCGACGTGCTGCTGCCCGACGCGGGAGACCTGGAGAGCCTGCAGCTCATCCGCATCGGCGGCTCGAAGTACATCGAGCAGTTCTGGGACCACGAGGGCTTCGCGCTGCGCCAGCCGGCCATCGCGCCGCGCGGCGCGGCGCGCGACTTCACCGACATCGCCACCGACCTCGCGGCGCGCTGCGGGCTCACGGAGAAATACAACGCGTCGATCAACAAGGGGGCGCTCGGGGTGCCCCTTAGAGATTTTTCCATTGCGGAAAATGCGATTTTGAAAACCGAGCAGATCTGGGACGCCGTCTGCCGCGCCGCGAGCACCGAGCTCACCGGCGAGGCGCACGGCCTCGACTGGTGGAAGGAGAAGGGCTTCGCCACCCGCCCCTTCCCGCGCAGCGCCTGGTACCTCTTCCCGACGCTGGCGGCGAAAGGGCTGCGCTTCGAGATGCCCTACCAGGAGCGCCTGCTGCGCATCGGCACGGAGCTCGGCCGCCGCCTGCACGAGAACGGCATCGCCTGGTGGGACAAGCAGCTCGGCGAATACCAGGCGCTGCCGGAATGGAAGGATTTTCCGGGCCTGTGGCAGGCCGCGCTGGGCAGCGCGGCGGGGGACTTCCCGTTCTGGCTCCTCACCTCGCGCTCCATGCAGTACGCCTGGGGCGCGAACGTCGGCATGCAGCTCATCAAGGAAGTCGCCGACAACGTCGCCGGCCATCGCGGCGTGGTGCTGAATTCCTCCAAGGCCAGGGAGCTCGACATCCGGGACGGCGACTGGGTGCGCATCGCCACGCCGCAGCGCGAAGTGCGCGCGCGCGCGGTGCTGCGCCAGGGCATCCGGCCCGACACGCTGCTGCTGCTCGGCCAGTTCGGCCACTGGGCGACGCCGGTGGCGAAGGACTTCGAGATGCCGTCGATGAATTCCCTGGTGCCGATGTCGATGGACCTCACCGATGCGACGGGGTCCGGCGCCGACCTGGTGCGCGTCTCGCTGAGGAAAGCAGCATGACGCGCTGGGCGATGATCGCCGACCTGCGCCGCTGCGTCGGCTGCCAGACCTGCACCGCGGCTTGCAAGCAGGCGAACGCCACGCCGCCCGGCGTGCAGTGGCGCCGCGTGCTCGACCTCGAGCTGGGCGAGTACCCGAGCGTGAAGCGCGCCTTCGTGCCGGTGGGCTGCATGCATTGCGACGACCCGCCGTGCATGCACGTGTGCCCGAGCACCGCGACGCGCAAGCGCGCCGACGGCATCGTCACCATCGACTACGACCTGTGCATCGGCTGCGCGTATTGCGCCGTCGCCTGCCCCTATGACGCGCGTTACAAGGTGGACAAGCAGGAGTTTGCCTTCCAGGAAAAAATCGAAAGCGAAAAGCACGACAGCAAGCGCATCGGGGTGGCGACCAAGTGCACCTTCTGCGTGGAGCGCATCGATGCGGGCCTTGCCAGGGGCTTGAAGCCGGGCGTCGACCCGGACGCCACGCCCGCCTGCGTGAATTCCTGCATCGCCGGCGCGCTGCACTTCGGCGACGCGGAGGACCCGGACAGCAACGTGTCGGAGCTGCTCGCCGAGAACCAGTTCTTCCGCATGCACGAGGAGCTCGGCACCGGGCCGCGCTTCTATTACTTGTGGGACAGGAAGCCATGAGCGCGCTGCAGCGCAACTGGGACGCGCGCGCGGCGGCCAACTTCATGCTGGGCGGCGCGGGGGCGGGCCTGGTCGCGTGCGCGCCGCTCACCGGCAACTCCTACGCCACGCTGGCCGGGCTCGCCATGATCGCCGCCGGGCTGGGCGCGGTGTGGCTGGAGACCGGCCGCAAGCTGCGCGCGGCGCACGTGCTGTTCAACCCGTTCACCTCGTGGATGACGCGCGAGGCATTCGCCGCGCTGCTCCTCTTCCCGCTCGGCCTGTTCTTCCCGCTGCTCGCCGCCCCGGTCGCGCTCGTATTCCTTTATTGCCAGGCGCGCATCCTGCGCGCCGCGAAGGGCATCCCGGCCTGGCGCGCGCGCGAGGTCGTCGCGCTCGTGGTCTCCACCGGGATCGCGGAAGGCGCAGGGCTGGCGCTCGTCATCTCCGCCGAGCGCTGGCTGCTCGGCGTGTTCGCCGCCGCGCTCGTGGTGCGCTACTTCGCCTGGCGGCGCTACCGCGCCGCGGTGCGCAGCGACGCGCTCGAGCTGCCGGGCCGCACGCTCGGCTGGGTCGGCACCGGCGCGGCGCTCGTGCTGCTGCCGATCGCGCCGCCGGTCGCCGGGCTCGCCGCGGCCGCGTGCGGCGCGTGGCTCAAGCTCGCGCTCGTCACGCGCGCTTCGTTCAAGCAGGGATTCTCGCTGCCGCACCTGCCGGTGCGCGGCGCACCATGAGGAGGACGGCACCATGACTGCCATGCTGCAGCCGCGCTACGCGTCGAAGGTCCACTCGCACGCCCGGCCCCGGGAGTATTTCCACAAATCGCTCGAGACGCTGTCGCGCGCCGCGCTGGAGAAGATGCAGCTGCGCCGGCTGCGCGCCACGGTGAAGCGCGCCTACGAAGCGGTGCCGCTGCATCGCGCGCGGCTCGCCGCGGCCGGCCTCGCGCCGCGCGACGTGCGCTCGCTCGACGACCTGCGCGCGCTGCCCTTCACGCTGAAGAGCGACCTGCGCGAGCACTATCCATTCGGCCTGTTCGCGCGCCCGCGCGCCACGCTCGCGCGCCTGCACGCCTCCTCGGGCACCACCGGCAAGCCGACCGTGGTCGGCTACACGCGCCACGACATCAACCTGTGGGCCGGCCTGATGGCACGCTCGCTGGCCTGCGCCGGGGCGCGCGCCGGCGACGTGGTGCACAACGCCTACGGCTACGGCCTGTTCACCGGCGGGCTGGGCGCGCACTACGGCGCCGAGCGCCTCGGCGCCACGGTGGTGCCGATGTCGGGCGGCGCCACCGAGCGCCAGGTCATGCTGATCCGCGACTTCGGCGCGCGCGTGCTGTGCGCGACGCCCTCCTACGCGCTGAACATCGCCGAGGTCGCCGAGCGCGAAGGCGTCGACCTGAAAAAGACCAGCCTGCAGATCGGCGTGTTCGGCGCCGAGCCCTGGAGCGAGGCGATGCGGCGCGAGATCGAGAGCCGCCTGGGCCTGCGTGCGTTCGACATCTACGGCCTGTCCGAGATCATGGGCCCGGGCGTGGCGGTCGAGTGCGAGGCGCAGGACGGCCTGCACGGCTGGGAGGACCATTTCCTCTTCGAGGTGATCGACCCGGCGAGCGGCCGCCCGCTGCCGGAGGGCGAGGCGGGCGAGCTGGTGATCACCACGCTCACCAAGCAGGCGCTGCCGATGCTGCGCTACCGCACGCGCGACATCACGCGCCTCACGCGCGGCGCCTGCGCGTGCGGGCGCACGCACGCGCGCCTGCAGCGCATCACCGGGCGCAACGACGACATGCTGATCATCCGCGGCGTGAACGTGTACCCCTCGCAGATCGAGGCGGTGCTGGTCGGGCTGCCGGGCATCGCGCCGCACTACCAGCTGGTGCTCGAGCGCAAGGGCAGCCTCGACGAGCTCACCATAGAAGTAGAAGCGGAGGTCTCGTCCGAGGACGCCTCTGTGGCCGAGCGGGTGAAGCACCACGTGAAGTCCATGATCGGCGTGAGCGCCGCGGTAAAGGTGATGAAGACCGGCGAAGTGCCGCGCTCGCAGGGCAAGGCGGTGCGCGTGCGCGATCTGCGGCCGAAGGCCTAGCGTGTTCGCGAACGTCTCGCGCAGCCGGCTGCTGCCCATGTCGCTGCCGTTCCGCTTCTTCGGCGCCGCGGCGGCGTTCCAGCTCGGCGCGTGGGGCCTGCTGCTCGTTTTTTCCACGGAATTGATTTCCTTCGAAGCCGGCCTGGGGCCCATCTTCGCCGCGCTGCACCTTGCCACGCTCGGCGTGCTCGCCATGGCGGCGATCGGCGCCACCCTCCAGCTCCTGCCGGTGGCGACGCGCCAGCCGGTGCGCGCGCTGCGCGCGGCGAAGCTTCTCTGGTGGCTGCTGGTGCCGGGAATCGCGCTGTTCGCGACCGGCGCCGCGCTGTACCGGCCGCAGCTCATGGGCCCGGGTGCCGTCGCGGCGGCCTTCGCGCTCGCGATCTACGCCGTGCTTCTCGCCAGGAACCTGGTCGGCGCGCGCGGCATGCGCGTGGTGGTGGCGCACGGCTGGGGCGCGCTCGCCTGCCTCGCCGCGCTCGCCGGCACCGGCATCGCGCTGGTGGCGCGCTACGAGCACGGCCTCGCGCTCGACCATGCCGCGTTCCGCGCCGCGCACGTGGTGCTCGCCACCTACGGGTTCATGGGACTGCTCAGCATCGGCCTGTCGAATTTCCTGCTGCCGATGCTGGCCGTCGCCGCGCCGCCGCCGCCACGCGTGTCGTTCGCGGTCCTGGGCGGCGCCGGCACGGCGATCGTCATCGCCTGTTTCGGCCTGACCGGAATTGCGGCGCTGGTCGGCCTGGCCGCGGCCGTCGCGCACGTCGTGTCGATGGAGCGCTCGCTGCGCGCGAGCCTGCGCCCGCTCGGTGCGGCGTTCGTGCTGATCCGCGCGTCGTGGGCCTGCCTGCTCGCGAGCCTCGCGCTCGCCGCGCTCGGCTTCCCGGGCGGGACGCTGCTGTTCGGCCTGCTGCTCGTGCCGGGCTGGCTGCTCACCTTCCTGCTCGGCGTGATGCAGCGCATCGTGCCGTTCCTCGCCTCGGTGCACGCCTCGCAGGGCGCGCGCGGCACGCCGCTCATCTCGGCCATGACGCCGCCGCGCCTGCTCGCCGCGCACCGGCTGCTGCACCTTGCCGCCCTGGCGCTTCTGCTGGGCGGGGTTGTCCTGAAAAGAATGATTTTGATCGAGGCCGGCGCGGCGGCCGGGTTCGCCGCTGCCGCGCTGTTCGCCGCCTTCTTCGCCTTCGTCCTCGTGAAAGTCCGCACCCATGGAGAACCCTACCCGCCAAGTCAGCCGGCGCCTGCATGAAGAGCACCAGGCCACGCTCGCGCTGTGGACGCGGCTCGAAGCCGCGCTCGCGGCCGGGCGCGCCGACGCCGCGCTGATGCGCGCCGCGGCGGCCTCGCTCGCCGACGAGATCGAGCGCCACTTCGCCTTCGAGGAAAAGGAGCTCTTTCCGCGCCTCGCCGCGGCCGGCGAGGGCGACATCGCGGCGCTCCTCGAGGAGGAACACGCGGCGATCCGCGCGGCCGCCCGGCTTTTCATTCCTATGGAAAAAAGCAATTCATTGACGAAGGAATCCCGCGCCCTGGCGCTCGAGCTGGCCGAGCGCCTGGTGTCGCACGTGCAGAAGGAGGAGATGTCGATGCTGCCCGCGCTCGACGACCTGCTCGACGAGGAGACCGACGATGCCCTCTCGGCCGCTTACTGAGCGCGACCTCGACGCGGTGGTGGTGATCGACGCCGCGCTCGCCGGGCGCACGCGGCGCGTGTACTTCGAGCGCCGCCTCGCCGCGGCGCGGCGCGAGCCCGAGCGCCACCTGCAGCTCGGCGTGGAGGAGAACGGCGCGCTCGCCGGCTTCATGCTCGGGCGCGCGCTCGAGGGCGAGTTCGGCCGCAGCGAGCCGGCGGTGCGCCTCGAGGCGTTCGGCGTGGCGCGCGCGGCACAGGGCCGCGGGCTGGGCGGCGCGCTGCTGGGCGCCTTCGAAGCGGAGTCGCAGCGCCGCGGCCTGCGCGAGCTGCGCACCACCGCGCTGTGGCGCGAGCACGCGCTGCTCGCGTTCTTCGACCGCGCCGGCTTCGGCCTCGCGCCGGTGCACGTGCTCGATTGCGCGCTCGCCGACGCGCCGCTGGGCGGCGCGCGCGAGGCGCCGGTCGAGCCGGCGGCGCGGCCGGCGGACCCCAACGATTACGGCACGCCGCGCCCGGCACAGTTCGAGCCGCTGGCGCGCGATCGCATCGAGCTGAGCGTGCTCGGCGAGCGCGATGTGGAAGGCATCGCGCGCGTCGACCGCCGGCACACCGGGCGCGATCGGCGCGGCTACCTGTGCCGCAGCGTGGCCGAGGCGCTCGCCGATTCAGCGCTGCGCATCTCGCTCGCCGCGCGCGTCGAAGGCACGCTGGCGGGATACCTGATGGCGCGCATGGATTACGGGGACTTCGGCCGCCCCGAGGCGGTGGCGGTGATCGACACCATCGGCGTGGATCCGCTGCGGCTGCGCCAGGGCGTCGGGCGCGCGCTGCTGTCGCAGCTCTGCATGAACCTCGGCGCGCTGCGCGTCGAGCGCCTGGAGACCTCGGTGGACGCCGGCGAGCTCGGCCTGCTCGGCTTTTTCCACGCCGCGGGGCTGCGGCCGGCCGGGCGCCTGGCATTCGCCAAGCCCCTTCCCGGCCGGACTTAACCCAGATCAAGTCGAGGCGCGGCGCAGCGGAACACGATGACCCATCCCAAAGGAGGGGATATGTGCAAACGATGGCTTCCGATACTCGCGGCGTGCTTCGCCCTTGCCGGGCCCGCGCACGCCCAACCGATCAAGATCGCCTTCCTCAGCTCGCTGTCCGGACCGTTCACGCCGTGGGGCATCAACGTGCGCGACGGCATGAAGCTCGCGGTGGCGGAGATCAACGCCGCCGGCGGCGTCGGCGGCCGGCCGCTCGAGCTGGTCGAGCGCGACGACCGCAATAACGCGGCCGAGGGCGTCACCTCGCTCAAGTACCTCGTGGAGCGTGAGGGCATCGTCGCCGCCGGCGGCGTGATCTCGAGCGACGTCGGGCTCGCGGTCTCGCGCGAGGCCGAGGCGCAGAAGGTGCCGATGTTCCTCACCATGTCGGGCTCGCACACCATCCTCACCAAGGACAGCCGCTACACCTTCCGCACCTGCCTGCCGGCCGCGCCGATGAGCATCGACTACATCGCCGCGCTGATCCAGGAAAGGAAGATCACGCGCGTCGGCATGATCGTCGCCGACTACGCCTGGGGCCACGCGATCCGCCAGTCGCTCGAGAAGCACATGAAGTCGATGCCCGGCGTGAAGGTGCAGATCGAGGTGGCGCCGGTGCCGGAGCGCGACTTCACGCCCTACCTGCGCAAGCTGCAGGCGCTCGACCCGGAGCTCTTGCTCGCCACCGGCCACCCGCCGGGCACCGCGACCATCACGCGCCAGGCCATCGAGCTCGGCATCAAGGGGCAGATCATCGGCCCGTGGTATCCGACCGAGTTCAGCGTCGAGCGCGTCGGCGAGCTGATGTTCGGGCGCTTCGTCGATTACTCGTGCGCCGACTTCGAGAACCCGGCCTACCAGGCGCTCGCGGCGCGCTACTACGCCGCGACCAAGCGCCTGCTCGACAACAACGGCCTGTCCGGCTACGCGATCGTGAAAATCGTCGCCGCGGCCGTGGCGCAAACCAAGTCCACCGACCCGAAGGTCCTGGCGCAGGCGATTCGCGGCGGCCGCTTCCAGGTCGACGGCTACGCCTGGCCGCTCTCCTACACCGAGTGGGGCGAGATGAAGGAAGCGGCGCCCATCCTCTACACGTACGAGAAAGGCGCGGCGGGCAAGATGAACCCGGGCGCGAGCTGGCGGCCGAAAGTGATCTTCCGCTCCAAGACCACGCAGCCGTATGTCCCGGGCGAATGAGGTCCTGCTCGAGGCGCGCGCGCTAGGCAAGCAGTTCGGCGGCACGGCCGCGGTGAAAGGCGTTTCCTTCACCGTGGCGGCGGGCGAGATCGTCGGGCTGATCGGCCCGAACGGCGCCGGCAAGACCACGCTGCTCAACCTGCTGTCGGGCGTGCTGCGCCCGACCAGCGGCAGCGTGCGCCTGCGCGGCCGCGACATCGCCGGCCTGAAGACCCACCAGGTGGCGCGCCTGGGCGTGGCGCGCACGCTGCAGACCCCGCGCTCCTTCCCCAGCATGAGCGTGCTCGAGAACGTGGCGGTCGGCGCGGTATTCGGCAACCGCCATGGCAACCTCGACCACGCGCGGCGCTGCCTCGACCTGGTCGGGCTCGGCGCCAGGGCCGGCGCGCCGATGGCGAACCTCAACCTGCAGGAGCGCAAGAACGTGGAGCTCGCGCGCGCGCTCGCCATGGCGCCGCAGGTGGTGCTGATCGACGAGGCGATGAGCGGGCTCAATCCCGCCGAGATCGAGCAGTCGATGCGCCTGATCCGCCGCGTGCGCGACGAGACCGGCGTGGCGATCGTCTGGGTCGAGCACGTGGTGAAGGCGATCATGCAGGTGGTGGAGCGCATCGTGGTGCTCAACTTCGGCGCGGTGATCGCGAGCGGCGCGCCGGCCGAGATCGCGCGCAACCCCGCGGTGATCGAGGCCTACCTCGGGACGGCGGCCTAGTGCTGGTGCGCGTCGAAGCCTTGCACGCGGGCTACGGCGCGGCGTCCGTGCTGCGCGACGTGACGCTCGAAGCGCGCCCGGGCGAAGCGATCGCGGTGATCGGCCCGAACGGCGCGGGCAAGACCACGCTGCTCAAGGCCATGGCCGGCATGCTGCGCCCGGCGCGCGGCGCGGTACGCTTCGAAGAGCGCAATCTCGCCGGGCTGCGCGCCTACCAGGTGGCGCGCCTCGGGCTCATGTACGTGCCCGCCGAGCGCGAGCTGTTCCCGACCATGACGGTGCTGGAAAACCTCGAGCTCGGCGCCTACCGCAACATGCGCGCGGCGCAGCTGCAGCTCGGCTACGTGTTCGGCCTGTTCCCGCGCCTGAAGGAGCGCCGCCACCAGCTCGCCGGCACCATGTCCGGGGGCGAGCAGCAGATGCTGGCGGTGAGCCGCGCGCTGATGGGCGGCCCGAAGGTGCTGCTGCTCGACGAGCCGTCCACCGGGCTTGCGCCCAAGGTGGTGGCCGAGCTCTACCGCAACCTCGCGCTGCTCAAGTCCGCGGGCCTCACCATCATCGTCACCGAGCAGCAGGTCGCGGTCGCGCTCTCGCTCACCGACCGCGCGTACGTGCTCGAGCAGGGCTCGATCCGGCTCTCCGGGCGCTCGGCCGAGCTGCTCGGCGACCCCGGCATCAAGCGCGCCTACCTCGGGGTGGCCTGAATGGGCGCGATCCTCTTCGACGGCGTGGTGCAGGGGCTGCAGCTCTCGCTCCTCGCGGTCGGCATCACGCTGATCTACGGTCTGGGCGGCGTGCTCAACCTCGCGCACGGCCAGTTCGCGATCACCGGCGGCGTGGCGGCCGCGCTGCTGGTTTCCGTTGGCGCGCATCCGCTTCTCGCCGCGCTGGGCGGAGTCGCGGCGGCCGGCGCGCTCGGGCTCGCGCTGGACCGCACCCTGCTCCTGCCGGCGTACCGCTTCCGCGGCGAGGAGCGGCTGCTGCTCGGCCTCATCCTCACGCTCGGCTTTTCCTTCGTGGTGGACGGCTTCCTGAACTGGAAATTCCCCGAGTTCTCGCTCACCTTCCGGCTGCCGGTGCCGATGGTGGAGATCGCCGGCATTCCGATGCGCACCGCGAGCCTCGCCGCCTCGGCGATCGCGCTGGCGATCTTCGCCGCGCTGTTCGCCTTCCTCAAGCTCACGCTGACCGGCAAGAGCATCCGCTCGATCATCGAGAACGAGACCGGCGCCGAGCTGTGCGGCATCGACCCGTCGCGCACGCGCACGCTGATCGTCTGCCTCGCGGCGGCGATGGCCGGCGTGGCGGGCGTCACGCAGGGCCTGTTCGCCTCGCTCGGCACCGAGATGGGGCCGGAGTTCACCACGCTCGGCCTGCTGGTCGCGGTGGTGGGCGGGGTGCGCAGCATCAACGGCACGCTCGCCGCCGGCATCGCGCTCGGCGTGGTGAACGCGCTCGCCAGCCATTACGTCGGCGCCTACGTCGCCTACATCATCCTGCTCTCGTTCGCGATGGCGACCATCCTGGTGCGTCCCGCGGGCCTGCTCGCGCGCTTCACATGAAAGGCATCGCCGGCCTCGGCCTCGCGCTCGCGCTGCTGCCCGCCGCGGCGTCGGGCAGCCCCTATTACCTGCGCCTCGCGACGCTCGCGCTGCTCTACATGGCATGGACGGTGGCCTTCAACCTGATCTTCGGCCACACCAAGCAGCTGTTCCTCTGCCTGAACGCGATCGCCGGCACCGCCGGCTACGTCGCGGTGGTGCTCGCGCTGCAGCTCAAGCTCTCGCCCTGGATCACCGTGCCGGCCGGCGTCGCCGCCGCCGCGGGCCTCGGGGCCCTCTTCAGCTGGGTCTCGGTGCGGCGCGGGCTGGGCGTGATCTTCCTGGGCATCGTCACGCTCGCCTTCTCGCTCATCTTCCACAACCTGGTGCTCGGCCTGCGCCAGCTCACCAACGGCGAGACCGGCCTGGTGACGCGCGGGCTGGGCTTCGCGCTGCTCGAGCAGCCGCTGCCGGGCTACTACGTGTTCCTCGCCGCGCTGCTCGCGGCGCTCGGCGTCTATCACTGGCTGATGAGCTCGAAGAGCGGCATGGCGTTCCGCGCGCTCTCGGACGACGAGCTCACCGCCGAGCTCTCGGGCATCGACGTCACCGGCTACAAGGTGCTCGCCGCCACCGTGGCCGCGGCGATCCTCGGCCTGACCGGGGCGCTGTTCGCGTTCTACAACGGCATCGTCAGCCCGAGCGTGTTCTCTTTCGTCGGCGTGGACATCCCGGTGCTGATCGCGCTGCTGCTCGGCGGCATGCGCACGCGCTTCGGGCCGGTGCTCGGCGCCGCCGCGTTCGCGCTCATCGAGGAGCTGGTGCGGCCGTTCGGCCAGCTCAACGTGCTGGTCTACGGCGTGCTGCTGATCGTGCTGTTCTCGACCTTCCGCGAAGGGCTGGTGCCGGTGCTGGCGCGGCTGGGCGGCGCTTTTCGAGGAACGCGCGCACCCGAGCCTGCGTCGCATCCTGCGCGAGAAGCGTAGCGGTCGCCTCGAGCTCGCGCTCGTAGCCGTGCGCGGCGCCGATGCAGGCCTTCGCTTCGGCGAGCGCCGCGCCCGGCAGCGCGGCGATGTCCTGCGCAATCGAGCGCGCGCGCGCCTCGAGCTCCGCGCTCGGCACGGCCCATTGGACGATGTTCAGTTCAACTGCTTGCGCTCCGGTCACCACCTCGGCACCGAGGATGAGGCGCTTGGCGACGGCCTCGCCCGCGATGCGCGGCAGGCGTTGCGTGCCGCCCGCGCCCGGGACCAGCCCGAGCCGCGCTTCCGGCAAGCCGAGGCGCGCCTCCTCGGCCGCGATCCTCAGGTCGCACGCGAGCGCAAGCTCCAGGCCGCCGCCCAGCGCCGGCCCGCCGAGCTCCGCCAGCGTCACCTGCGGCGCGGCTTCCAGGCGCGCGAATACGCGCTGCATCTCGCGCACGAAGCCGACCATGCGCTGGCGTCCGGCCGGCGTGTCGAAGCGGCTGCGCATCAGCTCGAGGTCGGCGCCGGCGCTGAACGCGCGCTGCTCGGAACGCAGCAGCAGGACGGCAATTCCCTCCAGCCTGTCGAGCACGCCTTCCAGGCAGGAAAGCCATTCCTCGTCGATGGCGTTGACCGGCGGGCGCACGAGCGTCGCGACCGCAAGCGCTCCCTCGCGCCGCAAGGCGATCATCGTGCCGAGCATGGCAGCGCGCCGCGCCGCCGGGCTTGATGCACATCAAAGCGCCCGGCGCGCACCGGCTCACAATCATCGGCATGCTGCTCGAATCGGGCACGCTGGCCGAGCATCACCGGCGCTGCGACACGCTGTTCGGCGCGGCGCGCGAGGCTGCCGCGTCCGGCGGCGCGCGGCGGCTCGCGGCGCGCGTCGGCGAGCTGCGCGAGGCGCTGCTCGCCCACTTCCGCTACGAGGAGGAGCACATCTTCCCGCTCTACGAGCAGGCGAGCGGCCTGGAAGGCGCCACCGAGTGGCTGTGCGCGCAGCACGACGACATGCGCGGCACGCTGTGGCTGCTCGGCACGTTGTCCGCGGACGGCGAGCCGCAGCGCTACCAGGCCGAGCTCGCGTCGCTGCAGGCCGCCTTCGACGCGCACGCCGCCGACGAGGAGACGCGCATGTACCCGGTGTTCGAGAAGCTCCTGCGCCGCTAGCCGGCGCCCGCCTTCGCGGCGGCGACGGCCGCGGCGCCGGCCGGCTTCAGGTCCTTGGCCAGCTCGCGCAGCACGAACTTCTGGATCTTGCCGGTCGCGGTGCGCGGCATTTCGGCCAGCACCTCGAGGCGCTCGGGCCAGAAGTGCTTGGTAAAGCCCTCGCGCGCGAGGTGCTGGCAGACGCGTTCCAGGTCGAGCGCCTGGCCGGCGCGCAGCGTGACGAACGCGCAGGCCCGCTCCTGCAGCCGCGCGTCGGGCATCGCCACCAGCGCCGCGTCGGCGACCTGCGGCATGCGGTACAGCGCGGCCTCGATCTCGACCACCGGGATGTTCTCGCCGCCGCGGATGATCACGTCCTTGCTGCGCCCGCAGATGCGGATGTAGCCCTCGGCGTCCATGCGCGCGAGGTCGCCGGTGTCGAACCAGCCGTCCGGGTCCAGGTTGTAGAGCTGCGGCCGCTTCAGGTAGCCGACGAACAGCGACGCGCCGCGCACCTGCAGCCGGCCGTCGACCACCCGCACCTCGCCGTTCGGCAGCGCGCGGCCGTCGGACTCCGCGGCCCGGCTGCCGTCGGGCGGCGTGCAGGTCACCGTGCCGCACTCCGTCATGCCGAACGAAGCCACCACCGCCAGGCCGAGCTTCTCGCGCGCCGCCTGCACCACCGCAGGGGGGATCGGCGCGCCGGCGCTCGCGAAGGCGCGCAGCGTCGGCAGGCTGGCCCGCGTCTCGATCAGGTCGGCGATGAAGGGCGTCGAGGCGTAGGTGAACGTGACGCCGTGCGCGGCGATCAGCTGCGCCGCGCGCGCCGCGCGCCACACGTCGATCAGGACCACCGGCACGCCGAGCACGAGCGACATCAGCATGCCGTACATGAAGCCGAGCTGGTGGGCGAGCGGCGAGGGCATGAAGAGCACGTCGTCCTTGCCGAGCTTCATGTGCCTGACGAACTCGTGAACCGCGCTGAGCAGCGTGTTGCTCGTATGCAGCACGCCCTTCGACTCGCCGGTGGTCCCGGAGGTGTACAGCACCTCGGTCACGTCGTCGGGCCGAAGGCGCGCGCCGCGCAGGAACTCCTCGCGCGGCGCGCCGAACTCGAGGCCGAGCAGGCGCATGCCGGGCAGCTCGGCGGCGAGCTCGCGCGCCAGCGCGCCGTGCTCGAAGCCGCGGAAGCGCTGCGGCGCGATGAACACGCGCGACTCGGCGAGCCGCAGCATGAAGGCGAGCTCGCGGCGCCGGAAGATCGGCATGAGCGGATTGGCGATCGCGCCCAGGCGCACGGTGGCCAGGTACAGCGCGACGAACTCCCACCAGTTCGGCAGCTGGAACGACACCACGTCGCCGCGCCGCACGCCGGCGCGCTCGAGCGCGCCCGCCGCGGCCGCGCTGCGCCGTGCGAGCTGCAGCCAGGTGAGACGCGTCTCGGCTTCCTCCTCGGTGCGCCAGGAGATCAGCGCCGTGGCGTGCGGTTGTTCCGCCGCCCAGCGGTCGAGATAGTCGGTCGCGACGCGTCCGAGCGTCATGCCGCGGCGCCCTCGAGCAGGCTGCCGGCGATCACCAGCTTCTGGATCTCGCTCGTGCCTTCGTAGATGCGCAGCGCGCGGATCTCGCGGTAGAGCCGCTCCACCGCGGCGCCGCTCACCACGCCGCTGCCGCCGAACAGCTGCAGCGCCGAGTCGATCACCTGCTGCGCCGACTCGGTGGCGAACAGCTTGGCCATCGCCGCTTCGCGCGTGACGCGGCCCCGCGCCGTGTCCTTGCGCCACGCCGCGCGGTAGACGAGCAGCGCCGCGGCGTCCACCGCCAGCGCCATGTCGGCGAGCCGGGCCTGCGTGAGCTGGAACTCGGCCAGCGCCTTGCCGAACACCGCGCGGCTCTTCACGCGCGCCAGCGCCTCTTCCAGCGCGCGCCGCGCGAGGCCGAGCGCGGCCGCGCCCACCGTGGTGCGGAACACTTCCAGCGTGGCGAGCGCGATGCGCAATCCCTGCCCCGGCACGCCGATCAGCTCGCCCTCGCAGCGCTCGAATGAGAGCGAGGCGAGCGGATGCGGCGCGAGCGTCTCGATGCGCTGGACCACGCGCACCGCGGTCGCATCGACGATGAACGCGCTCAGACCCGCGTCGGCCTTGGCGAACACCACGTAGTGGTCGGCGATGCCGCCGTTGGAGATCCAGGTCTTGGTGCCCTCGAGCGTCCAGCGCGCCCCTTCGCGCCGCGCGCGCGTGGCGATCGCGCCCACGTCGCTTCCGGCCTGCGGCTCCGAGAGCGCGAACGCCGCGATCTTCTCTCCGCTCATCACTGCCGGCAGATATTTCTTTCTTTGCGAACCCGAACCGAACAGCGAGATCGGCCCGGTGCCGAGTCCCTGCATGGCGAAGGCGAAGTCCGCGAGCGCGTCGCGCCGCGCCAGGATGTCGCGCGCCAGCGCGAGGCTGCGCGTGTCGAGGCGGCCGCCCTCCTCCAGCACGCAGCAGTGCTTCAGCAGCCCCGCTTCGCCCAGTCTTCGCACCAGCGCGCGGCAGGTTTGGTCGACCGACGCGGCGGGCGCGGGGATCGGGAACGCCTCCAGCTCGCGCGCGAGGCGGCGGTGCCGCTCCTCGAAGAACGGCCAGCCGAGGAAGCCCGGATCAGTTTCCTTCAAAGCGCGGCTTCTGCTTCGCGACGAAGGCGTTGTAGGCGCGCTCGAAGTCCTTCGTCTGCATGCAGATCGCCTGCGCCTCGGCCTCGGTCTCGAGCGCCTGCTCGATCGACTGGTTCCACTCCTGGTGCAGGCACTTCTTGGTCATGGCGTGCGCGAACGCCGGGCCTTCGGCGAGGCTTCTCGCGACCGCCTGGGCACGTGCCAGCAACTGGTCTGGATTCACCACTTCATTGAAATACCCCCACGCCAGGCCTTCGCTGGCCGACATGGAGCGTCCGGTGTAAAGCAGCTCGGCAGCGCGCCCCTGGCCGATGATGCGCGGCAGGATGGCGCAGGCGCCCATGTCGCAGCCGGCGAGGCCGACGCGCACGAAGAGGAACGCGGTCTTCGCCTCGGGCGTGGCATAGCGCAGGTCCGCGGCCATGGAGATGATCGCGCCGGCGCCGGCGCACACCCCGTCCACCGCGGCGACGATCGGCTGCGGGCAGGTGCGCATGTGCTTCACCAGGTCACCGGTCATGCGCGTGAAGCGCATCAGCTCGGGCATCTCCATCTTCACCAGCGGGCCGATGATCTCGTGCACGTCGCCGCCGGAGCAGAAGTTGCCGCCCTCGCCGGTGAACACCACCGCGCGCACGTCGTCGGCGTAGCTGAGGCGCTGGAACGTGTCGCGCAGCTCGGCGTAGCTCTCGAAGGTAAGCGGGTTCTTGCGCTCCGGGCGGTTGAGCGTGACGGTGGCGACGCGCTCGGCCACCTGCCATTTGAAGTGCTTCGGTTTCCAGTCCGCGGCTTTCAGCGTGTACATGTCATCCCGCCATGGTCAGGCCGCCGCTCACCGAGAGCACCTGCCCGGTGACGAACTGTGCCTGCGGGCCGGAGAAGAACAGGATCGCGTCGGCGATCTCGGAGGGCCTGGCGAGCCGGTGCATCGGCGTGGCGCGCGCGAAGGCCTCCTTGATCTTGTCGGGCACCGCGGCCATGAGCGGCGTGTCGGTCGGCCCCGGGCAGACGCAGTTCACCGTCACGTCGTAGCGCGCCATCTCGCGCGCCAGCGCCTTGGCGAACGCGATCACGCCGCCCTTGGTGCCGGAGTAGACCGTCTCGCCGAGGCTGCCGACCCGCCCGGCGTCGCTCGCCACGCACACGATGCGGCCCGAGCGCCGCGCCATCATCCCGTCGACGAAGGCGCGCGTCACCATCACCGTGCCGAGGAAGTTGAGGTCGATGAGCTTGCGCCAGAACTCGGGCTTGTTCTCGACGAAGGGCTCGGTCTTGCCCCAGCCCGCGACGTTCGCCACGATGTCGACCTGGCCGCCGTTCGCGAGCGCCGCGTCGCGGAACGCGTCGACCGATGCTGCGTCGGTGATGTCGACGTGGAAGTACTCGGCGTCGCGGCCTTGCGCCTGCAGCGCGCCGGCGACCGCATCGCCGGCCTCGTCGTTGATATCGGCGAGCAGCACGCGCGCGCCGGCCGCGGCGAACGCCTCTGCGGTGGCGCGGCCGATGCCGGAGGCGGCGCCGGTCACGACCGCGGTCTTGCCCGAGAGAGGGAGGTTCATGCTAGAACTGCGCCGGCTCGACGCGCGCGGGCGGCGCGCAGCGCACGCTCGGCGTGCGCCCGCCGCGGATCTCCTCCACGTAGGGGCAGCCGAGGCACGCATCGAGCTCCACGTCGCGCTGCTGGCGCGGGCAGTACACGCGCCCGAGCTCGATGTAGTGCTCGCCCGTCCTGCGGGATTTCCAGAACATGCTCAGCTCCTTTCGCTGCTCATGAAAACGGCTCTCCGGCAACGCGCGTGAAGAACGCGGCGTTCGGGCAACGCGGCATCTCGAAGCCCATCCAGTCCCAGCGCAACGCGCGCCGGCAGTGCTGCGCGCTGCCGCACGTCGCGCATCGGGCCGCGGCACTGCGCAGGCCGGCGAAGCCCGCCACCTGCTCGGCCTGCACGAGGCTCACGCCGCTTCGCTCCAGCATGGCGAAGAACGGCGCGCGCGGCGTGCCGCGCAGGCGGCGCCAGGACTCCACGACCACCTCCGCCGCAAGCATGGCGAGGATGGCCAGCCACGCGAGGCCCATGACCACCATTGCGGCATCCAGATCCGCGGAGGGGATGACGACCGAGGCTTCGTCCATTGGTCCACGCTACGCGCCCGGGCGCCGCGGACCTTGATCCATCTCAAACGCGCCGGATCCGCTGTTAAGATCGCCCGCACTACAGGAGGACAAAGTGACCATAAAAAGCCTGCTTGCCGCCGCGCTGGCGGTCGTTTCGACGGCGTCGTACGCCCAGACCGAGGGGCGCGTGGCGTTCTACGCCAACATCACCGCGATCGAGCCCATCCTGAAGGCGTTCAGCGCCGACACCGGGATCAAGGCCGAGTACACCCGCATCTCGACCACCAAGTTCGTGGCCACCGCGATCACCGAGTTCCAGGCCGGCAAGTTCATGGCCGACGTGGTGCAGGGGCCGCTGCCGGTGCTCGAGATCCTCAAGGACAAGGGGATGCTGGCGAAGTACAGCTCGAAGACGACCGCCGGCTACCCGGAATGGACGCGCAAGGACGGCATCATCCAGCTCTTCGGCATCGAGTACATCGCCGTGATCTACAACAAGGAGCGGGTCCCGGCCGCGGATGTGCCCAAGCGCTACGAGGACCTGGCGGACCCCAAGTGGCGCGACAAGATCGTCATGCCGAACCCCTCGAACCACGCCACCACCATCGCCTGGCTGCGCGGCCTGCGCGAGCACGTGTTCAAGAGCGACGCGGAATGGATGAAGTTCCTGCACGGCCTCGCCGCCAACCGGCCGATGTTCGTCGCCTCGCTCGGGCCCACGCCGGCGCCGATCGAGAGCGGCGAGAAGCCGATCGGCATCTCCATGCCGAAGTACATCGTCACCAAGGCGCCCGCGCCCCTCGACTGGGCGCGCATCGAGCAGCCGATGATGGGCACGGCGCGCGCGATCGCGATTTCGGCCAAGGCGCCGCATCCCGAGGCGGCGCGCGCCTTCATGGACTACTGGCTCTCGCCGAAGGCGGCGGGGCTCCTCGCGAAGGACGTCGGCGAGTACGTGCTCGCGCCGGGCGTGCATCCGCCGATTCCCGGCATCGACAAGGCGAAGGTCATCGCGATCGACGAGCTGTCGGACGAGGAAACCCGCAAGTGGGGCGCGGAGTTCAAGAAGATCTTCGACGCCAAGTAAGTGGAGATCCAGGTCCGGGGCCTGTCGCGCCGGTTCTTCTCTGAAGGCCGGGAGATCCGCGCGCTCGACGGCGTCGACCTGACGATCCCGGCGAACCGGATCTTCACGCTGCTGGGGCCCAGCGGCTGCGGCAAGACGACGCTGCTCCGCTGCATCGTCGGGCTGGAATCGCCCGACGAGGGC
>DASVFV010000224.1:0-5640 GCA_036379875.1 Burkholderiales bacterium | reverse complement strand
CAGACCGGCGAGTGCGCGGAGCGCAGACTCTGCGCATGACCACTAGTATCTACACCGAATCCCTGCGCCGCGCCGCGGCGGAGCTGGGCGGCGCGGAAGAGCTCGCGCGCTACCTCGGCGCCCCCGCCGGGAGCGTCGAGGCTTGGCTGAGCGGAGCGACGCGCCCGCCGTTGAGCGCTTTCCTGCGCGCCGTCGACTTCATCACCTCGCGCAACGCCCCTCCTTACGCGCGCGACTGACTCTCGCGCAACGCGCTGCGCCGCTCCGCGCCCGGCCTCGATTCCCCGGCCGCAGGAGCTTCTTCCGCAAGCAGGTACATCACGTGCTGGTACTCGTCGTATTGGCGGTGGAAGCGCAGCCGCTTGCCCGTGCCGTTCCTGCAGCGCAGCCTCAAGAGCACGGGTGCCTGGCTCGCGCCGTCCAGGATCGCCGTGACGGCGGCGGCGGTGTTGCGCCGGTCGCCCCACATGAGCTCGAGCAGGGTCTTGCCGTGGATTTCCGCGCGGCCGTACCCGAGCAGGCGCTCCCACCCCGTGGTGAGGAGATGCAGCGTGCCGTCGAAGGGTGAGCGGGCGAGCAAGAGCTGCGACATCTCGAAGCTGTCCGAGAGGTTCGCGTCGAAGACCAGCTTCAGGTCGATCGTCAGGATTCGCGCCGCATTCACCGCGTGCATGCTAGACCGCAAGGCCGATCCGGTCTGTTCGCCGCCGCACCCCGGCGGCCCTTGATGGTTGCCGAACTGAGGCCGGGCAACCGCGTGCTCGCGGCGCTGTCGCCGAAGGTGTACCGGCGCATCGCGAACGGCCTGGAGCAGGTCGAGCTGGAGTTCGACCACGTGCTGTTCGAGCCGGGCGACGCCATCGGGCAGGTCTACTTCCCGAACGATTGCCTGGTTTCTCTCCTGGCCGCGGCCGGGGACGGCGAGCCGCTCGAGGTCGGCATGGTCGGCAGGGAGGGCATGGTCGGCGTTCCGGTCGCGCTTGGGCGCGCCAGCTCTCCGGTGCTCGTCCTGGTGCAGGGTGCGGGCAGCGCGATGCGCATGAGCGCCGGGCGCTTTGCCGCCGAGCTCGAGCAGCACGCGAGCCTCAGGCGGCAGGTCGACGGTTGCATCTACGTGGCGATGAGCACTGCGATGCAGATCGCCGCCTGCAACAGGTCGCACCCGCTTGCGCAGCGCCTCGCGCGCTGGCTGCTGATGGTGCGCGATCGCGTCGGGCGCAACGAATTTCCTCTCACCCAGGAATTCCTCGCCCGCATGCTCGGCGTGCGCCGCGCCGGGGTCACGGAAGCGGCGGGCGAACTGCAGCGCCGCGAGCTGATCCGGTACAGCCGGGGCAACGTCACGCTGCTCGACGTGCAGGGCGTGCGCGCGGCGTCGTGCGCCTGCTACCGGGTGATCCGCCGGCTGGAGAAGGGCGCCCGCTAGCGCGCCCGGCAGAACGTCGCGGCTTCGCGCCCTCTGCGCTGCATCACGAGACCATTGCGCCGGCCGCCGCGCGCCCTTCCAGCCATTCCAGCGCCTCGGGCACGGTGCGGAAGACCCAGGCGTTGAGCCCGATCGCGCGCAGCGCCTGCTGCGCTTCCCGGTAGACCGCCGCGATCGGCGGCGTGCTGGGCACCAGGGCAAGCTTGAAGTCCGGCCGGATCGCCGCGGTGCGCGCCACCGCCGACAGCACGACGGACAACTGGCGATGACCCTCGGGCGCATTGTCGCCCGCCGTCAGCAGCGCGCGGCTCACCTGCGTGCCGAGACAGAGGTCGACGAAGCACCGGTAAGTGTCGGACACGTCGAACACGTCGCCGCTGCCGAAATCGACGCGCACGTACTGCGCGCGTTCGGTGATGCGGCTTTCGGGTCTAGGTCGCATGGCGGGGCATCACGCACAGCGTAGAAAAACCCGCACGGGCGGTCTGTTCGCCACCCTACCTACCTGATGGCCGAAGCGATCGACTTGTTCTGCGCCGCGACACCGCCGTTATGTTCGCTATCGAACAGAAGGAAGCGTGCTCTTGGGGTTTCATGGGCAAATGGCCCATACCCTGCCCAAGGTCCCCACCGGCATCGGGGGCTTCGACGAACTGAGCCACGGCGGTTTGCCGCAGCACCGCACCACGCTCCTCAAGGGCGGCCCGGGCTCGGGGAAGACCGTGTTCGCGCTGCAATGCTTGGTCAACGCGGTGCGCAAGCGGCAGGAGCGCGGCCTGTTCGTGGCGTTCGAGGAAAGCACGCGCCAGATCGTCGCCAATGCCGCGAGCTTCGACTGGGGCCTGCACGCCCTGCTGAAGCGCAAGCTCTTTTTCCTCGACGCGCGCCTGTCGCCCGAAGTGGTGCATGCGGGCGAGTTCGACCTGAGCGGCATGCTCGCCATGCTCAAGGCGAAGAAAGACGAGCTCGGCGCGAGCTGGATCGTGTTCGACGGCGTCGACGTGCTGCTCACGCTGCTGCGCGACCCGGCGGCGGAAATGCGCGAGATCTACCGCATCCGCGACTGGCTGGCGGAGAACGGGATGACTGCCCTCATCACGGCGAAGACCGAAGGCGGTCATTCGGAGGTTGTGAACTACGATTTCATGCAGTTCATGGTCGATTGCGTGGTGCGGCTCGCGCGGCGCCTGGAGCAGGGAATTTCGCTGCACCGCCTGCAGATCACCAAATATCGCGGCTCGGACTTCATGTCGGGCGATTTCCCGGTCGGCTTCGGCGCGTCGGGAATGGACGTGGCGCCGCCCGAGCCCGCCGAGATCCGCCACCGGGCATCGACCGAGCGCATCTCGGCGGGATTCGAGCGTCTCGACACGATGCTGGGTGGGGGGCTGTTCCGCGGCTCAAGCACGTTGATCACCGGTCTGCCGGGCACCTCCAAGACCACTTTGGCGGGAAAGTTCGCCGAGGCCGCCTGCCGGCGCGGCGAGAAAACCCTGTTCGTGAGCTTCGACGAGGGTGCCGAGCCGATCGTGCGCAACCTGGCCTCGGTCGGCATCCACTTCAAGCCCCATCTCAAGACGGGGCTGCTGCGCATGTATTCGGCACGCACCGAGTCCACCGGCGCCGAGGACCACCTTGCGAAGCTCAAGGCCCTGATGCGCGACTACCGCCCGCGCTGCATGGTGATCGACCCGCTTTCGGCGATCGCCAAGGCCGGCGGGCTCGCCGCGGCGCGCGCCGTCGCGAGCCGGCTCATCTACCTGGTGAAGGACGAAGGCATCACGGTATTCATCACCGCCATCAACGAGGGCGACGATCCGGCCACCGAAGCCACCGACCTGCAGGTCTCCACGATCGCCGATACCTGGATCCACCTGTCCTATCTCATCCGCAGCGGCGAGCGCAACCGCGCGCTGACCATCATCAAGTCGCGCGGCACCTGGCACTCCAACCAGGTGCGCGAGCTGGTGCTCGGCGCCAGCGGCCCAGTGCTCGCGGACGTCTATACCGCCGGCGGCGAGGTCCTGATGGGCACGCTGCGCTGGGAGAGGGAGGACGAGGAGCGCGGCAAGGCGCTGCAACGGCGCGCCGAGTTCGAGCACAAGCGCCGCGAGCTGCAGCTGAACGAAGCCGATACCGGCGCGCGGATCAAGGCCCTGCAGCAGGACTTGGCGCGGCAGCGGGCCGAGCTGGCCATGTACTCCAGGGACGACCAGGCGCGCATCGTTTCTTCGAGCGACCGCGAGAACGAGCTGCGCCGCATCCGCAGCGCGGACCCGTCGCGCGGCAACGGCAAGAGTGCGCGCGGCGCGGCCTAGGAAGCCGAAGAGCGGCGCCGCCGGCACCACGGTCGTGGTGCTGCGCCTGTACATCGCGAGCAGTGCGCCCAATTCGGTAAGGGCGCTCGCCAACCTCGAGGACATCTGCAAGAAGCACCTGCCGGGCGCCTTTTCGCTCGAGATCATCGATGTCCTGGAGTTTCCGAAGCGCGCGCTTGCCGACGGCATCCTGGTGACGCCGAGCCTCGCCAAGCTCTCGCCATCCCCGGCCGCGAAGATCGTCGGTGACCTGAGCGACCGCGGCGGCGTATTGGTGGCGCTCGGAATCAAGCAATGAACCCGGCGCGCGCCCTCGACCTCCCGAAGGGCGGTGAGCGCCTGGTCAACGGCCGGATCCTGCGGCTGGTGAGGAGCGGCCCGGAGCGCCGGGCGCTCGACGCGGGCCAGGTCGACGCCGTGCTCGACGCTGCCACGGGCACTGCGTGCCTCCTGCCGGCGGCCGAGCGCGCGCTGTCGCAGGCCGGCGGCCCGTTTTCCAACGCGCTGCTCGACGCGCTCCCGCGCGAGGATTACCGCCGCCTGCTCGGCGAGCTCGAGGCAGTCACGCTGACTGCCGGCGAGGTCCTGTATGAGCCGGGCGCGCGGATCCGCGAGGTCTATTTCCCCAACGACGCCAACGTATCGCTGCTGATCGTGATGGTGGACGGCAAGGCCCTCGAGGTGGGCCGGGTCGGCCGCGAAGGCATGGTCGGAATCGCGCTCGCGCTGGGGGAAGAAACTTCGGCCGTGCGCGTCCTGGTGCAGAACTCGGGAGGCGGGTTGCGGATGAAGGCGTCGGCTTTTCGCGAGGCGATCACGCGCTCGCTGCCCTTGCAGCGCGAGCTGCACCGCTATGCCTACGCCAAGTTGATCCAGGCGCGGCAGACCGCGGCGTGCAACCGCTTTCACCATGTCGAGGGACGGCTCGCCTGCTGGCTGCTGATGACCGGGGACCGCGCGCGCTCGGAGCGAATCCACCTGACCCACGCCGTGCTCGCCGCAACTCTGGGTATACGCCGCGTCGGCGTCACCAATGCCGCCACCGCGCTGCAGCGGCGTAAGCTGATCAGCTACCGCCGCGGCAGCATCCGGATCCTCGACCGCAAGGGTCTCGAGGCGGCGTCCTGCGCCTGCTATGCAAACATCAGGAAGCCCTGACTGTGCGCGAGCGCACATAACGAAGTGCTCGGCGGGTGTAAGGTGCTGCGATGCTGCACCAGTTTCTCGCCGCGCACCGTGACGACCTCATTGACCGTTGCAGGCTGAAGGTCGTCCAGCGGCGCGCGCCGAAGGCGACCGACCCCGGGTTCGAGTACGGCATCCCGCACTTTCTCGAGCAGCTCGAGAGGACGCTGCGCGTCGAGCAGGGCGCCGAGCCCGCGCTCGGCCTGCGCGTTTCCGGTCCGTCGGGCGGCGAGGGCTCGATCATGTCCGAGATCGGCGCCAGCGCCGCGCGGCACGGCCGCGAGCTCCTGCAGCACGGCTTCACCGTCGACCAGGTGGTGCACGACTACGGCGACCTGTGCCAGGCGATCACCGATCTCGCATTCGAGCAGGACGCGGCCATCGGCGTGGATGAATTCCGCACGCTGAACCGCTGCCTGGACAACGCGATAGCGGATTCGGTCACCGAGTTCTCCTACCAGCGCGACCTGCTACTCGAGGACGCGGGCGTCCATGCGTTGAACGAGCGGCTGGGGTTCCTGGCGCACGAGCTGCGCAACCTGATCCAGAACGCCACGCTCGCGGTCACCGCGATCAAGGCCGGCATCGACCGCGGCGACGTTGAATCCGCAGCCGCGGCTCTGCGCTTCCAGCGCCGCGGAGATCTTCAATTCGGCAACGAACCCAGCGAGCGAGATGCGCTGCAGGCGCGCCGGCATCCCGGCGCCCACC
>DASVFV010000223.1:0-6049 GCA_036379875.1 Burkholderiales bacterium | reverse complement strand
GTTGAGCCAGATCGCGATGCCGAGCAGAAAGAGCGAGTACGCGAGATAGATCGGATTGCGGCTGAAGCGGTAGGGGCCGCTGCGCACGATCGCGGTGGTCGGCCTGCGGGCCGGGACGGGCGTGCCCGCCGCGCGGAACCGCGCAACCGAGTACCAGAGGAGCGCGATCGCGCCGGCGACGAGAAGCGCTCCGGCGGCCATCGGTCGAGGCAGGAACGGCAGCGGCATGGCGAGCTGGAGCAGTACACCCGTGACGATCGCGGCCAGGTAGACGCGCGGCGGCCGAACCGCGCCGAGGTTGGCGACGTCGCTCATGGCTTGCGGAACAGCACGAGGTAGCTGGCGAGCGGACCGCGCCCGGGCCAGTCGTCGGCGACGCGGACCAGCTCGAAGCCGCTGGCGGTGACTTCGTCGATCACGTCCTTGGTGGGCACACCGAGCGCGCCGCGGCCGAGGAAGTAAGGCGGCGGAAAGTCGATGACGGCGAGCGCGCCGCCCGACCGAAGCGCCTGCAGCAAGCTCGCGTTCAGTTCCTTCGGCTCGGTCAGGTGGTGGTACACGCGGCGCAGCACGATCGCGTCGCAGCAGCTGGGCGGCAAGCCGGTCTCGCCCGGCCGAGCTTCGATTACGGTCACATTCGCCACCTTGGCCTCGCGAAGGCGCCGCAGCCGATCCGGGTCGATTTCCGTAGAGAAAACCTGTCTCACCTCTTTCGCCAGGGCGAAGGTCAGCTCGCCCTGGCCGGCGCCGACATCCGCAACCACGTCGCGCGCCTCGAGCGCGAGCGCCTGTCGCAGGCGCGGCAGCTCGCCGCCTTCGGCGTGGAAGCCAAAGCCGGTCCAGTTGCTGCAACCGCCGCACAGGGCTGAAAGGAGAACCGCACAGTGTGTCCGCATTGCCTTGTGCCCTCGATGAGTTGAAAATCGCACTGTGCAACTTGAAGCCAACTTGAAGTCAAGGCCGCTGGACATCAACGAGGTGGCGAAGCAGACCGGCGTGCCGGCCTCGACGCTGCGCTTCTACGAGGAGAAGGGGCTGATCACCCCGGTCGGGCGGCGCGGCCTGCGCCGCACGTTCGCGCCCGGCGTGCTGGAGCGGCTGGCCCTCATCGGCTTGGGGCGCTCGGCGGGCTTCTCGCTCGACGAGATCTCCCGCATGTTCGCGCCGGACGGCAAGGTGCGCATCGACAAGGGCCTCTTGTCGGCGAAGGCCGAGGAGCTCGACGGGACGATCCGCAGGCTGACGGCGATGCGCGACGGCCTGCGCCACGCCGCGGTCTGCCCGGCGCCGAGCCACATGGAGTGCCCGAAGTTCCAGCGCTACCTCAAGGCCGCGGCGGCGCGCAAACGCCGTCAATAGGCCTGCGCCGCAGCAGCGGCGTGGCAGATTCACCTTGGGCTTGCCTTACCTTCCCGTCCGGGCAGGTCTAGGATGGCGGCAACCCCCCGGGAGGAGACCATGTTCCGATCCGCGCTTTTCGTAGCCGCAAGCGTTTTCGCGTCGCAGGCCTTTTCGCACGACGACGGTAGCAAGTCGTCTCAGGTGCTCGGCAAGGTCAGCTTCAAGACCTCCTGCAGCAAGGCCGCGCAGCCGAAGTTCAACCGCGCCGTCGCGCTGCTCCACTCGTTCTGGTACACGGAGGCCGAGGCGGCGTTCAAGGAGATCGCCGCGCAGGATCCTTCCTGCGCCATGGCGTACTGGGGCCTCGCCTCGATCCTGATGAACAACCCGATCGCCGGGCAGGGCGCGGTCGGCAAGGCGCCGGAGATGGCGCAGGCGGCGCTGGAGAAGGCGATGGCGAGCCCGGCAAAGACGCAGCGCGAGCGCGACTACGTCGAGGCAGTGTCGGCCTACTACAAGGACTTCGCGCAGCGCACCGAGCGCGAGCGCCAGCAGGCGCGCGCCGACGCATACGAGAAGCTGGCGGCGAAGTACCCGGACGACGACGAGGCGCAGATCTTCTACGCGGTGTACCTCGCCGCCACGCAGACGCTGAGCGACAAGAGCTACGCGGCCACGCTCAAGGCCGCGGGCATCCTCGAGAAGCAGTTCAAGAAGCACCCGCAGCATCCCGGCGTGGCGCACTACCTCATCCACAGCTATGACTATCCGCCGGTCGCGCAGAAGGGGCTGAACGCGGCGCGCCGCTACGCGAAGATCGCGCCCGACGCGCCGCACGCGCTGCACATGCCCTCGCACATCTTCACGCGCGTCGGTGCATGGGAAGACTCGGCGCAGACCAATGGGCGCTCCGCGGCCGCGGCGCGCAAGGGCAACGAGGGCGACGAGTCCTGGCATGCCGTGGACTACATGGTGTACGCGTACCTGCAGATGGGACGCGACAAGCAAGCCCAGGCGACCTGGGACGACGCGCTGAAATACATGAACCTCTCGCCGCGCTTCGTCGGGCCGTACGCCATCGCGGCGGTGCCGGCGCGCCTCGCGGTGGAGCGCGGCGACTGGCGGGCCGCCGCGGCGCTCGAGCCGCGCCCGAGCAAGTTCCCGTTCGTCGACTCGGCCACGCACTTCGCACGCGCGCTCGGCCACGCGCGCACCGGCAACGCCGAGGCGGCGGAGCAGGAAGTGCAGGCGCTCGGCCGGCTGCACGGGCAGCTCGTCGAGGCGAAGAACGGCTACTGGGCGACCGAGGTGGAGGTGAGCGGCCTCGGCGCGCTGGCGTGGACGCGCTTCGCGCAAGGCAAGCCCGAAGAGGCGGAGGAGCGCATGCGCCAGGCCGCCGACATGGAAGACAAGAATGACAAGCACATCGTCACGCCCGGGCGCATCCTGCCCGCGCGCGAGCTGCTCGGCGACCTGCTGTTGGAGATGAAGCGCCCGGCAGACGCGCTCAAGGAGTACGAGGCCTCGCAGCAGCGCGAGCCGAACCGCTTCCGCGGGCTGTACGGCGCCGCGCAGGCCGCGCAGCAGGCCGGCGACGCCGCCAAGGCCAAGCGCTACTATGCCCAGCTCGTGAAGGTTGCCGGAAAGGGTGACGCACGTCCCGAGCTGCTGACCGCGAAGAAATACCTCGCCATGAAGTAATCGTCGAGGGGGCCGGGCCGCGGACCATCGTCATGGTCCACGGCTGGCCCGACACGCATCGCCTGTGGGACACCACGGTCGAGGCGCTGAAGGGGCACTACCGCTGCGTGCGCTTCACGCTGCCCGGCTTCGAGCCCGGCGCGCCGAAGCGGGCGCATCCGTTCGAAGAGCTTCTGGCAAAACTGAAACAAGTCATAGAAGAAGCATGTCCTGGCGGGCCCGTGACACTGTTGCTGCACGACTGGGGCTGCCTGTTCGGCTACCAGTTCGCGATGCGCCATCCCGAAATGGTCGAGCGGGTGATCGGCGTGGACATCGGCGACGCGGGCTCGCGCGCGCATCTCGCGCAGATCGGCGCGAGCGGCAAGCTGAAGATCGTCGCCTACCAGGTGTGGCTCGCGGCTGCGTGGCTCCTCGGCTCCGATGCGATGGCGCGCACGATGGCGCGCCTGATTTGCGTGCCGCCGGGGCGCGAAGTGCGCGCGCAGATGGGCTATCTGTACGCCATGCGCTGGTTCGGCGTGGCGGGCGGCTTCAAGGACCTGCGCGTGTTCAAGCCGGACTGCCCGATGCTTTTCCTCTACGGCAAGCGCAAGCCGGTGATGTTTCATTCGGACACGTGGGCGCAGCGCGTGGAGTCACGCGCGTTCGACACCGGGCACTGGGTGATGGTGCAGGCGCGCGAGGAATTCAATGCCGCGCTGCTCGATTGGCTCCTCGTCAAGGATTCCCTACGGGGCAGCACGTTCTCGTAGTGCGAATGACCACACGAGCCGCGCGGTCGTTGCGCAAGATAACGAAAACGCCAGAGCATTTGTTTGCGAGTCCGATGGTGCGCGTTTACAGTCCGAGAACAAGTAAAGCGCGTAGGAGGATAGGTAAACCCGCAAGGACTTCCGCGTGCCAAGGCTGACTCCCGGCCGCTCTCGCTAGTCATCCATCCGGCGACGGCATCGGAACGTCGCCTCGCCATCGCCGTAGTGCTGGTCTCGGCCGCCGCGTTCGCGGCGGTAGTTCCATTCGCCAAGCGGCCGCTCGCCCCGGTCCAGGCATTCATTCCGGTCTATCAGACCGCGCTCATCGTCAACGATCTGGTCACCGCGCTGCTGCTGTTCGGGCAGTTCCATTTCCTGCATCGCGGCAAGATCCTGGTACTCGCCTGCGGCTATCTCTTCAGTGGCGCGATGGCAATGGCGCACCTGCTGTCCTTCCCGGGCCTGTTCGCGCCGGGCGGCCTGCTCGGCGCCGGGCCGCAGACCACCGCATGGCTGTACATGTTCTGGCACGCCGGCTTCCCGCTGTGCGTGATCGGCTACGCGTGGATGAAGCGCGCCGGCCGGCCGACGCCCCCGGGCAAGGCCGCGGGCGCGCTCGTCGCGGTGCTGCTCGCGGTGCTCGCGCTGACGGCGCTCGCCACCGCCGGGCAGCAGGCGCTGCCGCCCATCATGCAGGGCAACGCGTACACCCCGGCGATGATCTTCGTCGTGTCGTCGGTATGGGCGTGCAGCCTGCTCGCGCTTCTCGCGCTGTGGGCGCAGCGGCCGCACAGCATGCTCGACCTGTGGCTGATGGTCGTGATGTGCGCGTGGCTCTTCGACATCGCGCTCGCGGCGGTGCTGAACGCCGGGCGCTACGACCTCGGCTTCTACGCCGGGCGCATCTACGGCCTGCTCGCTGCGAGCTTGGTGCTCGCCGTGCTGCTGGTCGACAACGCGCGGCTGCACGCGGTGATGCGCGCCTCGATCGAGCGCCAGGGCGAGCGGCTGCGCATCCTGCACGAGCTCGACCGCGCGGTGGCCGCCGAGCAGCCGCCGGAAGCGATCGCCGCCGCGGTGATCCGGCCGCTGCGCGAGCTGCTCGGCGTGCCGCGCGCCATCGTCAACCAGTTCGACCTGGCGGCCGGCCAGGTGGAGTGGGTCGCGGCGGCCGGGCGGCGGCGCACGCACGGGCGCGGCGTGCGCTACTCGATCGCCCTGATGGGCGACGTCGAGGCGCTGCGCCGCGGCGAGCCGCAGCGCGTCGACGTGCAGGGCCTGCCCGACAGTCCCGAGCGCACTGCGCTGCTCGAATCGGACGTGAAGGTGTACATGGTGGTGCCGATGCGCGCCGGCGGCGAGCTGTTCGGCGCGCTCAGCTTCGGCGCGCCGGGCGACGCGTTCACGCCCGAGCAGATGCGCATCACGGAGGAGGTCGCCACGCAGCTCGCGATCGCCATGCGCCAGGCGCGCCTGCTCGCCCAGGTGCGCAACCACGCGGCCGAGCTCGAAACCACGGTGCGCAGGCGCACCGAGGCGCTGCAGGCCGCGAACAAGGAGCTGGAAGGCTTCTCGTACTCGGTGTCGCACGACCTGCGCGCGCCGTTGCGCGCGGTGGACGGCTACGCGCGCATGCTGGAGGAAGACTACGCCGGGCGCCTGGACGAGGAGGGCCGGCGCCTGCTCTCGGTAGTGCGCCAGGCGAGCGCGCGCATGGGCCAGCTGATCGACGACCTGCTGCAGTTCTCGCGCTTGGGCCGGCAGGAGCCGGCCAAGCAGCCGGTGGACATGGCGGGCCTCGCGCGCGAGGTGGCGGCCGAGCTCGGAAACGGCGGCAGCGCCGCGATCGAGATCGGCGAGCTGCCGCGTGCCACGGCCGATCGCGCCTTGATGCGCCAAGTGTGGGCCAACCTGGTCGGCAACGCGCTCAAGTACAGCGGCAAGCGCGCCGACGCGCGCATCGAGATCGGCGGCGAGCGCAACGGCCGCGAGAACGTCTACTGGGTGCGCGACAACGGCGTGGGATTCGACATGCGTTATGTCGACAAGCTGTTCGGGGTGTTCCAGCGTCTGCACCGCGCGGACGAGTTCGAGGGCACCGGGGTCGGTCTGGCGATCGTGCAGCGCGTGGTGGGGCGCCACGGCGGCCGCGTGTGGGCCGAGGGCAAGCCCGGCGACGGCGCCTGCTTCCATTTCGCCCTGCCGCTGGAGGCCGCGTGAGCGAGCCGGGCGAAATCGAGATCCTGCTGGTC
>DASVFV010000222.1:0-11138 GCA_036379875.1 Burkholderiales bacterium | reverse complement strand
CTACACGCCGCTCACCGCGCAGCAGCGCTTCACCGCGCTGCAGTCGGGCGAGGTCGACATCCTGGCGCGCAACACCACCTGGACCATCACGCGCGACACCAGCCTCGGCCTCAACTTCGTCGGCGTGAACTACTACGACGGCCAGGGCTTCATGGTGCATCGCAAGCTGAACGTGAAGAGCGCCAAGCAGCTGAACGGCGCCACGGTCTGCGTGCAGCCCGGCACCACCACCGAGCTCAACCTGGCGGACTACTTCCGCGCCAACAAGATGACCTTCAAGCCCGTGGTCATTGAGAAAATGGAAGAGGTGCTGAACGCCTACTTCGCCGGCCGCTGCGACGTCTACACCACCGACCATTCGGGCCTGATCGCCACGCGCGCCTCGCGCGCGCCGAAGCCCGAGGAGCACATCATCCTGCCGGAGATCATCTCCAAGGAGCCGCTCGGGCCGGCGGTGCGCCACGGCGACGACCGCTGGTTCGACATCGTGAAGTGGTCCATGTTCGCGATGCTGGAAGCCGAGGAGATGGGCCTGTCCTCGAAGAACATCGACCAGCAGGCCTCCAGCACCAACCCGGCGATCCAGCGCGTGGTCGGCTCGACCGGCGACGTCGGCAAGATGCTCGGCGTCGACAACAAGTGGGCCTACAACATCATCAAGCAGGTCGGCAACTACGGCGAGAGCTTCGACGCGAACCTGAAGCCGCTCGGCTTCGAGCGCGGCCTGAACCGCCTGTGGAACCAGGGCGGGCTGATGTATGCCCCGCCGATCCGCTAGAAGGTCATAAGGGTCGCCCCCGCGAAGGCGGGGGCCCCGTTTGCTTGTTTAAAAAATGGGGTTCCCGCCTGCGCGGGAACGACAAGGGATGAACAAGGCGCAAAACTTCCGGGGCCTTCACCAGCGCTGCTTCGTCATCGCGAACGCCTGGGACGCGGGCTCGGCCAGGATGCTGGCCGGGCTCGGCTTCCCGGCGCTCGCCACCTCGAGCGGCGCGCATGCCGGCACGCTCGGGCGCAAGGACGGCCAGGTGACGCGCGAGGAGGCGCTCGCGCACGCGCGCGCCATCGTCGCGGCGGTCGAGGTGCCGGTATCGGCCGACTTCGAGAACTGCTTCGCCGACGACCCGGCGAAGGCGGCCGAGACCGTGCGCCTGGCCGCCGAAGTCGGCCTGGCGGGCTGCTCGATCGAGGATGCCGCGAAGGGGACGATCTACGAGTTCGACCTCGCGGTCGAGCGCGTCGCGGCGGCAGCGAGAATCAAGGAGCTGGTGCTGACCGCGCGCTGCGAGAACTTCCTGCGCGGCAAGCCGGATCTCGACGACACCATCAAGCGCCTGCTCGCCTATGAGCAGGCCGGCGCCGACGTGCTGATGGCGCCGGGGCTACCCGACCTCGACTCGGTGCGCAAGGTGTGCGCGGCGCTATCGCGGCCGTTCAATTTCATGGTCGGCATCAAGGGCAAGTCGTTCAGCGTCGAGGAGCTCAAGGCCGCCGGGGTCAAGCGCATCAGCCTCGCCACCTCGCTCTGGCGCGCGGCGATGAGCGGCCTCGTGGAAGCGGCGCGCGAGGTGAAGGACAAGGGCACCTTCACCTACCTCGATCGCTCGCTGCCTACGCCCGACCTCGTCAAGTTCTTCGAGCGCTAGTGGAACGAATCCGCGCCCCGCGGGGTCCAGCCGGGATGGACGGCCGCAGCCTTCATCAACACCCGCTTCGCCGCACGAATTGGACGGAGCGCTACACGCGCGTACGAGATACGACTACGGCGCTGACGGCGCCGCTCTCAGCCGAGGATTGCGCGATCCAATCCATGCCCGACGCAAGCCCGGCGAAGTGGCACCTCGCGCACACCACCTGGTTTTTCGAGACCTTCGTGCTCAAGCCGCACCTGCGCGGGTATCGCGAGTTCGACCCCGCGTTCGGCTACCTCTTCAACTCGTACTACAACGCGATCGGCGAGCGCCATCCGCGCCCCGAGCGCGGCATGCTGTCGCGGCCCTCGCTCGAGGAAGTCCGGTCCTACCGGCAGCACGTCGACCGGGCCATGCTGGAAGGAAAGGATCTTCCCCTCGACCTGATCGAGCTCGGGCTGCACCACGAGCAGCAGCACCAGGAGCTGATCCTCACCGACGTCAAGCACCTGCTGTCGCGCAATCCGCTCAAGCCCGCCTACCAGAAGCACTGGCCGCTCACGACCATCCGCGCGCGCAAGCCGCGCTGGGTCGGTTTCGCGGGCGGCCTGTACGAGATCGGGCACGCAGGCTCCGGATTCGCGTTCGACAACGAGACGCCGCGGCACAAGGTGTGGCTGGAGGACTTCGAGATCGCCTCGCACCCGGTCACGCACGGCGATTTCCTCGACTTCATCGCCGACGGCGGCTACCGGCGGCCCGAGCTGTGGCTCGCCGCGGGCTGGGACGTGGCGCGGGCGCGCGGCTGGGAAGCGCCGGAATACTGGGTGCGCCGCGACGGCGCCTGGCGCACGTTTACCCTGCACGGCGAAGTCCCGGTGGACCGCCACACGCCGATCTGCCACGTGAGCTTTTTCGAGGCCGAGGCGTACGCGCGCTGGGCGAAGGCGCGGCTGCCGGGCGAGGCGGAGTGGGAGGTCGCCGCGCGCTCGGCCGCGCTGGCGGGAAATTTCGTCGAGAGCGGCGCGCTGCACCCGCTCGCGCTGCGCGAGGAGCCGGCCGAGGGCGCGCTCGCCCAGGCGTTCGGCGACGTGTGGGAATGGACGCGCAGCGAGTACGGGCCGTATCCCGGCTACCAGCCGGCCGCGGGCGCGGTCGGCGAGTACAACGGCAAGTTCATGGTCGGCCAGTACGTGCTGCGCGGCGGCTCGTGCGCCACGCCGGCGAGCCATATCCGCGCCACCTACCGCAACTTCTTCCCGCCCGAAGCGCGCTGGCAGTTCTCCGGGCTGCGCCTCGCGCGCTAGCTAGTCGACCTTCGCGCCGGTCTCCCTGACCACCTTCGCCCACTTCGCCACCTCGGCGCGCACGTAGTCGGAGGTCTCGCGCAGCGGCGCGGCGGTCACCTCGAACGCGAGGCTTTCGAGCCGGCTTTTCACCTCGGCGTCGTTGGCGATGCGCACGATGGCCGCGTTCAGCTTCTGCAGCACGTCCGCGGGCGTGCCGGCCGGCGCGAACACGCCGACCCAGGTGTAGTCCTCCATGCCCTGGTAGCCGAGCTCGCCGAGCGTCGGCACGTCGGGCAGCTGGGCGAGGCGCTGGCTCGACGACACGGCGAGCGCGCGGAACTTGCCGGCCTTGATGTTGGCCATCGGCGCCGAGCCCGCCATGCAGCCGATCGGCGGCTCGCCGCCGAGCAGCGCGCCGACCATCGGCCCCGCGCCCTTGAACGGGATGTGCGTGACGTCCGCCTTCCAGCGCACGTGGAACAGGTTCTGCGCGGTGAGGTGCGGCGTGGTGCCCGAGCCGGGCGAGCCGAACGCGAGCTTGCGCGACAGCATCTGCTTGCGCAGCTCTTCCAGCGTGGCGGCGGGAAACGACGCGTTGACCAGGATGATGTTGGCCTGCGAGGCGACCACCGCCACGGCGGCGAGGTCCTTCGCCGGGTCGTAGCCGGCGTTCGAATAGAGCGTCGGGTTTACCGCGTATGCCGAGGAGTGCACGAGCAGCGTGTAGCCGTCGGGCGCCGACCTCGCCACTTCCGTGGTGGCGATGTTGCCGCTCGCCCCGACCTTGTTCTCGACCACCACCGGCTGGCCGAGCGCTTCGCCGAGCTTGGGACCGACCAGGCGCGCCACGATGTCCACCGGGCCGCCCGGCGGGAACGCCACCAGCATGCGCACGGGCTTGGACGGATAGGGCTGTGCGAGGGCCGTGCCAGCCATCAACAATAACAATCCGATTAGCTTTTTCATTTGATTGCGAGCGGATTCGTTGGGGATCCTACCGCGCCGGTGATCGGCAGGGCAGGGGCGACGAACAGGAACTCGTAAACCTGGTCCTGGGCGCAATCCTCGGCGAGCTCCTTCACGTAGAAGATCTCGCCCATGGTCATGCCCATGATCGGGATGGTGATCCAGTGCCAGGGCTGGTTGATGCCGGCCTCGGACTCGTTCGGCCGCACCTCGCAGCCCCAGGTATCGCTCGCGAGCGCCGCGAGCTGGGTGCGCTGGATCCACTCCAGGGTCTCGAACGAGAAGCCCGGCGCGTCGCCGCCCGGATAGCCGTCCCAGTTGCCGGCGGCGAGCTTGGCCTCCATCTGCCCGGTGCGCACCACCACGAAATCGCCTTTCTTCACTTCGACTTTTTGCTTCTTGCAGGTCTCGTCCAGGTGGGCGGTCTTGATGGCGAAGCCGTCGGGCAGGATGTCCATGCCGAGCGCGCGCGGCACGTCGAGGAACACGCCGCGCCCGACCATCCTGTTCTTGGTCTTCTCGATGCCGCACTTCTGCGCGCCGGCCGAGGTGACCTCGCGGCAGTCGTAGCCGTTCCACATGTGGTTCTCGTAGAAGATGTGGCCGAGGCCGTCCCACTGCGTGCCGCACTGCAGCGGCATCACCACCATGTCGTCGGCGGCGCGGATGCCGCGGTGGTCGAGCACCCCCGAGTACGCGTCGGTGCCGGTGCGCAGCATGGTGTGCAGCGGATTGATGCGTCCGAGCGCCGGGTACTTGCTCTTCGCGCCCTGCGGGCCGTGATTGTCGAAGTTGAGCGCGAGCGAGATCACCTTGCCCTTGCGCACCAATCGCGCCGCAGCAACGATGTCTTCGGCCGTGGTGTGGTTCAGGGTGCCGATCTCGTCCTGCGGCCCCCAGCGCCCCCAGTTCTTGTACTTCTCGGCCGCCTTGCGAAGATCGTCTCGGGTAAGCTTGCGCTCGGTCATGGTCTGGCTGCGCTCTGCGAGGGGGAAGCGGATAGCGTATCAGGCGGCGGCGATCCTCGCCGCTGTCTTCGTCGCGTGGTTCCTCATTTCGAACACCATGCAGAACCTCGAGGAGCGCCGCATCGCGAGCGGCTTCGGCTTCCTGCAGCGCGAGTCCGGGTTCGAGATCGGCGAGTCGTTCTTCATGCGCTACAGCGCCGCCGACAGCTACCTGCGCGCGATCGTGGTCGGGCTGGTCAACACGCTCGCGGTGGCGGTGATCGGCATCGTGTTCTCCACCATCCTCGGCACCTTCATCGGGCTTTTCCGCCTGTCGAAGAACTTCCTGCTGCGCACGCTGAGCGTCGCCTACATCGAGTTCATCCGCAACGTGCCGCTGCTGGTGCAGCTCTTCTTCTGGTACGCGGTGATCACCGAGGGCATGCCGGGGCCGCGCGAGGCGCTCTCGCCGCTGCCCGGGGTGTTCCTGTCCAACCGCGGCATCTTCTTCCCCACCTTCTCGAGCGTGCCGGAGATCCAGGGCTTCAACTTCGTCGGCGGCCTCGCGGTGAGCCCGGAGTTCGCCGCGCTGCTGCTTGGCCTAACCACTTATACCGCGGCCTTCATCGCCGAGATCGTGCGCGCCGGCATCCTCGCGGTGGACAAGGGCCAGGGGGAAGCCGCGCACGCGCTCGGCCTCTCGCGCGCGCAGACCATCCGCCTCATCGTCCTGCCGCAGGCGCTGCGCGTGATCATCCCGCCGATGACCAGCCAGTACCTCAACCTCACGAAGAACAGCTCGCTCGCGGTGGCGATCGGCTATCCGGATCTGGTGTCGATCGCCAACACCACCATGAACCAGACCGGACAGGCGATCGAGGGCATCGCGATCATCATGGCGGTGTACCTGACCATCAGCCTTTCGATTTCGGCGTTCATGAACTGGTACAACGCCAGGATTGCCCTGAGATGAAATGGGCGCGCGAAAATCTGTTCAGGTCCTGGCCGCAGACCGTCGCCACGCTGCTCATCCTCTGGGTGCTGTGGAAGACCGTCCCGGCGTTCATCGACTGGGCGTTCCTCGACGCGATCTGGAAGCCCGACTCGAAGACCTGCCGCGCAGCCGAGGGCGCGTGCTGGGGATTCATCGCCGAGAAGCACCGCTTCATCCTGTTCGGCACCTACCCCTATGAGCTGCACTGGCGCCCGGCGCTCGCCACCGTGATCCTGATCGGCCTGTGGGTATTCTCCGCATTCCGGCAGTTCTGGAAGCCCTGGCTCACCCTGGTCTGGATTGCCGGATTGTTCCTGATCGGCGTGCTGATGTGGGGCGGGATCTTCGGCCTGCGCTACGTGGAAAACGAGCGCTGGGGCGGGCTGATCCTCACGCTCATCCTCACCACCTTCGGCATCGCGCTCGCCTTCCCGCTCGGCATCCTGCTCGCGCTCGGCCGGCGCTCCGACATGCCGGTGATCCGTGCCCTGTCGGTGGGCTACATCGAGCTGATCCGCGGCGTGCCGCTCATCTCGCTGCTGTTCATGGCGTCGGTGATGCTGCCGCTCTTCCTGCCCTCCGGGGTGACGATCGACAAGCTGCTGCGCGCGCAGATCGCCATCATCCTGTTCGCCGCGGCGTATCTCGCCGAGGTGATCCGCGGCGGCCTGCAGGCCATCCCGCGCGGCCAGTACGACGCGGCGCACGCGCTCGCGCTGCCGTTCTGGCGCAGGACCTACCTGGTCATCCTGCCGCAGGCGCTGCGCATCGCGGTGCCTGCGCTTGTTAACAACTTCATCGCGCTCTTCAAGGACACCTCGCTCGTGCTGATCATCGGCCTGTTCGACCTGCTGTCCACCGTGAAGATCTCGCTCAACGAGCCGGCCTGGACGGGCTTCGGCGTCGAGGCGTACGTGTTCGCGTCGCTGGTCTACTTCGTGTTCTGCGCGGCGATGTCGCGCTACAGCCGCAGCTTCGAGGTGCGCCGATGATCCAGATGGAGAAAGTCAGCAAGTGGTACGGCATGTTCCAGGTCCTGAAGGACGTGGATCTCAACGTGGCGCGCGGCGAGAAGGTGGTGGTGTGCGGCCCGTCGGGGTCGGGCAAGTCCACGCTGATCCGCCTCGTCAACCGCCTGGAAGTGCACCAGAGCGGGCGCGTGATCGTCGACGGCATCGAGCTCGACGACGACACGAAAAAGATCGACACGGTGCGCCGCGAGGTCGGCATGGTGTTCCAGAGCTTCAACCTGTTCCCGCACCTCACGGTGCTGCAGAACCTGACGCTCGCGCCGGTCTGGGTGAAGCGCGTGCCGAGGAAGGAAGCCGAGGAAACGGCCATGCACTTCCTCGGCCGCGTGCGCATCCCCGAGCAGGCCGCCAAGTACCCCTCGCAGCTCTCCGGCGGGCAGCAGCAGCGCGTCGCGATCGCGCGCGCGCTGTGCATGAAGCCCAAGCTCATGCTGTTCGACGAGCCGACCTCGGCGCTCGACCCGGAGATGATCAAGGAAGTGCTCGACGTGATGGTGGAACTCGCGCGCGAGGGCATGACCATGATGGTGGTCACGCACGAGATGGGCTTCGCCAAGACGGTGGCCGACCGCGTGGTGTTCATGGACGGCGGGCGCATCGTCGAGGCCGCGCCGCCGGCCGAGTTCTTCGGCGCGCCGAAGACCGACCGCGCGAAGCTGTTCCTAAGCCAGGTGCTCGGGCACTAGCGGGCGGAACGGAATGCCGTAGCGCTCGAGGAAGCGCTCGACCACCGGCAGCCAGAGCGCGGCGCCGTCCGCGTCGGTGAACACGTAGTGGCCGTTCTGGCCGAAGGGCGGCTGCAGCACGTACTCGGCGCGCGCGCCTCCGGCTTTCAGCCGCGCGAACCAGGCGCGCGACGTCTCCGGGCCGAAGAAGGCATCGTTCTCGGCGTAGTAGAGCAGCGCCGGCGCCTGCAGCGTGCGCCCGACCTGCTCGAATACCGTGGCGAGGCGCTCGTGCGCGCACGGCACGCCCGGGTGCGCGGGGTCGGCGCCGCGCCCGGCGGCGAAGGCGAGCACCGCGGCCAGCCCCTCGGGCGCCTGCGCCGCGGCGTAGAGCGCGGCCACGCCGCCCGCCGATTGTCCGGCGAGGATGGCGCGCGCGGGGTCGACGAACGGCAGCCGGCGCGCGAAGGCGTACGCCGCGAGCACGTCCTCGGCAGCCGCGCGCTCGCCCGCAAGGTAGTCGGCGCTCGCGCATGCGCCCGGGTCTTCGGCGAACTCGCCGCCGGTCGCGCCGAAGCCGCGCCGCAGCGGCATCACCACCGCGTAGCCGCGCTGCGCGAAGGCGGCCGCGGTGTGCAGCAGCATCTCGGGCGATTCCAGGCTGCGCCCGCGCGCGTCGAAGGGCACGCCGTGGTTGAGGATCACGGCGCCGAACGGGCCGGCGCCGCCCGGGCGCAGGACGGTGATCGCGAGCGTGGTGCGGCCGTCCTGCGCAGCGATGCGCACGTCGTGCTGCACGAAGCGCGCCGGCGCCGGCGGCTCGACCAGCCAGCCGGCGCACCAGCATGCCGCCGCGACGAGGACGAGTGAGCGCAGACCCATGAGTGCATGCTTGAGCGCGCAGAATTAAGCGCGACTTAAAAGGTCGAAACCTCGTGCTCTCCACGATCTGGACCATCGGCCATTCGAGCCGGCCGCTCGACGAGTTCCTCGCGCTGCTCGCGCAGCAGCGCGTCGAGGTGCTCGCCGACGTGCGCCGCTTTCCCGGCTCGCGCCGCCAGCCGCAGTACGCGCAGGACGCGCTGGCCGCCTCGCTCGCGCGAAAGAAGATCCGCTACTGCTGGCTGCCGGCGCTGGGCGGCCGGCGCCGCGCGCGCGCCGATTCGCCCAACGGCGCCTGGCGCAACGCCTCGTTCCGCGGCTACGCCGACCACATGGCGAGCGAGGAATTCGCGCGCGGCATGGACGAGCTGCTCGCGCTGGCGGCCGGGCGGCGCACCGCCATCATGTGCGCCGAGGCGCCGTGGTGGCGCTGCCACCGCGCGCTGATCGCCGACCAGCTGTGCGTGGCCGGCATCGAGGTGGTTCACATCCTCGATCGAACGCACAGCGTGGCGCATCCGATGACCGCGCCGGCGCGCCTCGTGCGCGGCGCGCTCAGCTACGCCGGCTGATTGAAGGCGGAACCATGCCTCCTGACTGACGGCGGAACGTTTCTTGCGGCTTGCCGGCCGTGCGCCGGGGCCTCGTCGCTCTTTCCATCCTCGCTTCCCTCGTCTTCGCCTACGCCGCGGCGGGCTACCTGCTCGCGCCGCGCTTCGTGCACGACGCGCTGGTCGAGCGCGCGCGGGCGGCGGGCGCCGAGCTGCGCATCGGCAGCGTGCACACCGACCCGTTCGGCCTGCGCGTCGCGCTGCATGACGTCGAGCTGGTGGTGCCGCAGGGTGCGGCGTTCGCCCGGCGCGCGCTGCTCGATCTTTCGTGGGCGTCGCTCTGGCGGCGCGGCTGGATCGTCGAGCGTGCGCGCGTCACCGACGCGACGGTGCGCCTCGGCGCGCGCCTCTCGCTTCAGGCGCTCACGCTCGATGCGCACGACCTTTCCACGCTCGACGGCGCGCCCGGAACCTTCGAGGCCAGCGCGCGGCTCGCCGGTCGCGCGGAGGGCAACCTGGAGGCGCGAGGCGCGCTCAGCCTCGCCGGCGGCGCCGCGGTGCTGCGCGAGCTTTCGCTCTCCGCGAACGGGCTCGCCTACGGGGGCGTGCGTTTCTCCGCGGTGCGCCTGAGCGCCGCGGCGTTGCCCTTTCCCGTGCAAGAACCGGTGAACCTGGCAGCCGAGGCGAGCATCGCGCCGCGCGGCAAAATCGCGGCGCGGGGCACGTTGCAGACCGCGCCGTTCGCGCTGCACCTCGATCTCGAGGCCGACGGCGTACCGCTCGCCCGGGCGCAGCGCTGGGTGCCGGTGCACGTGGCATCCGGCAGCGTGTCGGGAAAGGGGCGGCTCGACGTGGATGCGAAGCGCGCCGCCTACCACGGCAGCGCGGCGGTGGCGGACCTGCGGCTGGAAGAGCGCTCCGGCGCGCTGCTCCTCGCATGGCAGCGCGCCGAGACCGCCTCGTTGCGCGTCTCGTCGACAGAATTGGTCATCAAAGAGGTGCGGGTGCGCTCGCCTGAAGGGCGGCTGGTCATCGCGCCCGACGGCACGGTCAACTTGGCCGCCGCCATTCCGGCCGGCGGCGGCGGCATGCGCGCGAGCGTCGAGCGGCTGCGCATCGAGAGCGGCACGCTGCAGTTCGCCGACCGCTCGCTCGCCACGCCTTTCGAGGCCACGCTGCGCGAGCTTTCGGGCACGGTGAGCGGCCTCGCGAGCGGCGCGGGCGAGCCGGCGCGCGTGCGGCTCGACGGGCGCGTGCAGCCGTTCGGCGTCGCGCGCATCCGCGGCACCGTCGCGCTCGCCGCGCCCACCACGCACACCGACATCCGCGCCAGCCTGCGCAACCTGCGCCTCGAGTCGTTCAACCCGTACGTCGCGAAGTTCGCCGGCTACCGCATCGCCTCGGGGCGCCTGTCCGCCGAGCTGCGCTACGAGGTGCGCGACGGCCGCCTGGTGGGCGCGAACCAGCTCGCCTTCGAGAACATGCAGCTCGGCGAGAAGCTCGAGCAGAAAGGCCTGCTCGATCTGCCGCTCGACCTGGCGGTGGCGCTGCTCGCGGACTCAAAGGGCCGCATCAACCTCGACATCCCGGTGCGCGGCGACCTGAGCGACCCGCAGTTCGACCTCGGCGCGATCGTGGCGCGCGCGGTGGGCAACGTGGTGCGGCGCATCGTGTCGGCGCCGTTCCGCGCGCTCGCCGCGCTGTTCGGCGGCGACGGCGATCTCGGCAACGTGGTGTTCCAGCCCGGCTCGGCCGAGCTCGCGCCGCCCGAGGAGGAGCAGATCGCGCGCATCGCCGAGGGGCTCGAGCAGCGCCCGCGCGCAACGCTCGAGGTGCGCGGCGCCTACGATCCGGCGCGCGACCTCGAGGCGCTGCGCCTGCGCGCCGCGCGCGAGGACCTGGCGCGCGCCGCGCGCGCGAAGGGCATGCCCGATCTTTCGCGCCGCGCCACGCTGAGCGCGCTCGAGAGGCTCTATCTCGAGCGCGGCGGCGACCGCGCCACGCTGCGCGCGCTGCGCAAGGAGCAGAACTACGGCTGGCGCCTGCTGCAGCAGCTCGCCGCGCTCACGCCGGTGGACCCGGCCGCCGCGCAGGCGCTCGCCCGGGAGCGCGCGCAAAGCGTGCGCGCGGGCCTGCTCGACCACGGCGTCGCCGCGGAACGCGTGCGCATGGGCGACACGGT
>DASVFV010000221.1:0-28915 GCA_036379875.1 Burkholderiales bacterium | reverse complement strand
AGCGCCACGTCGGCGTCGCGCGCCGCCTCGGTGGCGCGCCGGTTGAGCCGGCGGTGCAGCGTGCTCCTGGCGCTCGACTGCTGGCCCGGCGCATCGACGAACACGTACTGGCAATCGGGCCTGGTCAGGATTCCGGTCACGAGGTGCCGCGTGGTCTGCGGCTTGGCCGAGACGATCGACACCTTCTGCCCCACCAGGCGGTTGAGCAGGCTCGACTTGCCGGTGTTCGGCCGGCCGGCGATGCCGATGGTGCCGCAGCGGTGCGCGCTCATTTCTCGAGTTTATCGAGCATGGCGCGTGCCGCTTCCTGCTCGGCACGCTGGCGCGACGTGCCGCTGCCCTTCGTCAGCATCCCCTCAATCACGCATTCGACCTCGAACGAGCGCTGGTGCGGCGCGCCGTGCGTGGCGACCACCCGATACTCGGGCACTGGCTTGCCGCGCGCGTGCATGAGCTCCTGCAGGCGCGTCTTGGCGTCCTTCTCGACGTTCCCGGGGTCGAGGCCGTCGAGCTGCCGCGCGAACGCCTGCACCACCGCGCGGCGCGCAGCCGGATAGCCGCCGTCGAGGAAGATCGCGCCGAATACCGCTTCCAGCGAATCGGCGAGCACCGAGTCCTTCAGCGTCGCGGCGCGCAGCCGCTCCTGCAGGCCGAGCGCGCGCGCCACCTCGGCGAGCGACTCCTCGCGCACCAGGGCGGCGCGCAGCTGGGTGAGCTTGCCTTCGGGGAGCTGCGGGAAGCGTGCGTAGAGCTCGTCCGCGACCGCGCAGCCGAGCACGCCGTCGCCGAGGAATTCGAGCCGCTCGTTGTGCTCCGGCCCGGAGCTGCGGTGCGTGAGCGCCTGCTCGAGGAGCCGCGCGTCCGCGAACGTGTGGCCCAGCAGCTCTACTGGCCGCCTTTCGAGTTTGCGGCGTAGTTGATGTACAGGCCGACCGGCCCGAACAGCGTGACTTCCTTGCGATACGCGAACGCGATCACCAGCTGGTTGCCCTCGCGCGTGATCTCCAGGTCGCTCGGCCTGACGCTGTCGATGTTGTCGATGGTGGCGCGGTTCTCGAACGCGCGGCGCGCGTCGCCGGCGTTCTGCGCCGAGCGCGCGACCTGCTCGATCGCGGTCTTGGCGGTGCGGAACTCGAGGAACGACGGGATGATCTTCATCGCGAACAGCGCGACGATCACGACCAGGAACAGCACCACGATCAGTCCCATCAGGCTGACGCCGTCTTGTTCTTTGCGCATCGCAAGCCCCCTTAGCGGAATGACCCGAAGCGGCCCAGCTCGTTGAGGTTGAGCCAGATGAAGAACGCCTTGCCCACGATGTTCTCGTCCGGCACGAACCCCCAGACGCGGCTGTCGCTCGAGTTGTCCCGGTTGTCTCCCATCATGAAGTAATGCCCCGGCGGAACCGTACACGCCAGGCCGTTGCTATTGTAGTTGCAATTGCCGGCGAACGGGAACGCGCGGCCCGGCATCATCGACGCCGGCGCGTCCTCGTCGAGCAATATTTCATGTTCCGTGCCGTTCAGCGTCTCGACGAAGCGCTTGGAGAACTGCATGCGCTCCTTCGACAGGTAGTCGTCGACCTGGCGCGTCGGCACCGGCGCGCCGTTGATGGTCAGGCGCTTGTTGCGGTATTCGACGCGGTCGCCCGGCACGCCGACCACGCGCTTGATGTAGTCGAGCGACGGATCCTCGGGAAAGCGGAACACCATCACGTCGCCGCGCTCGGGGTTCGCGATCTGCACCACCTTGCGGTTCAGCACCGGGATGCGGATGCCGTAGATGTACTTGTTCACCAGGATGAAGTCGCCCACCAGCAGCGTCGGCACCATCGAGCTGGAGGGAATCTTGAACGGCTCGACCAGGAAGGAGCGCAGCAGGAACACGATCAGGATCACCGGGAAGAAGCTGATCGAGTACTCGACCCACCACGGCTGCTTGGCGTGGTTCGGCCTTCCTCTTCTCAGCAGGAATTTATCGAGCAGCCAGACCGCGCCGGTGACCAGCAGCAGGATGAGCAGAAACAGCGCGAAGTTCAACTGTCGCCCCGCTGCAGCACCGCGAGGAACGCCTCCTGCGGGATCTCGACCGCGCCGACCTGCTTCATGCGCTTCTTCCCTTCCTTCTGCTTCTCGAGCAGCTTGCGCTTGCGCGTCACGTCGCCGCCGTAGCATTTCGCCAGCACGTTCTTGCGCAGCGCCTTCACGTTCTCGCGCGCGATGATGTGGCCGCCGATCGCCGCCTGCACCGCGACGTCGAACATCTGGCGCGGGATCAGCGAGCGCAGCTTGGTGACGAGCTCGCGGCCGCGGTACTGCGACGCCGAGCGGTGCACCATGCTGGAGAGCGCATCGACCTTGTCGCCGTTCACCAGGATGTCGAGGCGCACCATGTCGGCCGCGCGGTACTCCTTGAACTCGTAGTCGAGCGAGCCGTAGCCGCGCGTGGCGGACTTCAGCTTGTCGAAGAAATCGAGCACCACCTCGTTGAGCGGCAGGTCGTACGACACCACCACGTGGCGCGCCGAGTAGTGCATGTTGGTCTGCACGCCGCGCTTCTCGGTGCACAGCGTGATCACCGGGCCGACGTACTCCTGCGGCACGAAGATCTTGCAGGCCATGATCGGCTCGCGGAATTCCTCGATGGTCTCCACCGGCGGCAGGCGCGACGGGTTGGAGACCTGCTGCACGCTACCGTCGCGCAGCTTCACCTCGTACACCACCGACGGCGCGGTGGTGATGAGGCTCTGCCCGTACTCGCGCTCCAGGCGCTCCTGCACGATGTCCATGTGCAGCAGGCCGAGGAAGCCGCAGCGGAAGCCGAAGCCGAGCGCCTGCGAGGTCTCCGGCTCGTAGTGGAACGAGGCGTCGTTCAGGTGCAGCTTCTCGAGCGCGTCGCGCAGCGCCTCGTACTCGTTGGCCTCCACCGGGTAGAGGCCGGCGAACACCTGCGGCTTGATCTCCTTGAAGCCGGGCAGCGGCTTTGGCGCGCCGTTCTTCTCGTGCGTGATGGTGTCGCCGACCTTGGCGGCGCGCAGCTCCTTGATGCCGGCGGTGACGAAGCCCACCTCGCCGGCCTTCAAGTCGTCCTTGGCCTTCGCCTTGGGGGTGAACACGCCCACCTGCTCGCACAGGTAGCTCGCCCCGGTGCTCATCAGCAGGATCTTTTCCTTCGGCCGGATGGTGCCTTCCATGACGCGCACCAGCATCACCACGCCGACGTAGTTGTCGAACCACGAGTCGATGATCAGGGCCTGCAACGGCGCGTCCGCGCTGCCGCTGGGCGGCGGGACCTTGGCAATCACGGCTTCCAGGATCGCGTCCACGTTCTCGCCGGTCTTGGCGCTGGCGCGGATCGCGTCCTTCGCTTCCAGGCCGATCACGTCCTCGATCTCCTGGATCGCCTTGTCCGGGTCCGCCGAGGGCAGGTCGATCTTGTTCAGCACCGGGATCACCTCGACGCCCTGCTCGATCGCGGTGTAGCAGTTCGCCACGGTCTGCGCCTCGACGCCCTGCGAGGCGTCCACCACCAGCACCGCGCCCTCGCAGGCGGCGAGCGAGCGGCTCACCTCGTAGGAGAAGTCCACGTGCCCCGGCGTGTCGATCAGGTTGAGCAAATACACTTCCCCGGAGCGGGACTTGTATTCCAGGGCCGCGGTTTGCGCCTTGATCGTGATGCCGCGCTCGCGCTCGAGCTCCATGGTGTCGAGCACCTGCTCCGCCATCTCGCGCTCCGCAAGCCCGCCGCACATCTGGATGAAGCGGTCGGCGAGCGTCGACTTGCCGTGGTCGATGTGCGCGATGATGGAGAAGTTGCGGATGCGGCTTTGCGCCATGTCGGGGAAAAGCGCGAGATTCTATCGCAGCTTGGCGATTGCTTCCGGCGTAAGCCGGTGTTTGAAAACGGAATCCCCGTAGACCAATACCGGCACGTCCCGGCCGTACTGCACGCGCAGGCGCGGATCGGAATCGACATCCACCTCGTCGAACGGGATGCGCAGCGCACGCAGCTGGGCCGCCATCTCCTCGCAGAGATGGCAGCCGCTGCGGCCGTACAGCCTGGCCGGGGCGTTATCCCTTGTCAGTTAAGCCCGAGATCGTGACGAAAGCGGTGCTTTCGCCGCGACGCACCTGCAGCGTGATGACGGCGTTCTTGTCCAGGCCGTTCAGCATCCGGTTGAACTGCTCCACGGACTTGAGCTCGGTGTGCTGGCCCTTGTGCACCACGGTGAGCAGCACGTCGCCCTTGCGCACGTCGGCCTTGGAATCGGGCCGCACGTCGGTGACCACGATGCCGTAGCTCAGGCCGAGGCCCTTCTTCTGCTCGGGCGAGAGCTCGCCCACCACGATGCCGAGCCGGTTGGCCGGCGCCTCGGCCTTCGGCTTGTCGCGTCCGCTCGGGGTGGCGGCGGCGATGCGGTCTTCCTGCAGCTCGGCGACCGTGATGCTGAGCTTCTGCGTCTTGCCCTTGCGCCAGACTTCGAGCGAGGACTGCGAGCCGGGGCGCGTCGCGCCGACGATGCGCGGCAGGTCGCTGGAGGCCTCGACCTGCTTGCCGTCGAAGGACACGATGATGTCGGTCGCTTCCACGCCGGCCTTGTCCGCCGGGCTGCCCTTCTCCACCGAGTTGACCAGCGCGCCGCGCGGCCGGTCGAGGCCGAACGAGGTGGCGAGGTCGCGCGTGACTTCCTGGATCACCACGCCGATGCGGCCGCGCGCCACGCGGCCCTTCTCGCGCAGCTGCTTCTGGATGTCGAGCGCCACGTCGATCGGGATGGCGAAGGACAGCCCCATGAAGCCGCCGGTGCGGCTGTAGATCTGCGAGTTGATTCCCACCACTTCGCCGCGCATGTTGAACAGCGGCCCGCCCGAGTTGCCCGGGTTGATCGCCACGTCGGTCTGGATGAACGGCACGAAGTTCTCCTGCGGCAGCGAGCGGCCCTTGGCGCTCACGATGCCGGCGGTGACCGTGTTCTCGAAGCCGAACGGCGCGCCGATCGCCACCACCCATTCGCCCACCTTGAGCTTGGTCGGGTCGCCGAACTTGACCGCCGGCAGCGGCGCGGTGGTGTCGATCTTGATCACCGCGATGTCGGTGCGCCGGTCGGCGCCGATCACCTTGGCCTTGAACTCGCGCTTGTCGGTGAAGCGCACGTTGATCTCGTCGGCGCCCTCGACCACGTGCGCGTTGGTGAGGATGTAGCCGTCCGCGCTGACGATGAAACCCGAGCCGAGCGAGCGCGATTCGGAGCGCGGTCCCGGGCCCTGGCCGGGGCCGGGCTGCTGGCGCGGGATGAAGCGGCGGAAGAACTCGAGCACCTCCTCGTCTTCCATGCCCGGCACCTGCGGCACGGCGCCGCTGCGCCGCACCGCCTGGGTGGTGCTGATGTTGACCACCGCGTTGCCCTGCTCGTCGACGAGCCGCGTGAAGTCCGGCAGCTCTCGCACCGCCTGCGCAGCCGCGATGGAGGAAAAGACCACCAGCCAGGCGGCGGTCAGCGTTCTTACTGCGTTCATTTTCTGTCTCTCCCCGGAGGCCCGATCAGGGCTTGCGATACTCGACCGCGTTGGCGATGCGCTGCACGCTCACCGCCGGCGCCTCGCCCACCACGGTCACCATGTGGTTGGCAACCTCGCGCGTATAGATGTGGATGGCGCCCATGCTCGAAAGCCCGGTGCGCGCCGGCTCGCCCTTCGCTTCCAGCGGCTCGATGAACACCGAGACCGCCGCCATGCCGTCGGAATACACCACCTGGCCGGCCGAGCGCGTCTCGCCGAGCCGGCGCTTCAACTCGATGATCTTCTCGAAGCCGGGCAGCTCCTTCGACAGCCCCCAGCCGGCGAGCTGCGCCGGCGCGGCGGCCGCGTCCTCGACGCGCCAGCTACGCGCGCCGCGGCGCGGCTTCACCATGTCGCGCGTCACCCCGCCCATGGTGAGCTGCGTGAAGGTCATCTGCTCGACCTGCTCGCCGTTCGCGTCGACCGTGACCGCCTTGAGCAGCATGCCGGTGTTGACGTCGGCATACAGCCGGTAGCCGTAGCGCAGGTTGTCGCGCGGCGTGAGCACCACCGCCTGGCAATCGTAGCCGGCGATGCGGTGCGTCTCGCCCAGGCTGATGTCGTAATGGCGCGCGAGGGCCGTGATGCGCTCGGGCAAGAGCGCCGGGAAGTCGCGCTCGGTGCGCCGGTCGACCTTCACCACCCGGCTGCCCGGCAGGTAGCAGCTCACCGTGTCCTTGGTGCGCACGATCTCGCGCGGCATGCCGTCCATCACCTCCAGCTTCTCGACGTCGCCGGCGGCGTCGGCGAAGCGCGTGATGCGCGAGGTCTCGCTGCGCGTGCCGTTCTGGTAGACGAACACGCCGCTGTAGGAGAGCTTGTGCGTCGCGTTGTGCATCTTGCGCAGCCAGCCGAGCGCCTCGGCGGACTGCGCGTGGACCACGGCCGGACCCAGCGCGCACAGGCCCGCCACCAGGAGCTGCTGCAACCTCACTTGCGCGGCTCCACGGCCGGCTCGGAGACGGTGCGCACGTACGGCGCCATGCCCTGCAGCGAGAGGCGCGGCGAGAAGCCCTGGTGGGCGAGCAGATAGTCGTTGGCGGCGCTCGGCAGCGGCACGATGTTCGGCTTGGGATCGGCCTGCGCGACCGGGGCCGCGGTCTTGACTTCGGGCTGGGGCGCGAAGGCCACCCACGCGACCAGGGCCACCGCGGCCACGCTGGCCGCGGCCGAAAGCGCAACCCACTTGCGCTGCTCGGTATGCAAAGCTCTCGGCGCGAAGACAGTGGGCTCTTGCGCAAGCCGCTCGGAGAAGCGCGCGGCGAAGTCCGCCGAAAGCAGGCGGCTCTCGCGCATCGCGTCGCTGATCAGCTGGTAAGTGCGCCAGGCACGCACCGCTTCGCGGTCGCTGCCCAGCGCCTGGATGACCTCGGCGGCGGACCTGTCGTCCAGCTCGCCGTCCATCAACTCCGACAATCGTTCGTTCATACCCCTACCACCTGCCTTTTCGTACTACCACCTTTTGTCCTTCCCGGTATCCAGCAGAGGCCGCAACTGCTCCGCTATCGCCTCGCGGGCCCGGAAAATCCTCGATCGAACCGTTCCGATCGGGCAGTCCATCGCTTTCGCGATGTCCTCGTAACTCATCCCCTCGATCTCGCGCATCTGGATCGCGGTGCGCAATTCTTCGGGCAGCTGCTCGATCGTCGCGTTCACCGTGCTTGCGATCTCGCTCGACAGCAACATGCTCTCCGGCGTGTTGATGTCGCGCAGCTGCTCGCCTTCCTCGAATCCTTCCGCTTCCTCGGCCTCCACCTCAGTCGAGGTCGGCGCCCGCCGACCCATAGCCATTAGGTAGTTCTTGGCCGTATTAATTCCAATCCGGTACAGCCACGTATAGAACGCGCTGTCGCCACGGAATGCGGGGAGGGCCCGGTAGGCCTTGATGAACGCCTCCTGCGTCACATCCTCGACCTCGGCCGGGTCGCGGATGAAGCGTGACAACAGGCGCGCCAGCTTGCGCTGGTACTTCTCGACGAGCAGCTCGAAAGCCTGCTTGTCGCCGCGCTGCGCCCTCGCGACCAACTGCCGGTCGATGTCGCGATCAGTCATGCGACTTCAACCGCCGGCCGCCGGCACGCAACTAGGGGCTCCCCACCCCGGGCGTATAGCCCGCGTCCTTACTTCCTTGCTACGCCTATGTGCCACAGACACACGCTCTTGGAAATAGTTCGGTGCTGCCGCGGGGTTAGCTTCGCACCGGCAGTTGTTTATGCGCCACGCCGGGCGCTTTGCCCCAGAGCGCCCAGAGCCGCAGCCTGCGGAACTCCTCGGGCGGCAGCATGTCGCGAGTGACGAGAATGGTCCGCCGCACCGGGCGGCGTACCGGCAGCGTCACCATGAAGCGGCTCACGTGGCGGGCGCCGCCGAGCTCGGCCGCTGCGCGCCGGCCATCTCGCAGCTCGAGCAGCATGTCATTCCCTGACAATTCGATCGCGCGCACCGAGGCGCCCGAGCGGTGCAGCGCGCGCGCCCAGGCCGCCGCCGCGCCGAGGACGAGAAGCGCTGCAGCGAGCGCCACGGCAGATAGACCTTGCATTACCGTCAGCACCGAGGCCGCCGCAAGCGCGTGCAGGCCCAGGATCGCGGCAAACAGGCTCCAGGAAGGGGAAAGCTCCAGGCGGGCGGCGCTCAAGGCCGCGCCAGAATCAGGGTGCCGTTCGTGCCGCCGAAGCCGAACGAGTTCGACATCGCGACGCGGATCCGCATCTTGCGCGCTTCGTTCGGCACGTAGTCGAGGTCGCACTCCGGGTCCGGGGTACGCAGGTTGATGGTGGGCGGCGAGACCTGGTCGCGGATCGCGAGCGCGGTGAACACCGCCTCCACCGCGCCGGCGGCGCCGAGCAGGTGCCCGGTCATCGACTTCGTCGAGTTCACCGCGACCTTGGCGGCGTGCTCGCCGAGCGCGCGCTTCACCGCCTTGGTTTCGGCGATGTCGCCGAGCGGCGTGGAGGTGCCGTGCGCGTTGATGTAATCGATGGAATTCGCCTCGACCGCCGCGTCCTTCATCGCGTTGCGCATGCAGCGGAACGCGCCGTCGCCGTCCTCGCTCGGCGCGGTCATGTGGTAGGCGTCGGCCGAGACGCCGTAGCCGAGCACTTCGCAGTAGATCTTCGCGCCGCGCGCCTTGGCGTGCTCGTACTCCTCGAGCACCATGGCGCCCGCGCCTTCGCCGAGCACGAAGCCGTCGCGCTCCTTGTCCCACGGACGGCTCGCGCTGGCCGGATCGTCGTTGCGCGTGGAGAGCGCGCGCGCCGAGGCGAAGCCGCCGATCGCGAGCTCGGTGACCACCGCCTCGGAGCCGCCCGCGATCATCACGTCGGCCTCGCCGTAGCGGATCGACTTCATCGCCTCGCCGATGCAGTGGGTCGAAGTCGTGCACGCGGTCACCATGGCGAGGTTCGGGCCCTTGGCGCCGATCTCGATCGAGAGCAGTCCCGCGGTCATGTTGATGATGCTGCCCGGGATGAAGAACGGCGAGATGCGCCGCGGGCCCTTCTCCTCGAGCTCGTGGTGCTGCGCCTCGATGAGCGGCAGTCCGCCGATGCCCGAGCCGTAGTTGATGCCGACGCGCTCGGCGTTCTGCGCCGTGACCTGGATGCCCGACTCGCGCCAGGCCTGCAGCGCGGCGGCCATGCCGTAGTGGATGAAGATGTCCATGCGCCGCGCTTCCTTGGGCGACATGTACGGCGCGATGTCGAAGCCCTTCACCTCGCCGGCGATCTGGCTCGCGAGGCGCGACGGGTCGAAGCGCGTGATGCGGGTGATGCCGGACTTGCCGGCGAGGGCGCTGCCCCAGGCTTCAGCGACGGTGTTGCCGATCGGGCTGACCATCCCCAGCCCGGTGACCACTACTCTGCGCCGGGACACTTACGACTTCGCGTGGGCCTTGATGTAATCGACGGCCTGCTGCACAGTAGTGATCTTCTCGGCTTCCTCGTCCGGGATCTCGGTCTCGAACTCCTCCTCGAGCGCCATCACCAGCTCCACCGTGTCGAGCGAGTCGGCGCCCAGATCGTCCACGAACGACGATTCGTTCTTGATCTCGCCCTCGTTCACGCCGAGCTGCTCGGCGATGATTTTTCTCACTCTTTGTTCGACGTTTTCCATCGCTGCTCCTTCCCGAAGAGGGGGCGTATTTTACGACATGTACATGCCGCCGTTGACGTGCAGGACCGCGCCCGTCACGTAGCCGGCGGCGGGCGAAGCGAGGTAGGCGACCGCGGCGGCGACATCCTGCGGCGTGCCCAGGCGGCCGACGGGGATGTGCTCGAGCAGCGCCTTTTTCTGCTCGTCCGACAGCGCGCGCGTCATGTCGGTGTCGATGAATCCGGGCGCCACGCAGTTGACCGTGATGTTGCGGCTGCCGAGCTCGGCGGCGAGCGCCTTGGTCATGCCGACCACGCCGGCCTTCGCCGCCGCGTAATTGGCCTGCCCGGGATTGCCCGACGCGCCGACCACCGAGGTGATGTTGATGATGCGGCCCCAGCGCGCCTTCATCATGCCGCGCATCACCGCGCGCGAGAGGCGGAACACCGCGCGCAGGTTGGTCTCCATCACCTCGTCCCATTCGGCGTCCTTCATGCGCAGCGCCAGGTTGTCGCGCGTGATGCCGGCGTTGTTGACCAGGATCGCGATGTCGCCGAGCTCCTTGACCAGCGCGTCGCACTGCTCGGCGTTGCGCACATCCAGGATTTTTCCGTTAGGAATATTCTTGAGGCCGGCTTCGCCGGTCGCCGTGCCGACCACGTTCGCGCCCTGCTTGCGCAGCTCCTCGGCGATCGCGTGGCCAATGCCGCGCGACGCGCCGGTCACGAGCGCGAGCTTGCCTTCTAGCATTTCAGCGCCTCCTCGAGCGACGCGCGGTCCGCCGCCGCGAGCGACTTCACGCCCGGCGCGATGCGCTTGGTCATGCCGGCGAGCACCTTGCCCGGCCCGCACTCCACGATGTGCGTGACGCCCGCATCGACCATGCGGCGGATGGTCTCCACCCAGCGCACCGGCGACGCAGCCTGGCGCACCAGCGCGTCCTTGATGCGGCCCGGATCGCTCTCGATCGCCACGTCGACGTTGTTGATGACGGAAAAAGCCGGCTTCTTCATCGAGACTTTTTCCAGGTAACCCTTGAGCTTGTCGGCGGCCGGGCGCATCAACGTCGAGTGGAACGGTGCGCTCACCGGCAGCAGCATCGCGCGCTTCGCGCCCTTCGCCTTGCACCCCTCCATGGCGCGCTCCACCGCGGCCTTCTCGCCCGCGATCACCACCTGCCCCGGCGCGTTGAAGTTCACCGCCTGCACCACGCCGCCGGCCTCCCTGCACGCGGCGCGCACCAGATCGTCGTCGAGCATCAGGATCGCGGCCATGGCGCCCTGCCCCTCGGGCACCGCCTGCTGCATCGACTCGGCGCGGAAGCGAACCAGCGGCAGGCAATCGGCAAACGAGATTGCCTCTGAACAAACCAACGCGGTGTACTCGCCCAGGCTATGTCCGGCGACCATGTCGGGCGCCGGCCCACCGAGCGCGCGCCAGGCGCGGTACGCCGCATAGCCCGCGGTCACCATCGCCGGCTGCGTGTTCACCGTGAGCGTGAGCTTGTCGGCCGGGCCATCGTCGAGCAGCTTGACGAAATCCGCGCCGAGCGCGGCTTGCGCCTCTGAAATGGTTTCTCTTACTGCGGGCAGGTCGCCATAAGCCTTCAGCATGCCCACGGACTGAGAGCCCTGGCCGGGAAAAACCATCGCGAGCTTCATAGCGTCACCACGCTCGAGCCCCAGGTAAATCCGCCGCCGACGCCTTGCAGCAGCAATCGATGGCCCTTGCGGATCTTGCCCGCGCGCACGAACTCGTCGAGCGCGAGCGGCACGGAGGCGGCGGAGGTATTGCCATGGTGGTCCACGGTAATGACGAGCTTTTCGTGCGGCAGGCCGAGCTTGCGGGCGGTGGCATCGAGGATGCGCACGTTGGCCTGGTGCGGAATCAGCCAGTCGATGTCGGAGAGCTGCATGTCGGCCGCCGCGACGGTCTCGCGCGCGGACTCCTCGAGCACCTTGACCGCGAACTTGAACACCGCCTGGCCGTTCATCTGCAGGAACGGCGAGCCGACGATGGCGCCGCCGCAGACGTTGCCGGGCACGGACAGCATGCCGCTGTGGCTGCCATCGGCGCGCAGCACGCTCGCGTGGATTCCGGGTTTTGCATCGGCCGCAAGAACGACCGCCCCTGCTCCATCGCCAAACAGCACGCACGTGCCGCGATCGTTCCAGTCCAGGATGCGCGAGAACACCTCGGCGCCGACCACCAACGCCCGCTTCGCCATTTTTCCTTTAATGAAGTTATCGGCGGTTGCGAGGCCGTAGACGAAGCCGCTGCAGACCGCCTGCACGTCGAACGCCGCGCTGCCCTTCACGCCGAGCTTGGCTTGCAGCAGGCAGGCGGTGCTCGGGAATACGTAGTCGGGAGTCGAGGTGGCGACGATGATGAGATCGAGCTCTTCGGCCTTCACGCCGGCCGCCTGCAGGGCCTTCTGGGAAGCTTCGAGCGCGAGGTCGCTGGAGGCCTGGCTCTTCTCGGCGATGTGGCGCTGCACGATGCCGGTGCGCTCGCGGATCCACTCGTCGCTCGTCTCCAGGCGCGCGGCGAACTCCGCGTTGGTCATCACCCTCGCGGGCAGGTAGCTGCCGGTGCCGACGATACGGGAGTAGATCATTGAACGGACGGCTGGACGGCCTGCGGGACGAGCTCGGCCATTCGCGCCTCGATCCTCTGCGGGACGTTGTTGCGCACTTCCTGCACCGCGGTCTCGAGCGCCTGGCCGAACGCGAACGCGTCGGCCGAGCCGTGGCTCTTGATCACGATGCCGCGCAGGCCGAGCAGGCTCGCGCCGTTGTAGCGGCGCGGGTCGAGGCGCTCGCGCACCGCGCGGATCACCGGCATGGCGAACAGCGCGGCGAGCTTGGTGAGCGGGTTGCGCGAGAACTCCTCGCGCAGGGTGGTGGTCATCATCTCCGCCACGCCCTCGGAGGACTTGAGCGCCACGTTGCCGACGAAGCCGTCGCACACCACCACGTCGACGGTGCCCTTGTAGATGTCGTTGCCTTCCACGTTGCCGACGAAATTGAGGCCGCTCGAGCGCAGCAGGCCGGCCGCCAGCTTGACCGCCTCATTGCCCTTGATGTCCTCGGCGCCGATGTTGAGCAGGCCGACGCTCGGCCGCTCCTTGCGCTCGATCGCCGAGACCAGCATCGCCCCCATGATGGCGAACTGCAGCAGGTGCTCGGCGGTGCAGTCGACGTTCGCCCCCAGGTCGAGCACGTAGGTGCTGGTGCGCCGCATGTTGGGCAATACGGTGGCAATGGCCGGGCGATCGATGCCGGGCAGCGTCTTCAGCACGAAGCGCGCGATCGCCATCAGCGCGCCGGTGTTGCCGGCGCTCACGCAGGCGTGCGCCTCGCCGCTCTTCACCAGGTTGACCGCCACGCGCATCGACGAATCTTTCTTGTAGCGCAGCGCCTGCTTGGGTTCCTCGTCCATCGCCACGATCTCGGTGGCGGGATGGATGCGCACGCGCGCCGCGCCCTTGAGCTCCTGTCGAATCGCGTCCTCGAGGCCGACCAGGACCAGCTCCACATCGGGCTCGCGCGCCTGGAACTCGAGCGCAGCCGGAACCGTCACGTGGGGGCCGTGGTCGCCCCCCATGCAGTCGACCGCTACTGTGATCAACGCGACTTACTCTTCGTCGCGGGTCTTGATGACCTTCTTGCCGCGGTAGAAGCCGGTCGGGCTGACGTGGTGGCGCAGGTGCGTCTCGCCGCTGGTCGGCTCGACCGCGATCGCGGGCGCGCTCAGGTGGTCGTGCGAGCGGCGCATGCCGCGGCGGGACGGCGACTTCTTGTTCTGATGGACTGCCATGTCTACGACTCCTCTCTAATCAATGTTTGCTGCGCATCATCCCGCGCAAGCCGGCGAACGGCGAGACTTTCTCGGCGCGCTCGCCGGCCCCCGCCGGCTCGCAATCCTCGTGGCGCGGCGCGTACGGCACGGCGAGGATCAGCTCGTCCTCGATCAGCTCGCGCAGCGCCATCTCCCTGCCCGCCACCACGCGGTCCGGCGCGTGCGAATCCGCGGGCTCGGCGTGGATCTCGGCCAGCGTCGCCGCCAGCACCAGCGTCTCGTCGCTGTCGACCTCGTACGCCATCGCTTCCAGGCAGCGCTGGCAGCGCAGCATGAGCGTGCCCTTCACCTTGAGCCGCAGCCCCGGACGCCCGCGCGCGTCGCGCACCCCGCTGATCTCGTACGCCACCTCGCCCGCATCGCTCGCGAGAACGTCGCGCAGGCGCGGAAAATCACGCAGCGGCCAGACTCCCTGCTGCTTTGCGCCGGCGGAGGCGAACTCGAAGCCGTCGATAACCGGTTGATGCGCCGGCTGATGCGACATAAACGCGCGATAATATCATTAAAACAAAGCGATGGATCAGCCCCGACGACTCCTGCTGGCATCCGGTTCGCCCTACCGCAAGGCGCTGCTCGAGCGGCTGGGCGTGCCCTTCCAGGCCTTCTCGCCGGACATCGACGAAGCGCCGCTCGCGGGTGAAGCGCCTGCCGACACGGCGCTACGCCTCTCGATCCTGAAGGCCAAGGCGGGCGCACCGCACGGCGATGTGATCATCGGCAGCGACCAGGTCGCCTCGTGCGGCGGCAAGCGCTATGACAAGCCCGGCGACCACGCCAACGCGGTGCGCCAGCTGCGCGAGCTGTCCGGCAAGACGGTGGAGTTCCACACCGCGGTCACGGTACTCGAGTCGAGAAGCCACAAGCTGCAGTCGCGCGTGGTGCCCTGCCGGGTCACCTTCCGCAACCTCGACGAGCCGCGCATCCAGGCGTACCTGGAGCGCGAGAAGCCCTACGACTGCTCGGCGAGCGCCAAGGCCGAAGGCCTCGGCATCGCGCTCATCCGGCGCATCGACACCGACGACCCCACCTCGCTCATCGGCCTGCCGCTCATCGCGCTCTCCGAGATGCTCGAGCGCGCCGGCCTGCGCATCCTCTGACCAACCGAAATCAGGGACGGACCACGATTAATTCGCCGGCGCTCTATGCCATTCCAACGCCGCTGGGCGGACTGCCGGCCGAAGTCCTGTCGTTGCCGACCATTGAAACCATCAAGGGCATCGGCGATTTCATCGTCGAGAACGCCAAGAGCGCGCGGGCGTTCCTTGGCGCGCTCAACATGCCGGTGCGCGAGCTGAGCATCAAGGTGGTCGGCGAAGAGCCGGATCCGCTCGCGCCGTTACGGGCAAAGCGCCCGCTCGGCCTGCTGTCCGAGGCCGGCTGCCCAGCGATCGCGGATCCGGGCGCGAAGATCGTCGAGGTCGCGCACAGCGAGGGCTTCAAGGTCGTGCCGCTGGTCGGTCCCTCCTCCATCGTGCTCGCCCTCATGGCCTCCGGGCTCGAAGGGCAGCGCTTTGCCTTTTGCGGCTACCTGCCGCGCGACGATGCCGAGCGAAAGAAAAGGATTCGCGAGCTCGAAGCCCGCTCGCGCAAAGAACGGGAAACCGAGATCTTCATCGAGACGCCCTATCGCAACGACGTACTGCTTGCGGCACTGCTCGACGCTTGCCGGCCGGATACGCGGCTATGCGTGGCCGCCGACCTCACGCTGCCCGGAGAAACAATCGCGACCAGGCGGGTGGCCGACTGGCGCAATACGCCGATCGGCCGCCGCCCGGCTGTGTTCCTGCTGCTAGCGCAGTGAGGTGCGCAGCAGCGTGTCGAAGAAGGTGTTCGCGAGCGAGGCGCCGAAGCGGCGCGCGAATTTCTCGGCGATGCCCTCGGTGATGGTGTAGTCGCGGATGTCCTCCGCCTTGATCACCTCGCGCGCCACGTAGTCCAGGCTGCCCACCGCGTCGGCGAGGCCGAGGTCGATGCTGCGCTCGCCGGTCCAGATCAGGCCGCTGAAGATCTCGGGCGACTCCTTGAGGCGCTTGCCGCGCCCTTCGCGCACCACGCCGATGAACTGCTGGTGGATGTCGCCCATCATCTTCTTCACGTGCTCCTTGTCCTTCTCCGCGAGCGGCGAGAACGGGTCGAGCATGCCCTTGTTCTCGCCCGCGGTGATGAGGCGGCGCTCCACGCCGATCTTTTCCATCAGGCCGGTGAAGCCGAAGCCGTTCATCAGCACGCCGATCGAGCCCACGATGCTCGCCTTGCCGACGTAGATGCGGTCGGCGCCGGCGGCGACGAAGTAGCCGCCCGAGGCGCACACGTCCTCGACCACCGCGTAGAGCGGGATCTCGGGATACTTCTTGCGCAGGCGCTTCATCTCGTCGTAGATGGTCTGCGCCTGCACCGGGCTGCCGCCCGGCGAGTTGATGCGCACGATCACGCCCTGCGTGTTCTTGTCCTTGAATGCGGCCTGCAGCGAGGCGTTCACCTTCTCCGCGCTCGCGTCGGAGCCCGGCGCGATGATGCCGCTCACCTCGACCATCGCGGTGTGCTTCTTGCCGCCGGTGACGTACTCGCCGTCCTTCCAGTCGATCGCCATCAGCAGGAACAGCGTGATGTACGCGAAGGTCAGCAGCTTGAAGAAGATGCCCCACAGGCGCGCGCGCCGCTGCTCCTTGAGCGCCGCCGTGGCGAGCTTGGTCACCAGCTCGCGTTCCCACTGACCGTCATGTTCAGTCATCGTCGAATCCTATGAAGTAAACCAGGCCGTCTCGCTCCTCGAGGCGCAGCTTCACGAGCGGGCTGCCGTTGCACGGGCCGCCGATGCAGCGGCCGGTGGCAGCGTCGTAGGTGGCGCCGTGCGTCGAGCATAGCAAATCGCGTCCTTCGAAATCGAAAAATACGCCTTCCTGCCAGTCGAGTTCCATCGCGACGTGCGCGCAGCGGTTCAGGTAGCCGTGCGCGGTTCCGTTCTTGCGCACCGCGAAGGCCGGCGCAGTTTCGCCGAAATACTCGACCTCGAAGCGCACGCCGCGCCCCGCCTCGGCGAGCGCCGCGCTCTCGCAGATCAGCCGTTGTGCTTTAGCCACCGGTGCAGCGCGCCTACGTCGGGCACGCAATGCAAAGGCTGACAAGCACGTAAGCCGTCCTCCGCATGCGCGCCGTAAGTGACCGCGAGCGCGTCGACGCTGGCGGCGCGCGCCATCTCGAGGTCGTGCGAGGTGTCGCCGATCATGAGCGAGGAGCGGCTGTCCACGCCGAGCTCTTCCATCAGCTCCATCAGCATGGCGGGATGCGGCTTGGGGTTGGTCTCGTCCGCGCAGCGCGACGAGGCGAAGAGCGGCGTCAGCCGGTGGAAGTCGAGGTCGCGGTCGAGGCCGGCGCGGCTCTTGCCGGTCGCAACCGCCAGCAGATGCTTGCCGGACAGCTCCTCGAGCAGGCCGCGCATGCCCTCGAAGAGCTGCATCGCGTCCTTGCGCGCGTGAAAGTGCTTGCGGTAGCTCGCCACGAACTCGGGATAGCGCTGCGCCGGTACCTCGGGCACCGCGATGCGCATCGCGTCGTGCAGGCCGAGCCCGATCACGTGCCGCGCACGCTCGAGCGGGGGCACCGCGACGCCCAGGTCGCGCGCCGCGTCCTGCATGCAGGCCGCGATGGTCGAGGCCGAGTCGATGATGGTGCCGTCCCAGTCGAACACGATCAGGCGGTATTTCATGCGTACGCCTTGATCTCGGCGGGCAGCGGCGAGTCGAGCTTCACGGTCTCGCCGCTCACCGGGTGCCGGAACGCCAGCCGCGCGGCATGCAGCAGGAGCCGCTGCTTGAGCGCGCGGTTGAGCGCGAAATCGCCGTACTTGTCGTCGCCCACGATCGGGTGGCCGGCGTGCGCCAGGTGCACGCGGATCTGGTGCGTGCGCCCGGTGAGGAGCTCGATCTCGAGCAGGCTGAATTCGCCCCGCTTAAGGACCTTGACGCGCGTGCGGGCCGGCATGCCTTCCTTATGGACGGCCACGCGCCGCTCGCCCGCGCCGGTCACATACTTATGGAGCGCCTCCTGGATCTCGGCCGGCCCGCGGTAATCGCCCTTCACCACTGCCAGGTAAATCTTGCGCACCTCGCCCTCGCGCAGCATCCGGTGCAGCTCGACCAGCGCGCTTCTTTTCTTCGCGAGGACGAGCAAACCGGAGGTATCGCGATCCAGGCGGTGGGCGAGCTCGAGGAACTTGGCCTGCGGCCGGGCGGCGCGCATGGACTCGATGACGCCATAGCTCACGCCGCTCCCGCCGTGGACGGCCACACCGGAGGGCTTGTCGACCACGAGGATCGCCGCGTCTTCATATCTGATCGGCAAATCGAGCGGCCTTGCCGGCGGCGGCTTGGCGGCAGTCCGGATCGGCGGGATGCGCACCCGGTCGCCGGCCTGCAGCCGGTAGTCCGGCTTCACCCGGCCGCTGTTCACCCGCACTTCCCCGCTGCGCAGGACCCGGTAGACGTGGCTCTTCGGCACGCCCTTCAGGGTGCGCAGCAGGAAGTTGTCGATGCGCTGCGCCTCGCTCTCCTCGCCCACTTCCACCGTGGTCGCCTTCAGCGCCGGCGCTGCCTTGCTTAAGTCATTCATTATCCGTATGATCTTCCGGTCGCTTCGAGTTGCGAGGCACAGGATCCCGGCAGTGCCGGACCTGCAACCCGCCTCCTGCCCGGCCGCAGCTGGGCCTGAAGCGCTGGTTAATTTCGCTCACCGGAAGTAGCGATACTACTAGTAGCGCGCGTAGGGGCTTTTTCTTAGAACCCGGCAAACGGGGATTCTCTTGAGGAGTTCTTTCATCCGTTAGCAGAGCTTCTCCTGCGCGCGCAGGAGAACAAAAAGTGAAGCGCATGTTGTTTAACGCGACGCAGCAGGAGGAACTGCGCGTCGCAATCGTCGACGGACAAAAGCTCGTCGACCTGGATATCGAGTCCGCATCAAGGGAGCAGCGCAAAAGCAACATCTATAAAGGCATCATTACCCGCATCGAGCCCAGCCTCGAGGCTGCCTTCGTCGACTACGGCGAAGAGCGGCACGGGTTCCTCCCCTTCAAGGAAGTTTCCCGCAGCTATTTCAAGGACGGCATCGACGTCGGCCGCGCCCGCATCCAGGACGCGCTGCGCGAAGGCCAGGAGCTGATCGTCCAGGTCGAGAAGGACGAGCGCGGCACCAAGGGTGCGGCCCTCACCACGTTCATCTCGCTGGCCGGACGCTACCTCGTCCTGATGCCCAACAACCCCCGCGGCGGCGGCGTTTCGCGCCGCGTGGAAGGCGAGGACCGCAACGAGCTGCGCGACACGCTCGACCAGCTCCAGCTGCCCGATGGCATGAGCGTGATCGCCCGCACCGCGGCGATCGGCCGCTCGATCGACGAGCTGAACTGGGACCTGAACTACCTGCTGCAGCTCTGGCAGGCGGTCGAAGGCGCCTCGGCGGACCAGTCGAAGAAGCCGTTCCTGATTTACCTCGAGTCGAGCCTGGTGATTCGCGCGATTCGCGATTACCTGCAGCCCGACATCGGCGAGATCCTGATCGATACCGAGGAGATCTTCGAGCAGGCCAAGTCGTTCATGCAGACCGTGATGCCCGGCAACGTCAACAAGGTGAAGCTCTACCGCGACGACGTGCCGTTGTTCTCGCGCTTCCAGATCGAGCACCAGATCGAGAGCGCCTACTCGCGCCAGGTCGCCCTGCCCTCCGGCGGCGCGATCGTCATCGACCACACCGAGGCGCTGACCGCGATCGACGTGAACTCCGCGCGCGCCACGCGCGGCGGCGACATCGAGGAGACGGCGTACCGCACCAACCTCGAGGCGGCCGAGGAAGTCGCGCGCCAGCTCAGGCTGCGCGACCTCGGCGGCCTGATCGTCATCGACTTCATCGACATGGAGTCGCAGCGCAACCAGCGCGAGGTGGAGAACCGCCTGCGCGACGCGCTCAAGTACGACCGCGCGCGCGTGCAGATCGGCAAGATCTCGCGCTTCGGCCTGATGGAGCTCTCGCGCCAGCGCCTGCAGGCCTCGATCGAGGAGACCGCGCACATCAGCTGCCCGCGCTGCTCCGGCACCGGCTTCATCCGCGGCACCGAGTCGACCGCGCTGCATGTCCTGCGCATCATCCAGGAAGAGGCGATGAAGGAAAACACCGGCGCGGTGCACGCGCAGGTGCCGGTCGACGTGTCGTCGTTCCTGCTGAACGAGAAGCGCGCCGAGATCCAGAAGCTCGAGGGGCGCCTGAAGGTGAACATCGTGCTGGTGCCCAACCCGCACCTCGAGACGCCGCACTACAAGGTGCAGCGCCTCAAGCACGACGAGCTGAACCAGATGGAACACGTGCCGGCGAGCTACGAGCTGGTCGAGCAGCCCGAGGAGCCGAAGGCGCCGGGCCACGAGGAAGAAGCCAAGCGCGAGCGCCAGGAGGCGGTGGTCAAGGCCATCACCCCCGCACAGCCCGCGCCGATGGTCGACGAGTCACTGCCCCGTCCGCAGCGCGCGCCCGCACCGGCCACGCCGCAGCCCGCGCCCGCGCCGGTGCAGAGCGCCGCGGCCGCGAACGAGGGCGGCTTCCTGTCGAAGCTGTTCGGCCTCTTCAAGGCTCCCGCGCCGGCGGCGCAACCGCAGAGCGCGGCGCAACCCGCCGCCCAGCCCGCCCCGCAGCAGCAACAGCAGCGCCGCGACCACCAGCACCGCCGCGACCAGCAGCGGCGCGAAGGCCGCGGCGATCGCGATCGCGGGCGCGACCGCGGCCGTGACGGCCGTCCGCGCGACGAGCAGCGCGGCGATCGCCAGCAGCAGGGCCGCCTCGAGCAGCGCCGCGGCAACGGGCAGCATCAACAGCAGCGCCAGCAACAGCAACGCCCGCCCCAGCAACAACAGCGTCCGCAGCAGCAACCGCCGCAGCAGCAGGCGCAGCAACCGCAGCGCGAACCGCGCGAGGGTGGTCCCCGCGAAGGGGACGACCAGCAACGCCGCGGCGGACGCCGCGGGCGCGGGCGCGATCGTCATCGCGGCGAGCGCCGCGAAGAGCGGCCCGGCACCAACGGGGCGGCGCCCTCCTTCTCGATGAAGGAGGACCAGCTGCGCGAAGACCAGCGCCGCGAAGCGCTGGCGCGCAGTGAGGAGCCGTCCGGCGAGGAGACGCTTCCTCCGCCGCCTGCGCCCCACGTCGAAGAGCCGCGCATGGAGCAGCCGCGCATGGAGCAGCGGAAAATCGAGCAGCCGAAAATCGATCCAAGGGCACTTCTTGAGAGCGACGGCCTGGTGATGATCGAAACCGACCGCGCCAAGGCGCCCGCTCAGCCCCAGGCCGAGGAGCCGCCCCACCTCGGCCGCCCGCGCCGCGAGCGGCCCAAGCCGGCGCCGCAGGACGACGAGCTGCAGCAGGTCGAGACTAAGAGGTAATCAACTCCTGGAGGAGGCGCCTGCAGTTCGCCTCCACCAGGTCGAGGACCTTCTCGAAGCCGTCCGGCCCGCCGTAATACGGATCTGGCACGTCGCGATCGTCGACGAACAGCCGGATCTTGGCGTGGTGCTCGGCCGGCGCCATGCCGCGCAGCGCGCGCAGGTGGCCGCGATCCATGGCGAGGATCAGGTCGAACTCCTCGAAGTCCCGCATCTGGACCTGGCGCGCGCGCTGCGCGCTCAGGTCGTAGCCGCGATTGCGCGCATGGTGCTGGGCGCGCTCGTCGGGCGGCTGGCCGACGTGCCAGTCGCCCAGGCCCGCGGATTCGATGCGCAGTTCAATGGCCTTCTTCCGGCACAGGCTCCTGAAAACCCCTTCCGCGGTGGGCGAGCGGCAAATGTTCCCCGTGCAAACGAATAGGATCGAGCGCCGTTCTTTCATATGATCGCCATTATGACTTCCTGCGCCGACGTCCTCGCCGGCCGCGCGCCGAAGGATGCCCCGGTGGTGCTGAAGGGCTGGGTGCGCACGCGACGCGACTCCAAGGCCGGCTTCTCCTTCATCCATCTCTCCGACGGCTCGTCGTTCCACCCGGTGCAGGTGGTCGCGCCTGCGGCCCTTGGGAATTACGCGCACGAAATCCTGAAGCTCACCACGGGCTGCGCCATCGAGGCGACCGGCCGCATCGTGCCCTCGCCCGCCAAGGGACAGCCCTTCGAGATGCAGGCGAGCGCGGTCAAGGTCGTGGGTTGGGTCGAGGATCCCGATTCCTACCCGATCCAGCCCAAGCCGCACACCTTCGAGTTCCTGCGCGAGGTCGCGCACCTGCGCCCGCGCACCAACGTGATCGCCGCCGTGACGCGCGTGCGCCACACGCTCGCCCAGGCGATCCATCGCTTCTTCGACGAGCACGGTTTTTTCTGGGTCAACACGCCGATCATCACCGCGGCCGACGCGGAGGGCGCGGGCGCGCTGTTCCGCGTCTCGACGCTCGATCTCGCGAATCTTTCCGGCAAGCCCGATTACTCGAAGGACTTCTTCGGCCGCGAGACCTTCCTCACGGTGTCCGGCCAGCTCAACGTCGAGGCCTACTGCCTCGCGCTCTCCAAGGTCTACACCTTCGGCCCGACCTTCCGCGCCGAGAACTCCAACACCAGCCGCCACCTCGCGGAATTCTGGATGATCGAGCCCGAGATCGCATTTGCCACCCTTTCCGACAACGCGGACCTGGCCGAGTCTCTTCTCAAATACGTGTTCGCCGCGTTGCTGAAAGAGCGGCCCGACGACATGGCGTTCTTCGACGAGCGCGTCGAGAAGGGCATCGTCGCCAAGCTGCAGGGCATCGTGGACTCGGAATTCGTGCGCATGGACTACGGCGAGGCGATCTCGATCCTCGAGCGCGCCAAGGAAAAGTTCGAATTCCCGGTGAAATGGGGCGTCGACCTGCAGTCCGAGCACGAGCGCTTCCTCACCGAGAAGCACGCGAAGAAGCCGGTCATCGTCATGAACTACCCGAAGGCCATCAAGGCGTTTTACATGCGCCAGAACGACGACGGCCGCACGGTGGCGGCGATGGACGTGCTCGCGCCGGGCATCGGCGAGATCATCGGCGGCAGCCAGCGCGAGGAGCGGCTGGCGCAGCTCAATTCTCGTTTGGAAGAATTGAACATAAAAAAAGAACATTACGACTGGTATCGCGACCTGCGCCGCTACGGCAGCGTGCCGCACGCCGGCTTCGGCCTGGGCTTCGAGCGCACCGTCGCCTACGCGACCGGGCTCACCAACGTGCGCGACGCGATCCCGTTCCCGCGCACGCCGGGCAACGCGAAGTACTGATGCGCGTCCGCCAGGCCGCCGCGGCGGACGCGCCGGTGCTGATCGAATTCAATTGCGCGATGGCGCTCGAGACCGAGCGCAAGGAGCTCCTGCCCGAGGTGATCGGCGCCGGCGTGCGCGCCCTCCTCGCCAATCCGGCCGCCGGCTTCTACGTGGTGGCCGAATCCGGGCAGCGCGTGGCCGGCGCGCTGCTGATCACGAAGGAATGGAGCGACTGGCGAAACGGCAGCTTCTGGTGGATCCAGAGCGTCTACGTGCGCCCCGAGTTTCGCCGCCAGGGCGTCTACAGGACGCTATACCGGCACGTCCAGAGCATGGCGGCGAAGGATCCGGGCGTGTGCGGATTCCGGCTGTACGTCGAGCGCGAGAACGCGCGCGCCCAGTCAACTTACACGTCGCTGGGGATGCAGGAAACGCATTACCGGGTCTTTGAAGAGCTCAAGCCCGGCATTCGCTTCCACAAATAATCGGTCTACCGGTAGAAGACGTGCTTGCCGATGCGGGCGACCTGCCGGCGCTCCTTGGACCACAGCGGCTGCACGTAGGTGGCGTGGTAGTGCGTCACCCCGTGCATCGTCGACGGGCGGCGCTGGTAGTACACATCCTCCGCCACCCGCACCGCGCGCTGCCAGGCCGGCCCCTCGGGCTCCTCGAGGTCGCGCAGACCGGTCCAGGAGAAAGCTTCCTTCTGGAACACCACCTCGCAGACCGTCTTGGGATAGAAGCGCGAGGCGCGCCGGTTCATGGTGACCTCGGCGACCGCGTACTGGCCGAGCAGCGACTCGCCGCGCGCCTCGTAGTAGACGTTGCGCGCCAGGCAGTCGAGGCTGCGCGCATGGAACTCGCGCAGCCGGTCGGCATCGGAGTCGCGCTGCGCAACGACCAGCGTGAACGCAAAGACCAGAGCCCCGACCACGACGCCGAAGAAGCCGGCGAATGCGAGCGCGGCCTTGTCCATGCGCCACCACAGCAGGCGTAATTTCCACAGCATGCGTGAACTTTGCCGCGCGGGCCGGGCCCCGGCGAGGTCAAAGTTCCGCCGCCTCGATCCCGAACACCTTCTTTTTCAGTTCCGCCAGGCGATCCCGCACCGCGGCAGCCTCCTCGAACTCGAGGTTCTTCGCGTGCGCCAGCATCTTCTTCTCGAGCGCCTTGATCTCGCGCGCGATCTGCTTCTCGCTCATCGCCTCGTACTTCGCCTCTTCCTGCGCGGCCTGCGCCTGCGTCGCGTCGTACACGCCGTCGATCAGGTCCTTGATGCGCTTGACGATGCCCTTCGGGGTAATCGAATGTTTTTCGTTATAGGCCACCTGCTTGCTGCGGCGCCGGTCGGTTTCCTCCAGCGCGCGCTTGATCGAGTCGGTCCGGGTGTCGGCATACAGGATGGCGGTGCCGTTGATGTGGCGCGCGGCGCGCCCGATGGTCTGGATGAGCGAGCGCTCCGAGCGCAGGAAGCCCTCCTTGTCGGCGTCCAGGATCGCGACCAGCGACACCTCCGGCAGATCGAGGCCCTCGCGCAGCAGGTTGATGCCGACCAGCACGTCGAACTCGCCCAGGCGCAGGTCGCGGATGATCTCGACGCGCTCCACGGTCTCCACTTCGGAATGCAGGTAGCGCACCCTCACGCCATGCTCGGCGAGGTACTCGGTGAGCTCCTCCGCCATGCGCTTGGTCAAGGTGGTGACGAGCACCCGCTCGTTCTTTTTCGTCCTTTCCCTGATTTCGGACAGCAGGTCGTCCACCTGGGTCGAGGCCGGCCGCACGATGACCGTCGGGTCCACCAGGCCGGTCGGCCGCACCACCTGCTCGACGATCGCGTCGCCGGATTTCTCGCGCTCGTAATCGGCCGGCGTGGCGGAGACGAAGATGGTCTGGCGCACCACCTTCTCGAACTCATCGAAGCGCAGCGGCCGGTTGTCGAGCGCCGAAGGAAGCCGGAATCCGTACTCGACCAGGTTCTCCTTGCGCGAGCGGTCGCCGCGGTACATGCCGCCGAGCTGCGGGATGGTGACGTGGCTCTCGTCGATGATCATCAGCGCGTCGGGCGGCAGGTAGTCGATCAGCGTGGGCGGCGGCTCGCCGGCGGCGCGGCCCGAGAGGTGGCGCGAGTAGTTCTCGATGCCCTTGCAGAAGCCCAGCTCGGCCAGCATTTCGAGGTCGAAGCGCGTGCGCTGCTCGATCCGCTGCGCCTCCACCAGGCGGCCGGCGTCCTGGAAGAACTGGATGCGCTCGCGCAGCTCGGCCTTGATCGCCTCGATCGCGCGCAGCGTGGTCTCGCGCGGCGTCACGTAGTGGCTCGACGGATAGACCGTGAAGCGCGCCATCGGGTGGTGCACGCGCCCGGTGAGCGGGTCGAACACCTCGAGCTTCTCCACGACGTCCTCATCCAGGGAGATGCGGATCGCATGCTCCGCATGCTCGGCGGGAAACACGTCGATCACGTCGCCGCGCACGCGGAAGGTGCCGCGCCGGAAGTCGAGCTCGTTCCTCTCGTACTGCATGGCCACCAGGCGCGCGAGCACGTCGCGCTGGCTCATCTTCTCGCCCTCGCGCAGGTGCAGGATCATGCCGTGGTACTCGCCGGGATCGCCGATGCCGTAGATCGCCGAGACGGTGGCGACGATCACCACGTCGCGGCGCTCGAGCAGCGACTTGGTGGCCGAGAGGCGCATCTGCTCGATGTGCTCGTTGATCGACGAGTCTTTCTCGATGTAGAGGTCGCGCGCCGGGACGTAGGCCTCGGGCTGGTAATAGTCGTAGTAGGAGACGAAGTACTCCACCGCGTTGTCCGGGAAGAACTCGCGAAATTCGGAGTACAACTGTGCTGCCAGCGTCTTGTTCGGCGCGAGCACCAGCGCCGGCCGGCCGAGCGCCTGGATGACGTTGGCCATCGTGAAGGTCTTGCCGGAGCCGGTCACGCCGAGGAGCGTCTGGAATGCGAGCCCGTCCTCGACGCCCTCGATCAGCTTCGCGATCGCCTCGGGCTGGTCGCCCGACGGCGGAAAGAGCTCTGCTAGCTTGAATGCCACGGTAGAATGACGTGTCGACGCAATAGCGAAACCGATCATTTTATTCCAATGAACGCACCCCACTCGCCTTCCCCGCTCGCCGCGGTGCCCATGGCGCCCGCGGACCCGATCCTCGGCGTGACCGAAGCCTTCGTCGCCGACCAGAATCCGAAAAAGGTCAACCTCGGCGTGGGGGTTTACACCGACGACAACGGCAAAATCCCGCTCCTCGAGTGCGTGCGACGCGCGGAAGAGCTGCGCCTCAAGAACTCCCCGCACCGCGGCTACCTGCCGATCGACGGCCTCGCGGCCTACGACCGGGAAGTGCAGAAGCTCGTGTTCGGCGAAGAATCGAATCGCATCGTGACGGTGCAGGCGCTGGGCGGCACCGGCGGGCTCAAGATCGGCGCGGATTTCCTCCGGCAGTTCGCGCCGGACGCCCAGGTGTGGATCAGCGAGCCGAGCTGGGAGAACCACCGCCAGCTCTTCGAGGCGGCCGGCTTCAAGGTGAGCTCGTACCGCTACTACGAGCCGACCACGCGCGGCCTGGACGTGGCCGGCATGCTGCAGTCCCTCGCGGCGATTCCCGCCGGCTCGATCGTGGTGCTGCACGCCTGCTGCCACAACCCGACCGGCGTCGACCTCGACCAGCCGCGCTGGCGCCAGGTGCTCGAGATCGTGCGCTCGCACGGCCACATCCCGTTCCTCGACCTCGCCTACCAGGGCTTCGCCGAGGGCGCCGACGAGGACGCCTTCGCCGCGCGCCTGTTCGCCGACGCCACGGCGCCGGTGTTCCTGTCGAGCTCGTTCTCCAAGTCGTTCTCGATCTACGGCGAGCGCGTGGGCGCGCTGAGCGTCGTCACCTCGAGTCCCGACGAGGCGAAACGCGTGCTGTCGAACCTGAAGCGCATCGTGCGCACCAACTACTCCAACCCGCCGAGCCACGGCAGCCAGATCGTCGCCACCATCCTCGGCTCGCCGGAGCTGAAGACCCTCTGGGTGCGCGAGCTGGGCGAGATGCGCGAGCGCATCAAGAAGATGCGCCACGCGCTCGTGGACGGCGTGCACAGGCGCGTGCCCGCCGCGGACTGGAGCTTCATCCTCAAGCAGCGCGGCATGTTCTCCTACTCCGGGCTCACCAAGGAGCAGGTACGCCGCTTGCGCGCGGACTACGCGATCTACACCATCGATACCGGCCGCATCTGCGTCGCCGCGCTGACCACGAAGAACGTGGACTACGTGGCCGACGCGATCGCCTCAGTGATCCGCTAGCTCATCCGCGAAGGGAATTTCTCCGCGCCGGCGCTGTCGGCATGGTAAGGAGCCTGCCATGCCCGTCAAATTCGCCGCTCTCTGCCTCGCCGCCGCCGCGCTCTGCGCGTGCAGCGAAAAACCCGATCAGACGCTCGTAGTGAGCGAGCAAACCGCGGCCGCGCGCGACCAGCGCGAGCCCGAAGAGACTCGGCGGCAGCGCACGCTCACCCAGGGCGAGGCCAACCGCATCTACAACGAGGGCTCTCTGCGGTAGAATCCGGCCTCTCCCGGATCCCCGATAGCTCAGTCGGTAGAGCGACGGACTGTTAATCCGCAGGTCGTAGGTTCGAGCCCTACTCGGGGAGCCAGCCAATTCAGCGATTAAGCGGCCACTCGCCGCCGGCTCAAAGCGAGCCCCAGCGCCCCGACTCCCAATAATAGAAGGACGCCCGGCTCGGGGACGGCGGCGACATCCCCCGGACGCACAGCCCAAGCGTGGTTGCCGCTCGAATTGACCGGGCCCTGCGCGCCATTGAAGAAGTTGAGCACCCATGTGCCGCTGAAGTCCGAGGTACCGGACCAGTAAACGAACGTGATGCCAGTGAGCTGTTCGCCCCCTACCGCAGTCTGCGTGCCGTTCTTGTTTTCGCCGACCGTGCCGTCGAGGTTGTAGTAGAACATGTAGCCCATTTCGTTGTCGCGGCAGGCCACTTCGTCCACGCCGCCGGCACCGTTGCAGGAATACACGCTTGAAGTGGGGCCCGCGCCGGCGCTTACGCTGGCGAAAGGCAGCCGCCAGTCATCGAACCCACCGAACACCAGGCTGTCTGCCCAGCTGATGGCGCCCGCCGCAGTCCGCTCGACACCGTCGCCCGCCTGCCGCGTCCAGGTGATGTCGAGCACCGTGTCATAGACCATGTCTGGGCCGCGGTCGAGCAGCACGGCGGAGGCGCTCGCACTAATTCCCGACATCAGAATCCCAAGCGCCAACGCCCAGGGCCCTGCCAGCTTGCCCGATCGGTCTTTCATTTCTCCTCCCCGTCTCTCATCGAAGTTCGGACGCGATTGCTCGGACACACGATGTTGTCCAGGTCGCTACGCATAATGCATACCTGAATGATTCAACTCATCGCCAAACAACGGCCTAGCTCCTCCCGGGGATGTCACTTCTGCGCGAGACGTAAAGTTTTCCGACACGCAAAGCGCCTTGCCGCGGCGCCCCGGATCGATCCTATCCGGGGAGCCACACTCACCAGCGCCGGGCTACTTTTTCTGGACCTCCCAGGTCCCCTCCAGCAGCCCGTCGAGGGGAATCAGCTTGTAGGTGCTGTCGCCGGTCTTCTGCACGTTGAAGCACCCGCTGCCCAGACCGCCGCTGTACTTGGTGCAGAACTTGTTGCCGTCGATTCGCCACGAGCCGATGCGCGCGGGCGTGGCCGGGCCTTCGTTCAAGCGCACCGTTCCGTCCTTCTGATACATGGCCGTGGCGGTGCGAGACGCGGTGTTCGGGCGCTCGGCCCCGGTGATCCTCACGCTCAGCCCATTCGTCAGCAGCGCCTTCAACTGCGCGTTGGTGAGGACCGCCGGCTGCGTCTTCTGCGCCAGGGCATGGCCGGCGAAGCCGAGCGCTACAAGTGCAAGTAAAGTCGTCAGACGTCCCTTCATGAGTCCCTCCGCGGTAAATCCTCTTGATTTGCCCGTTCCAACGATAGGCAGTGGGCCCCAGCGGGTGTATTGGACTTTGGTCTAACCTGCAGTTCATGGATCTCGGTTCGCTGATCGAGACGCACGGCTACTGGGTGCTCGCCGCGGGCTGCCTGCTGGAGGGCGAGACGATCCTGCTGCTGGCCGGCCTCGCCGCGGAACGCGGCTACCTGCATCCGTTCGGCGTGG
>DASVFV010000220.1:0-9543 GCA_036379875.1 Burkholderiales bacterium | reverse complement strand
GGCCATGATCGCCACCACGGTCATCATTTTCGGGCGCACCCGCTCCACCGCGCCTTCCATGATGGAGTCGTGCAGGTCCGCGGCCGTGAGCGCGCGGCCCGGGCGCCGGCGCTTCTCGAGCGCGTGCTCGAGGTAGATGATCATCACCACCCCGGTCTCGGCTGCCACCCCGAGCAGCGCGATGAAGCCCACCGCGACCGCGACGCTCAGGTTATAGCCGAGCAGGTACATCAGCCACACGCCGCCGACCAGCGCGAAGGGCACGGAGAGCATGACGATGAGCGTGTCGCTCACCCGGCGGAAGTTGAGGTAGAGCAGCAGGAAGATGATGACGAGCGTCACCGGCACCACGATCCGCAGCTTGTCCTTGGCGCGCTCCATGTACTCGAACTGGCCGCTCCAGGTGACGAAATAGCCGGGCGGGAACTGGACGCTCTCGCGCACGGCCTTTTGCGCCTCCTCCACGTAGCCGCCGATGTCGCGCCCGCGGATGTCGACGTAGATGTAGGCCGCGAGCAGCGCGTTCTCGGTGCGGATGTTTGGCGGGCCCGTGACGAGCTTCACCTGCGCCACCTGTCCGAGTGGAATCATGGCCGCGCTCAGGTTCTTGCCGGGCGTCGACGTCATCAGCGGGACCAGCACCTGCGAGGCGATCGCCGCCGGGTCGCTGCGGAAGTCGCGCGGGTAGCGCACCACCACCCCATAGCGCTCGAGCCCCTGCACCGTGGTGGTCACCATCTCGCCGCCGAGCGCGGTGCCGACCACGTCCTGCAGGTCGCCGACGCTCAGGCCATAGCGTGCGAGCGCCGCGCGGTCGGGCTCGATGTCGATGTAGTAGCCGCCGGTGAGCCGCTCGGCGTACGCGCTCGTCGTACCGGGGACGCGCTTGACGGCCGCTTCCACCTCCTTCGCCACGCGCTCGATCTCGCCGATGTCCTTGCCGAACACCTTGATGCCGATCGGCGTACGGATGCCGGTCGCCAGCATGTCGATGCGCGCCTTGATCGGCATGGTCCAGGCGTTCGCCACGCCGGGGAATTGCAGCGCGGCATCGAGCTCGCCAATCAGCTTCTCCATGGTCATGCCGGGCCGCCACTCGCTCTTCGGCCTGAGGTTGATCACGGTCTCGAACATCTCGAGCGGCGCCGGATCGGTCGCGGTGTTGGCGCGGCCTGCCTTGCCGAACACCGACTGCACCTCCGGAAAGCTGCGGATGATGCGGTCCTGGAGCTGCAGCAGCTCGGCCGACTTGGTCACCGAAAGCGAAGGCAGCGTGGCCGGCATGTAAAGGAGCGTGCCTTCGTTCAGCGTCGGCATGAACTCGCTGCCCAGGCGCGTCGCTGGGTAGACGCTCACGCCCAGGATTGCGATCGCTGCGGCGATGGTGAGCTTGCGCCAGCGCAGCGCCCAGGCGATCACCGGCCGGTAGACGAAGATCAGCCCGCGCACCAGCGGATTGCGGCGCTCCTCGGGGATGCGGCCGCGGATGAACAGCCACATCAGCACCGGCACCAGCGTCACCGAGAGCAGCGCCGCGCCGGCCATCGCGAAGGTCTTGGTGTATGCGAGCGGCGTGAACATGCGCCCTTCCTGCGCTTCCAGCGTGAACACCGGCAGGAACGACACGGTGATGACCAGCAGGCTGAAGAACAGCGCCGGCCCGACTTCCTTGCAGGCGTCGATGATGGCATCCAGGCGCGAGCCGCCGGGGGCGAGCCGCTCGAGGTGCTTGTGCGCGTTCTCGATCATCACGATCGCGGCGTCGACCATCGCGCCGATCGCGATCGCGATGCCGCCGAGGCTCATGATGTTCGAGTTGAGCCCCATGAGGCGCATCACGATGAACGCGATCAGCACGCCGATCGGCAGCATGAGGATCGCGACCAGCGCGCTGCGCGCGTGGAACAGGAACACGATGCACACCAGCGCGACGATCGCGCTCTCCTCGAGCAGCGTGCGGTTCAGGTTGTCGATCGCGCGCTTGATGAGGTCCGAGCGGTCGTACACCGGCTCGATCGAAACGCCCTGCGGAAGCCCGGGTGAGATCTCGCTCACCTTGTCCTTGAGGTTGTGGATCACGTCCTGCGCGTTCTGCCCGTAGCGCGCCACGGCGATGCCGCCCACCACCTCGCCCTTGCCGTCCAGCTCGGCGATGCCGCGGCGCTCCTCCGGAACGGTCTCGACGCGCGCCACGTCGCGCACCAGCACCGGCGTGCCGGCTTCCGCCTTGACCACCAGGCTCTCGATGTCCGCGATGCCGCGCAGGTAGCCGCGGCCGCGCACCACGTATTCCGTTTCCGTCATCTCGACCACGCGCCCGCCGACGTCGCGGTTCGAGTCGCGGATCACTTGCATGACCTTCGCCAGCGGCACGCCGTACGCCTGGAGCAGGCGCGGATTGACCGTGACCTGGTACTGCCTGACAAAGCCGCCCACGCTCGCGACCTCGGACACGCCGTGCGCCTTGGTGAGCTGGTAGCGCACGAACCAGTCCTGGATCGAGCGCAGGTCCTCGAGCGAGCGGTTCTTCGCCAGCAGGACGTATTGATAGACCCATCCCACGCCGGTGGCGTCCGGGCCGAGCGAAGCGCTCACCCCGCGCGGCAGGCGGCCGGAGACGTAGTTCAGGTACTCGAGCACGCGCGAGCGCGCCCAGTAGATGTCGGTGCCGTCCTCGAAGATGATGTACACGAACGACGCGCCGAACACCGACAGGCCGCGCACCACCTTCGACTTCGGCACGCCGAGCATCGCGGTGGTGAGCGGATAGGTGACCTGGTCCTCGACCACCTGCGGCGCCTGCCCGGGGTACTCGGTGTACACGATGACCTGCACGTCGGACAGGTCCGGGATCGCGTCGACCGGCGTCCTCACCACGGCGTAGACGCCCCACCCGACCACGAACACGGTGCCGAGCAGCACCAGGAAGACGTTGCGCGCCGACCATTCGATGATGCGGTTCAGCATGGCTACTTCACCCGCTCGACGACGTAGTCGCCGGACTGCTCGGAGAACTCGAACTCGATGTGCTGCCCGGGCTTGAGGTCCTGCAGGAGGGCACGGTCCTTTGCCCTGAACTCCATGGTCATCGGCGGCCACTTGAGGCTCGGCACCGCGCCGTGCTCGATCGTCAGCGTGCCGCTCGAGGCGTTGATCTCGGCCACCGTTCCGTGCGCTGCGTGCAGCGGCGCCGCGGCCTTGCCGAAACTCTCGAGCGCAGCCTTGAGGTTGCTCTCCGCGTCGATGAGGAAGTTGGCGCGCACCACGACCTGCTCGCCGGCGCTTACGCCGTCGAGCACCTCTACATAGCCCTCGGCGCGCGTGCCGAGCTTCACGTCGCGCGGCTCGAACTGGCCCTCGGCGCGCTGGACCAGCACGACCTGGCGCGAGCCGCTGTCGAGCACGGCAGAATCGGGGATCGCGAGCGCCTTGCCGCGCGCGCGCCCGCCCTCCAGCTCGACGTTGCCGTACATCGCGGGCTTCAGCAGCCCGGCAGGATTCGGCAGCTCGATGCGCACCCGCCCGGTGCGGGTGTTCGGGTCGAGGGTGGGATAGACGAACACCACCTTGCCGGTGAACTCGCGCTCGGGATACGCGAGGATGCGCAGCCGGGCCGCCTGGCCGGCTTTCACCAGACCGAGGTCGCGCTCGAAGATCTCGGCAACCAGCCAGACGGCGGAAAGATCGGCGATTTCATAGAGCGTCTCGCCCGGCATGAAGCGCATGCCCTGCACGCTCGGCTTGGCGAGCACCGCGCCGGCCGCGGGCGAGCGCAGCGTGAGCGAGCGGCGCGCCTTGCCCTCCTTGCGCAGCGTCTCGAGCTCGCTTTCGGCGATGCCCCAGTTGCGCAGCCGCTGCAGGACGGCCTCGGCCATGCGCTGCATGACGGGCTCGGTACCGCCAGCCTTGGCGATCAGGTATTCCTCCTGCGCGGCGACGATCTCGGGGCTGTACACCTCCATGAGCGCTTCGCCGCGCTTCACCGCCTGGCCCGTGGTGTTGACATACAGCTTCTCGATGTAGCCCTCGAAGCGCGGCGTCACCTTCGCGAGCAGGCGCTCGTTCGCCTGGATGGTGCCGACGGCTTGCACGGTACGGCGCAGCTCGCGCTCCGCCGCGGCCTCCGTGCGCACGCCGAGCAGCTGTATCTTGTCCGGGCTGATCTTCACGCTACCGGCCTTCGCCGGCTCCTCGCCCTCGTACACCGGGATGTAGTCCATGCCCATCGGGTCCTTCTTCGGCACGGGAGACGTGTCCGGAAGACCCATGGGGTTGCGGTAGTAGAGCACCTTGCGCTCGTTCTTCTCCGCGCTCGCCTGCGTGGGCGCAGGCTGGTGTGCCGATTCCTTGCTCGCGCCGAGCCAATAGCCGGCCGCCGCCGCGGCGGCGACGAGCGCGACTGCAATCGCCGGCCTCACGACGCCCCCCCGACCAGGAACTCGATCTCCGCCAGCGCCTTGTTGTACGCGGCAAGGCTCGCGGCGTACGCGGTCTCCGCGTTGAACACCGTCATGCGGCTGTCGAGCAGCGTGAAGAAATCGACGCGGCCGACCCGGTAGGCGGCGAGCGACGCGTCGGCGGTGAGCCGCGCCTGGGGCAGCAATCCGGTCTCGTAGAGCCGCACCGACTTGAGCGCCTGCCCCGCCGCCGCGACCTGCTGGCGCAGCATGGCGTCGAGCTCGTTCAGGCGCGCCTGGTACATCGCGGAGGCCTGGTCGCGCATGGCCTCGGCCTCGGCCACGCGTGGGTCGCGCTTGGACTCGCGCCACACCGGCAGATTGATCGCCACCGTGAAGCTCAGCATGTCCTCGCGGCGCATGTCGGCCGCGTTGTCGCGCTGGCCGTACGAGATGCGCACGTCGAAGTCTGGGTAGTACTCCTTGCGAGCAAGCTCGACCGCCTTCAGGCTGCGTTCCTTCATCCGCTCCTGCGCGAGAAGCTGCGGGCGCTTCGCGCGCGCGGCCGCGCGCAGCGCCTCGAAATCGAGCGCTACGTCTCGCGCCTGCGCCGGCGGCGGGTTGATCGCCGCGGGAGCGGCCGCCCGTCCTGCCGCTCGGTTCAGCTCGGCCTCGAGCGTCGGCCGCTCGCGCCCGAGCTTGATCAGCTCCTCCAGCATCTTCGACACCTGGGTCTGCGCTTTCAGGACGTCGGCCTGGCTGCCCTGGCCGACGCCATAGCGCGCCTCGGCGATCGACAGGTACTGCTCGAGCGTGCGCCGGTTGCGCTCGGCAAGCCGCAGCGACTCGTCGACGAAGCCGAGCTCGTAGTACGCCACCTTGACGTCCCGGCGCACGCGGTTCGCGAGCTCCTCGAGGCCGCGCTCGGCGGCCTGCGCCTCGCGCTCCGCGACGTCGCGGCGCAGCGCGCGCTTGCCCGGATAGGGCAGGCGCTGCGTGACGCCGATCATCTTCATCGTCATGTCCTCGGTCTTGAAGCTGCGCGACTCGACCGGGTAATTGAGCACCCCGGCCTCGAGCATCGGGTCGTCGAGGGCTCCGGCGGGCGATATGCGGCTGCGCGCCGCGCTGGCCTCGCGCCGCGCCGCCTGCAGATCCGGGTTGTTCTGCCCCGCTTCAACGAGCAACGCGGCGAGCTGCGTGTCCGCAGGCTCCTGCGCCGCGGCCGGCAACGCGAGCACGGCGGCGGCAATGCAATAGGCGATCTTCATCCTTCGCTCCACAATGACTACGCAAAACGATCCGAGCTACCCGCGCAACGGGCAGCGGATCAGATCAGGAGCGTCTGGAAGAGAATGCGGGGCGGAGGACCGGCCGTCGGCGACGGCGCGCGGGAGATGAAGCGGATGGGCTGGCGAACTTGGCGCCATGCGTGCACGAGCAGAACCGCGTCGGGCGAAGCATCAGGGACCTTCACCTGGTGCTTGTCGAGCGTCTGGTCGCCTGCCTGGCAATGCGCGAGGCACAGGCTCGCGTTCTCAGCCGGCTCGTGGCACGGCGCAGGGTCGGCCTGCTGCGCGATCATGTGCGCGCGCGACTTGGCCTGCACCGGGTCGCACGCAGCCAGTGCGAACGCCGCCTGGGCAAAGAGCATTGCCGCCAAGGCGGCGAGAGCGGCACCGAAACGGCGGCGCGTGCGCATCATTGGGCGCCGATTATGCCCCGGCCTTTGTCACGACACCGGGTGCAGCGATTTGCAACATGGCTGATCCTTCTTCAGATTCGAACCCAGCCTGCCACCGCCGCCGAAAGGCAGATTGACGCACATCAAATGTGCACCCCGACGATCAAGTTGAGCGCTTACCGGCGCGGATCAGCCAAAGGGTGACCAGCGGCACCGCCAGCCACTGCAGGAGCGGGGTCAGCCCGAGGCTCGAAATCCGCGGCATCGATTCCGTATAGGCCCACGAGCCGCGCACCGAGGCGTTCAGCCATTCGCTGAAGACCGTGTACGCCACGCCGGTAACGATTGCCACCGCACCGCCGCTACTCGGCCGGTGCCAAGGCCATACCAGGTCGCGAGTGACGGCCGACGCGGCGAGGTAGCAGGCCAGCGCGATCAGGACATCGCCTGCGGTGCAGTGGGCCACCGCAAAGGCGATCTGCCCCGGTCGGCCCTGGTGGAAGATCGTGTACAGCGGCAGCTGGGCGATTTCCCACGCGAGATTCAGTACGGCAGCAAGGAAGAGCCATTGCAGGAGCGCGTGTCGGCGCGCACGCCCGCTTTCAAGGCGCCGACGCCACATAGAAGCGCAGGCCGAGCTGCCGTACCGCTCGCGAATGAAACGAGAGGAACTGGCGTGCCGAGCGCCAGTAAGCGATGTGGCCGAGCGGGCGCGCGCCGCTGCGCACCGAGGCCGCGATCGACGCCCAGTTATGCGCGGCGATGCAGTTCACCACGCCTTCGCGGCCGCGGTCGCTGAACACGCGGTCCGCATAACGGTACATGGCCGGAGCAATGCCTTTGCCGCGATGCGCCGGCCGGACGAGAGCCTTGTACCGGTAGATCGCCCGGGCCGGAACGCGCACCCATACCCCGTCCAGGTGCGGCGCGGCGTCGAAGGCAAACCAGACATAGCCGACCAGCGCCTCGCGCTGCCGGGCACCGATGCATAGGCTGCCGCGCGCGTACGCGGCTCGCACGCCCGCCTCGGAAAGATCGAGCGCGGGGTCGCGGCACTCGGCAAGGACTTCGTCCTGCGTCATTACGCCGACGTCGTAGCCCGGCGGCATTGGCCATGGCGCCGCCGGCTCGAGCGGGCGGTGAAACACGCGAATCACGTGCACGCCGCCGCGGCGGGCGAGCTGGCGCATGACGACGCCCTGCACGCCGCGAAACACCTACTTCACCGGCTCGATCTGCGTGACGATGAACGCGCCGCCGATCTTCTCGGCCTGGAACTTCACCTTGTCGCCCGTCCTGACCTGGTTGAGCATCGCGGGGTCCTTGACCTGGAACACCATGGTCATGGCCGGCATGTCCAGGTTGGCGAGCGGCCCGTGCTTGATCGTGATCTTCTTCGCGTCCTTGTCGACCTTGCGTACCTCGCCCTCCGAGAGTTGCGCAGCCGCGTGATGGGACTCGTGGCTGCCCTGCGACTGCTGGGCATAGGCCGGAGCGACGCAAAGCGCGCCAAGGAGAACTGCCGCAAATGTTTTCATCGTCTGCTCCTTCCTATTGCACCGTGATCTTGGCGATCATGCCGGCCTCCATGTGGCCGGGCACCAGGCACGCGTAGTAGAACTCGCCGGGCCGGGTGAATTGCCAGACGATCTCGCCCTGCTTGCCCGGCGCGACATGCGCCATGTAGGCCTCGTCGTGCTCCATGCCGGGGTGCTTGCGCATCAGCTCGGCGTGCTCCTGCAGCTCCTGCATCGTGCCGATCACCATCTCGTGCATTACCTTGCCGTGGTTGCGCACCGTGAAGCGCACCGTGTCGCCGCGCTTCACCACGATGTCGCCGGGCTTCATGCGAGCGCGATCGGCGCGCGCATCGCTCTTCGCTTCGTTGCGGCTGGCGGCCGTGACGCGGAAGTGCATGCTGTCGTCCATTCCGATGCGCAGGGTGCGCGCGACCTTGCGCGGGTCGCCGGCTCGCCCGAACGCATGCTCTTCGGTGCTGACGGGCTTCGGGCTGCCGGCAGGCTTCCCGCTATGGCTGTCGCCGTGGCCCCAGGCCGGCACCGCGGCCGCCGAAAGAGCTGCGGCCAGGACTGCGCTGATGAAGTACATGGCACTTCTCCTTTCCTCGATCAATGTCCGGCGTGGCCGGACGGCTTGCGAACGTTGAACTGAGCCCCTTCGGGGCGCGCGCCGCTTCGCCGCTCGGCGGGCGGCGCTTCGCCTTTCCATTCGTACGCCACGGTTCCCGCGGGATGCTTGTACCAGCCCGGGTCCCTGTAATCGTTGCGCGCGAGGCCTTCGCGCACCTTGACCACGGTGAACATGCCGCCCATCTCCAGCGCGCCGAACGGCCCGCTGCCGCTCATCATCGGCAGCGTGTTGTCCGGCAGCGGCATCTCCATCTCGCCCATGTCGGCCATGCCGCGCTCGCCCATCAGCATGTAGTCCGGGATCAGCTTGTTGATGCGCTCGGCGACGCCGCGATGATCGACGCCGATCATGGTCGGCACGTCGTGGCCCATGGCGTTCATGACGTGGTGCGATTTGTGGCAGTGGAATGCCCAGTCGCCCGGGTTGTCGGCGATGAACTCGATGGCGCGGATCGCACCGACCGGAACGTCGGCGCTGGTCTCCGGCCAGCGCGCGCTTTTCGGCACCCAGCCGCCGTCGGTGATGCCGACGGTGAAGTTGTGGCCGTGGATGTGGATCGGGTGGTTGGTCATGGTCAGGTTGGCAACCCGGATGCGCACACGGTCGTTCCGCCGCACCACCAGATGATCGATGCCCGGGAAAACGCGGCTGTTCCAGGTCCACAGATTGAACTCGGTCATCTCCGCCACCTTGGGCGTCGCGGCGCCCGGCTCGATGTCGTAGGCCGCGAGAATGAAGGCGAAGTCGCGGTCCACGCGGTTGAAGTTCGGGTCGCGCGGATGCACCACCAGCGAGCCCATCATGCCCATCGCCATCTGCGTCATCTCGTCGGCGTGCGGGTGATACATGAAGGTTCCCGACTTCGTCATCTGGAACTCGTAGACGAACGTCTTGCCGGCCGGAATGTGCGGCTGGTTCAGACCGCCGACGCCGTCCATTCCGTTCGGCAGCAGGATGCCGTGCCAGTGGACCGTGGTGTGCTCGGGCAGCTTGTTGGTGACGAAGATGCGCACCCGGTCGCCTTCCACCACCTCGATGGTGGGTCCGGGCGACTGGCCGTTGTAACCCCACAGGTGCGCTTTGAAACCCGGCGCCATCTCGCGCACCACGGGTTCGGCCACCAGGTGGAATTCCTTGACGCCGTTGTTCATGCGCCAGGGCAGCGTCCAGCCGTTCAGCGTCGCGACCGGGTTGTAGGGCCTGCCGTTCGGGGGAAGGAGCGGCGGCGCCATGTCGGGTTTGTCCATGAGCGGCGCCTCGGGCAGCGAAGCCGCCTGCACCTTGGACACCAGCGCCGCGCCCATCAGGCCT
>DASVFV010000219.1:0-42608 GCA_036379875.1 Burkholderiales bacterium | reverse complement strand
ATCAACCTCGGCGGCGCCGCGGCCAGCCTGTTCGCGCTCGGCTACGGTCGCCATGAGGAGTCGCCCGGCCGCGTGCTCCCCTTCTTCCCGGCCTTCCTCGCCGGCATGAACCTGGTGCTGCTGGCCGCCGATGCGTTCACTTTCCTCTTCTCCTGGGAGTTCATGTCGCTCTCCTCCTGGGCGCTGGTGATGGCGCACCACCGCCGGCCGGGCAACGCCGCGGCCGGCTATCTCTACCTCCTGATGGCGAGCCTCGGCACGCTCGCGCTCCTGCTCGCCTTCGGCCTGCTCGCTGGTCCTGCCGGCGGCTACGAGTTCCAGGCCATGCGCGCGGCGCCGCCGGGGGCGAGCGCCGCCGCGGTGGTGCTGGTGCTCGCGCTGATCGGCGCGGGCTCGAAGGCGGGCCTGTTTCCGCTGCACGTGTGGCTGCCGCTCGCCCACCCGGCGGCGCCGACGCACGTCTCCGCGCTCATGAGCGGCGTCATGACCAAGGTCGCGGTGTACGGCTTCATCCGCATCGTGTTCGACCTGCTCGGCCCGCCGGCCTGGTGGTGGGGCGCGCTGGTGCCGCTGCTCGGCGGCATCACCGCGGTGATGGGCGTGCTCTACGCGCTCATGCAGGAGGACCTGAAGCGCCTTCTCGCCTACAGCACGGTGGAAAACGTCGGCATCGTGTTCATCGGCCTGGGCCTCGCACTCGCCTTCGAGGCGAACGAGATGAGCGGCGCCGCGGCGCTCGCGCTGACCGCGGCGCTCTTGCACTGCTTCAACCATTCGCTGTTCAAGAGCCTGCTGTTCTTCGGCGCGGGCGCAGTGCTGAACGCGACCGGCGAGCGCAACCTCGAGCGCCTCGGCGGCCTGATCCACCGCATGCCGCGCACCGCGTTCGCGTTCCTGGTCGGCGCGGCGGCGATCTCCGCGCTGCCGCCCTTCAACGGCTTCGTCTCCGAGTGGCTCACCTTTCAGGCCATCCTGCTCAGCCCTACGCTGCCGCAGTGGCTGCTCAAGTTCCTGGTGCCGGCGGTCGGCGCGCTGCTCGCGCTTTCCGCGGCGCTCGCCGGCGCGTGCTTTGTCAAGGCGTTCGGCATCGCCTTCCTCGGCCGGCCGCGCAGCGCGGTGGCGGCCGAGGCCGTCGAGAGCGACCGCTGGTCGCTCGCCGCCATGCTCGTCCTGGCGGCGCTGTGCCTGATCGCCGGCATCCTGCCGGGCTACTTCATCGACGCGCTCGCGCCGGTGAGCCAGGCGCTCACCAACGCCAACCTGCCGCGCCAGGAGCAGCTCGACTGGCTGACCATCGTGCCGATCGGGCAGAGCCGCAGCTCGTACAACGGCCTGCTGCTGTTCTTCTTCATCGCCCTCGCCGCCGGCCTCGGCGCAGAGGTCATCCACCGGTTTGCTTCCGCTGCGGCGCGCCGCTCGGCGGCCTGGGACTGCGGATTTCCGGACCCCAGCCCGGCGACGCAGTACAGCGGCGCGAGCTTCTCGCAGCCGCTGCGGCGCGTGTTCGGAGCCGTGGTGTTCCGCGCACGCGAGGAGGTGCGCATGCCGCCGCCGGGCGATGCCCGCCCGGCCCGCATGGACGTCAGCCTGCGCGACCTGCCGTGGGACGCGTTGTACGCGCCCGTTGCGCGCGGCGTCGACTTCGTGGCCGGCCGCCTGAACAGCCTGCAATTCCTGACCATCCGCGGCTACCTCACGCTGGTGTTCGGCGCCCTGGTGGCGCTCCTCATGGTGCTGACGCTGTGGCAATGATCGTCGCCGCGCTCGCCCAGCTCGCCGAGATGCTGGTCGTGCTGCTGCTCGCCCCGCTGCTGGTGGGCTACGTGCGAAAACTGAAGGCGCTGCTGGTCGGGCGGCGCGGCCCGCCGCTCGTGCAGCCGTACCGCGACCTGCTGCGGCTGCTGCGCAAGGAGGTGGTGCTCGCGCACTCGGCGTCCTGGCTGTTCCGCGTCGCGCCCTACCTGGTGTTCGCCGCGACCTGGGTGGCGGCGGCGCTGGTGCCGACCTTCGCCACCGGCCTGCTGTTCAGCTACGCCGCGGACATGATCGCGATCGTCGCGCTGCTCGCCAGCGCGCGCTTCATGCTGGCGCTCGCCGGCCTCGACGTCGGCACGAGCTTCGGCGGCATCGGCTCGAGCCGCGAGATGATGATCGCCTCGCTCGCCGAGCCGGCCATGCTGATGGTGGTGTTCACGGTTGCGCTGCTCGCCGGCTCGACGCAGCTCTCGTTCGTCGCGGCGTACATGCAGGGCCCGGGCGTCGGGCTGCGCGTCTCCCTCGCGCTCGCGCTGGTCGCGCTGGTCATGGTGGCGATCGCCGAGAACGGCCGCATCCCGATCGACAACCCGGCCACGCACCTCGAGCTCACCATGGTGCACGAGGCGATGGTGCTCGAGTACTCGGGCCGCCACCTCGCGATGATCGAGCTCGCCTCGCACATCAAGCTGCTGCTCTACCTCTCGGTGATCGGCTGCGTGTTCGCGCCCTGGCACCTCGCGGTGCCCGGCGAGGGCGCCCTCGCGCACCTCGCGGCCCTCGCGCTGTACCTCGCGAAGCTCGCCGGCGGCGGCTTGCTGCTCGCGGTGTTCGAGACCGCCATCGCCAAGATGCGCGTGTTCCGCTACTCCGACTTCCTCGGCGCCGCGCTCATGCTCGGCGTGCTCGCCACCGTGCTCTTCTTCGTCACGCGCGGCGCCCGGTGAGCCCTCTCGCGCTTGACGTCGCTCATCTCTTCGCCGGCGGGCTGGTGCTGGTGAGCGTGATGCTGCTCTACCAGGACCGCATGACCGGCCTGATCAACACCTTCGCCGCGCACGCGCTGGTGGTCTCGGCCTCGGTGGCGTGGCAGGCCTACATCCAGCAGGCGCCGCACCTCTACATCACCGCGGCGATCGCGCTGGTGATCAAGGCGCTGGTGATACCGGTGGCGCTGCGGCGCATCGTGGTGCGCCTGGGCATCCATCGCACCATCGAGCCGGTGGTCGGCGTCGGCCTCACCATGCTGGCCGGCATCGGCCTGATCGCGCTCTCGATCATGGTGATGCTGCCGATCACCGCGCAGGCCGGCACGCTCGCGCGCGAGGACCTGGCGTTCGCCCTGTCGGTGATCCTGCTCGGCCTGCTGATGATGATCTCGCGCCGTAACGCGGTGAGCCAGGTGGTGGGCTTCATGTCGATCGAGAACGGGCTGATCCTCGCCGCCACCGGCGCGAAGGGCATGCCGCTGGTGGTCGAGATCAGCGTGGCGTTCTCAATCCTCGTGGCGCTGATCGTGATCGGAATTTTTCTCTTCCGCATCCGCGAGCGCTTCGAGACCGTCGACATCCACCTGCTGCACGAGCACCGCGGGGAGCAGCCGTGAGCCTCGCCGCCCTGCTCCTGGTGCCCGGAATCGGCGCGGCGCTGCTCGCGCTGATGCGCGACGAGCGCAAGGCCGCGTGGCTGAACGCGTTGTTCTCATTCCTCAGCTTCGGCTGCGCGCTCGCGCTGCTCATCGAGCGTCCTTCGCCCGGGCCGTTCCTGATCGTCGACGACCTGAACGTGGTGTTCATCCTGATCGGCACCCTGGTCGGCTTCACCACCAGCGTGTTCAGCGCGAGCTATATCGCGCACGAGCTGGAGACCGGGCACCTCACGCACGCGTACCTGCGCTTCTACCACGCGATGTACCAGATGCTGATGTTCGGCATGAACCTCGCGCTGCTCGCCAACAACATCGGCCTCATGTGGGTGGCGGTGGAGCTCGCCACGCTCACCACCGTGGTGATGGTCGGCATCTACCGCACGCCCGCCGCGCTCGAGGCGGCGTGGAAGTACTTCCTGCTCGGCAGCGTCGGCATCGCGCTCGCGCTGTTCGGGACGATCCTCGTCTACCTCGCGGCGCGCGCAGTGGTGGGCGAGGGGCTCGACGCGATGGCCTGGAACATCCTGGTAGCGAACGCCGCGGGCTTCGACCCGGCGCTGCTTAACCTCGCGTTCGTGTTCCTGCTGCTCGGCTACGGCACCAAGGTGGGCCTGGTGCCGTTGCACGCCTGGCTGCCCGACGCGCACGCCGAGGGCCCGACGCCGATCTCGGCGGTGCTGTCCGGGCTGCTGCTCAACGTGGCGTTGTTCGCGGTGCTGCGCTTCAAGAGCATCATGTCCTCGAACCCGGCCGCGCTCGCGCCGGGGCCGTTGATGGTCACGCTCGGCCTCGCCTCGGTGGTGTTCGCCGCGTTCATGCTCTACCGGCGCCAGGACATCAAGCGCCTGTTCGCCTACTCCTCGATCGAGCACATGGGCATCATCACCTTCGCCTTCGGCATGGGCGGCACGCTCGCCAACTTCGCCGGGCTCCTGCACATGGCGCTCCACAGCCTGACCAAGTCGGCGATCTTCTTCTGCGTCGGCCACGTCGCGCAGGTGAAGGGCACGCAGCGCATGGCCGACATCCGCGGCCTCACCGTCTCGCACCCGATGCTCGGCTGGAGCCTCGGCCTGGGCGTGGTCGCGATTGCCGGACTTCCGCCGATGGGGCTGTTCATGACCGAGTTCCTGATCATCACCTCGACCTTCGCGCGCGCGCCGCTCCTCGCCATCATCCTCGGCCTCGCGCTTCTGGTCGGGCTCGGCGCGCTGCTCCTGCGACTGAACGGCCTCGTGTTCGGCGATCCGGACGGGCGCAACGACCCGGACAAGGCTTCCTTCCTGCCCATCGGCCTGCACCTCGCCATCGTCCTCGCCGCCGGGATCTGGCTGCCGCCCTCGCTCGTCGCGTGGTTCCAGTACGTCGCGAGCCTGCTCAACTGATGCGCTGGCCATCCCAAACCGTCGATGCGCGCGCCTGGACTGCGGTTGGGGAACGGCTGCGTGCGGGCGAGATCTCACTTCTCGCGCTTTGGGGCGAACCTCGAGCCGCGCACATGGCGATCCTCGAGAAAAGCGAGCCGAGGCTCCTGCACCTGCCGTGCGCCGCGGGCCGCTTTCCGTCGATCGGCGCGCTGCATGCGCCGGCGATCCGCCTCGAGCGCGCGGCGCGCGACCTCGCAGGCCTCGAAGCGGAAGGCGCGCCCGACGCGCGGCCCTGGCTGCGCCACGGCACGCCCTACGCGTTCCTGCCCGCCGAAGGCGAAGGCCTGCACCAGATCCCGGTCGGGCCGGTGCACGCCGGCATCATCGAGCCGGGGCACTTCCGCTTCACCGCCAACGGCGAGACCGTGGTGCGGCTAGAGCAGCGCCTCGGCTACGTGCACAAGGGCATCGAAGCGCTCATGGCCGGCGCACCGCTCGAGCGCGCCGCGCGGCTCGCCAGCCGCGTCTCAGGCGACAGCACCGTGGGCTACGCGCTCGGCTTCGCGCGCGCGGTCGAGGACGCGCTCGGCTTCGAGGCGCCGCCGCGCGCGGTATGGCTGCGTGCGCTCGCCGCCGAGCTCGAGCGCCTCGCCAACCATCTCGGCGACATTGGCGCGGTCTGCAACGACGCCTCCTTCAGCATCATGCATGCGGCTTGCGGCCTGCTGCGCGAGCACGTGCTGCGTGCGGCGCACGCGTGCTTTGGGCATCGGCTGATGATGGATTGCGTGGTGCCGGGCGGGATGCGCGCCGATCTGCCTGCGGGAGCCGGGCAGCAGCTTCAGGCGCTCCTCGCATTCATTGACGCCCGCTTCCCCGAGCTCGTGGAGCTCTACGACGACACTGCGTCCCTCAAGGATCGCACCGTGGGCACCGGGATTCTCACGCAAGCCTTGGCCGAGCAATTCGCCGCCGGCGGCTACGTCGGCCGCGCCTCGGGGCGCGGCTTCGACGCACGCCGCACGCCCGGCTATGCGCCCTACGACGCGCTGCGCTTCGAAGTGCCGATGGTGCACGCCGGCGACGTGAACGCGCGCGTCTGGATCCGCATCCGCGAAGTGGAGCAGAGCCTCGCGCTGGTACGGCAGATCCTCGAGGGTCTGCCGGCCGGCCCGGTGCACGCCGCCGTGCCGGGCGGCGCGGGCGAAGGCGCCGCGCTGGTCGAGGGCTTCCGCGGCGAGATCTTCGCGTGGGTGCGGCTCGGCGCGGCGGGCGTCGAGCGCTGCCACCTGCGCGACCCGTCCTGGTTCCAGTGGCCGCTGCTCGAGGCCGCGATCGAGGGCAACATCGTGGCCGACTTCCCGCTCTGCAACAAGTCCTTCAACTGCTCGTACTCCGGCCATGACCTCTAAGCTGCTCATCAAGAACATCCTGCGCGGGCCGCTCACCGAGCCGGCCCCGGCGCCCGACGCGACGGCGCTTGCCGAGGAGCTCAACCGCGCGGCGCGTGCCCGCCTCGGGCGCAGCCTCTCGATCCGCGAGGTGGACGCGGGCTCGTGCAACGGCTGCGAGCTCGAGATCCACGCGCTCAACAACGTGCTCTACGACCTCGAGCGCTTCGGCCTGCGCTTCGTCGCCTCGCCGCGCCACGCCGACGTGCTGTTCGTCACCGGGCCGGTCACGCTCAACATGCGCCAGGCTCTCGAGCGCACCTACCAGGCCACGCCGGGCCCGAAGTGGGTGGTCGCGGTGGGCGATTGCGCGCGCAACGGCGGCGTATTCGCCGGCAGCCCGGCGGTGGTCGGCGGCGTCTCGAACGTCCTACCGGTGGACCTGCACATCCCGGGCTGCCCACCCTCTCCCACGGCCCTGCTCAAGGGACTGCTCGCCCTCCTGCAGAGCACTCAATAGACGACCACCGAGCGTATCGACTCGCCCTTGTGCATGAGCTCGAACGCGTCGTTGATGCGCTCGAGCGGCAGCACGTGCGTGATCAGGTCGTCGATGTTGATCTTCTTCTCCATGTACCAGTCGACGATCTTCGGCACGTCGGAGCGCCCGTGCGCGCCGCCGAACGCGGTGCCCTTCCACACCCGGCCGGTGACGAGCTGGAACGGGCGCGTCTTGATCTCCTGGCCCGCCCCCGCCACGCCGATGATCACCGACACGCCCCAGCCGCGGTGGCAGCACTCGAGCGCCTGGCGCATCACCTCCACGTTACCGATGCACTCGAAGCTGTAGTCCGCTCCACCGTCGGTCAGGTCGATGATCTTCTGCACCGAATCTTTTCCGTCGACGAAGTGCGTCATGCCGAATTTGCGCGCCAGCGCCTCGCGCTTCGGATTCAAGTCCACGCCGATGATCCTGTCGGCGCCCGCCATGCGTGCCCCCTGCACCACGTTGAGCCCGATCCCGCCCAGCCCGAACACCGCCACGTTCGCGCCCGGCTCGACCTTCGCGGTGTTGATCACCGCGCCGATCCCCGTCGTCACGCCGCAGCCGATGTAGCACACCTTGTCGAACGGCGCGTCCGCGCGGATTTTCGCCACGGCAATCTCGGGCAGCACGGTGAAGTTGGAGAAAGTGGAGCAGCCCATGTAGTGATGCAGCGGCTTTCCGCTGAGCGAGAACCGGCTGGTCCCGTCCGGCATTAACCCCTTGCCCTGCGTAGCGCGGATCGCGGTGCACAGGTTGGTCTTGCGCGACAGGCACGCCTTGCACTGCCGGCACTCGGGCGTATAGAGCGGAATGACGTGGTCGCCCTTTTTTAGGCTGGTCACGCCCGCGCCAACGTCCACCACGACGCCCGCGCCCTCGTGGCCGAGGATCGCGGGGAAGAGTCCCTCGGGATCCGCCCCCGAGCGCGTGAACTCGTCGGTGTGACAGATGCCGGTGGCCTTGATCTCCACCAGCACTTCCCCGGCCTTCGGTCCGGCGAGCTGTACTTTTTCGATGCGGAGCGGCTTGCCCGCTTCCCAGGCTACGGCGGCGCGTACGTCCATGCAGGTTTCCGGTCAGTGGTTGGAGCGGGTGATGGGAATCGAACCCACGTATTCAGCTTGGGAAGCTGATGTTCTGCCATTGAACTACACCCGCGGCTGGCCGGAATTATAAGCTTCGGGGCATGAAGACCATCTCGGACGAAATCATCCCGGCGCGCGCGGGCTGGAGCCGCGAGCTCAAGCGCGGCCAGGTGCTGCGCCTCGTCGACCTCGAAGGCAAGCAGGCGGTCGACTTCCTGTGCTACAACGCGCGCGACCACGAGGACCGCTACGCCGCGGCCGACACGATGAAGATCAACGGCAACATCTTCATCCGCAAGGGCACGGTGATCTACTCGGTGAACTGCAACCCGATGTTCACGGTGGTCGACGACACCTGCGGCTTCCACGACACGATCGGCGGCTGCTGCTCCTCGGCGCTCAACCGCAGGCGCTACAACAAGCCCGACGATCCCAACTGCCGCCAGAACTTCCTCGACCAGCTCAAGCGCTACGGCATGGGGCCGCGCGACATGGTCGCCAACATGAACTTCTTCATGTACGTACCGGTGGCGGCGAACGGCGCGATGGACATGGGGCCGAGCATCTCCAAGCCCGGCGACTACATCGACCTGCGCGCCGAGATGGACGTGCTGGCGGTGGTTTCGAACTGCCCGCAGATGAACAACCCGGTGAACGACTACAACCCCACCCCGGTCCGGGCGATCGTGTTTTCCGGTTGAACTACACCGCGGCGCCCCCATCATAATTAGATGGGGGTCCTCCAGCGTGTCGTCGGGGCAGTGCTCGGCCTGCTTTTCCTGGTCGCGGTATTCATATTCACATCGCTGATCGTCGCCGCGCTGCTTGCGGTCGGCATCGTGGTCTGGGGCTGGCTGTGGTGGCGGTCGCGCGACCGTGTCTCAGGTGCTCCCGGCCGCGGCGGCGCGGTCATCGAGGGCGAGTACCGCGATCTCACTCAGAAGGAATAATCCACGCCCAGCAGCAAGGTGGAATCGGTCGACGCACGGCCGGGCGCCGGGCGCCGCTCCCAGTCCACGTTGAGCTGCGCGGTGGCGTTGAAGCGGTCCACCAAGGGCACGCGCATGCCGGTCTTCGAGCGCAACGTCACGACATCCGTGTCCTCCAGGTTCCAGAAGCCTTCCTGCTCGTGGAAAAGCTCGAGCGCAGCGCCGAACGGCTTGTAGGAGGCGCGGATTCCCCAGCCGAGCGCGGGGTATTCCTCACGCGGCGCGACGAAGCGGTCCACCACGACATAGTCCAGGCCGCCGCGTAGCGACAGGCTCGCCGCGACGCTTTCCACGAGCTGCACGCCATAGCCCGCGCCGAGCGCGGTGCGCGCGTCGATGTCCTTCGCCTCGTCGTGCTCGAGCGAGGCACGCCCGTACAGGAACTGCCGCTGGTCGAGGAATCGATCGTAGTTCGCGCCGGCCAGCCACGCCGACTCGGTCTGCTCCGAGGGGGCGCTGCGCCGGTCGATACGTCCGGACAGCTCGTACCGGTACTCCCGCGCGCGCGCACTAAAGAGCGCATCCGCGTGTAACTGGTCGCTGGGCGCATTGCCCCTCGCATAAGCGGCCGAAACGAGCACGCGGCCGGAATAGGCCACGGCTTGCTCGCGCTTATAGGGTTTCGGGTCGAATTGCGCAATCTGTGCCGGGCCGATTTCGTGCACCGCCCCCTCGCCATCGGCGATGGCGATCGACGCGACGTCGCTCAGGCGCACCGCGACCTCGCCGGCGAACTCGGTCTTCACGACCAGGCGCTCGCCGCTGCGCGCCGTAATCTCCCCGGTAATGCGGTCGCCGTTGGCGAGCCGGACCTCGTCGGCAAGGGTGGGAGCCGCGAGCACGGCAAGGATCAGAAGCGCGTTTCTCATTGCATGGGGTTGTATCATTCGCACCATGATCCAGGTCACCGTGAACGGCGCGGCACACCGCTTCGAGCGGCCGCTCGACGTCTCGGCGCTGCTCGCCGCGCTCGAGCTGGCCGGCAAGAAGGTCGCCGTGGAGCGCAACGGCGAGATCGTGCCGAGGAGCGCGCACGCGAGCACCCTGCTCGCCGACGGAGACCAGCTCGAAGTCGTGGTCGCCGTGGGGGGCGGATGAAAGACCTGCTGCAAGTTGCGGGCAAGAGCTATTCCTCGCGCCTGCTGGTCGGTACGGGTAAATACCGCGACTTCGCGCAGACGCGCGCCGCGGTGGAAGCCTCGGGCGCCGAGATCGTCACGGTGGCGATCCGGCGCACCAACATCGGCCAGAACGCCAACGAGCCGAGCCTGCTCGACGCGCTGCCCCCGTCCAAGTTCACCTACCTGCCGAACACCGCCGGCTGCTACAACGCCGCCGACGCGGTGCGCACGCTGCGCCTCGCGCGCGAGCTGCTCGACGGCCACGACCTGGTGAAGCTCGAGGTGCTGGGCGATCCGCACACGCTCTACCCGAACATGCCCGAGACCCTGAAAGCCGCCGACGAGCTCGTGAAGGACGGCTTCAAGGTCATGGTGTACTGCTCCGACGACCCGATCCAGGCACAGATGCTCGAGCAGGCGGGCTGCGTCGCGATCATGCCGCTTGCCTCGCTGATCGGCTCGGGAATGGGGATCCTCAATCCCTGGAACCTGCAGCTCGTAATCGAGAAGGTGAAGCTGCCGGTGATCGTCGACGCCGGCGTCGGCACCGCGTCCGACGCGGCGATCGCGATGGAGCTCGGCTGCGACGGCGTGCTGATGAACACCGCCATCGCCGCGGCGCGCGACCCCGTGCTCATGGCGAAGGCGATGAAGAAGGCGGTGGAAGCCGGCCGCGAAGCCTTCCTCGCCGGCCGCATGCCGAAGAAGCTCTACTCGGCCACGCCGAGCTCGCCCACCGAAGGGAAGATCGCTCCGAAGGCCGCCTGAGCCACGCCGTGGCGACTTCCATCGTCCGGCCGATTCGCAGCTACGTCCTGCGTCAAGGCCGGACAACCCCGGCCCAGAAACGAGCTCTCGCAGAGCTGTATCCAAAGTACGGCATTCCATTCTCCAGCGAGAAGATCGCCTCGGCTCGTCCGCTGGTGCTCGAGATCGGCTCGGGCATGGGCGACACCACCGCCGAAATTGCCGCCGCGCATCCGGAGGTCGACTTCGTCGCCGTAGAAGTGCACGGACCGGGCGTCGGCAGCCTGCTCAAGCAAATCCATGCCAAAGAACTGAAAAACCTGCGCGTCATCCGCCACGACGCAGTCGAGGTGCTGGAACAGATGGTCGCCGACGGCAGCCTCGCGGCGATCCACCTGTTCTTCCCGGACCCATGGCCGAAGAAGCGCCATCACAAGCGGCGCATGGTGCAGCCGGAATTCGCGGCCTTGGCCGCGCGGAAACTCAAGGGGGGTGGAGTACTGCACGCGGCAACCGACTGGCCCGACTACGCGGATCAGATCGCCGCGGTCTTTGCCGCGAACGAGCTTTTCGAAGAAGCGGAAAGCGGCTTCGTCAGGAGGCCCGTGACGAAATTCGAATCACGCGGGCGCCGCCTGGGGCATCCGGTGCGGGACCTTCTTTTCCGGCGGCGAGGAACAGCTCCAGCAGCTCGTTGAGGAAACGCTGGCCGCGCGCCGTGGGCCGCAGGCGCGCCCAGTCGCGCTCGAGCAGGCCCTTGCTCTCGGCCTGGTTGAGCGGCTTCTCGATCGTCGCCAGCGGCAGCCCGGTGCGCTGCTCGAACAGGCGCGGCGCGAAGCCCTCCACCAGGCGCAGCGCGTTCAGCATGAACTCGAACGGCAGCTCGCGCGGCGCGATGACGCTTTCCTTCCGCGGCACGCCCTTCAGGTATTCGGCCGGCTGCCTGGCCTGCTCGTGGCGCGTGATGCGCTCGGGGAAGCTCAGCTTGCCGTGCGCTCCCGCGCCGATGCCGAGGTAGTCGCCGAACTCCCAGTAGTTCAGATTGTGCGCGCAGCGGTGCCCCGGCCGCGCGAACGCGGAAGTCTCGTAGTGCTGGTAGCCGCTCCTGTACAGCACCTCCTCGACCATCACCTGCATGTCGGCCGATGCGTCGTGGTCGGGGAGCCTGGGGGGCTTGCTGAAGAACACCGTGTTCGGCTCGATGGTGAGCTGGTAGGCCGAGACGTGCGGCGCGCCGCTGCGCGCCGCCTCCTCGATGTCGGCGCGCGCCATCTCGAGCGTCTGGCCCGGCAGCCCGTACATCAGGTCGACGTTGAAGTTGTCGAAGCTCTGCCGCGCCGCGGCGATGGCGCGGCGCGCCTCCTCGGCGCCGTGGATGCGGCCGAGCGCCGCGAGCATGCGCTCGTCGAAGCTCTGCACGCCAAGCGAGATCCGGTTCACGCCGGCGTCGCGGAAACCTCGGAAGCGCCCCGCCTCCACGGTGCCCGGGTTCGCTTCCAGCGTCACCTCGGCGCCCGGCTCCACCTGCAGCCGCGCGCGCACCCCGGCGAGCAGCTTGTCGATCGCCTCGGGCGAGAACAGGCTCGGCGTGCCGCCGCCGATGAACACGCTCACCAGGCGACGGCCCCACACCGAGGGCAGCAACGCCTCGAGGTCGAGCAGCAGGCGCGCGACGTACTCGTTCTCCGGCAGCGCGCCGGCGCGCTCGTGCGAGTTGAAGTCGCAGTACGGGCACTTGCGCACGCACCACGGAATGTGCACGTAGAGCGCGAGCGGCGGCAGCGCCTCAAGCTTCATTCAGCAACCCTATCAGCTTGGCGAGCGCGATGCCCCTGTGGCTGATGCGGTTCTTGTGTTCCGGATCGAGCTCCGCTGCGGTTTTTTCTAGAGAAGAAACATAAAACAACGGGTCGTAGCCGAACCCATTGGAACCGCGAGCGGCACGCGCGATCTCGCCGCGCCAGACGCCTTCGGCTACCAGCGGGCGCGGATCCCCAGCGCGACGCACGAGGACCATCACGCAGACGTAGAATGCGCTCCTCTCGTCTGCAAGCTGCCCGAGCAGCTTCTCGTTGTTGCGCGCGTCGCGCGTCTCGCGGTCGCCATCGCGGCCGGCGTAGTAGGCCGAGTGCACGCCCGGCTCGCCGCCGAGCGCCTCCACGCAGAGCCCCGAGTCGTCGGCGAGCGCGGGCAGGCCTGACGCGCGGCTCGCATGGCGGGCCTTGGCGAGCGCGTTCTCAAGGAAGGTGTCGTGGGGTTCATCGGCATCGCGGATCCCGAGCTCTTGTTGCGTAACAACCTGGATGGACAAAGGCGCGAGCAATGCCCGGATCTCCCGCAGCTTGCCGGGATTGGACGAGGCGAGCACCAGCCTCACAGGCCGAGCGCGATCTTCTGCTGCCGGACGAGCTCGGCGATTCCGCGCGCGGCAAGCTCGAGCAGCCGGTCGAGCTCGGCGCGCGAGAACGCCTCACCCTCCGCGGTGCCCTGCACCTCGACGTAGCTTCCCGCGCCGGTCATGACCACGTTCATGTCGCAGCCGCACGATGAATCCTCGCGGTAATCGAGGTCGAGGAGCGGCGTGCCGTCCGCCATGCCGACCGAGACGGCCGCGACGTGGTCACGGATTGGGTTGGAAAAAATCAATTTCTTTTCACGAAGAAAAGAAAAAGCGTCATGCAGCGCCACGAATGCGCCGGTGATGGAAGCGGTGCGCGTGCCGCCGTCGGCCTGCAGCACGTCGCAATCGACGTGCACAGTCCTTTGTCCAAGAGAAGAAAGATCCACAACCGCTCGCAGAGAGCGGCCGATCAGGCGCTGGATTTCCTGCGTGCGCCCGGACTGCTTGCCGCGCGCGGCCTCGCGCTCGGTGCGCGTATTGGTCGAGCGCGGCAGCATGCCGTACTCGGCGGTCACCCAGCCGCGGCCGCTGTCCTTGAGGAACGGCGGCACGCGCTCTTCCACGCTCGCGTTGCACAGCACGTGGGTGTCGCCGAACTGCACCAGCACCGAGCCTTCGGCGTGCTTGGTGTAGCGCCGCTGAATGCGCACCGGGCGCAGCTCGTCGGAGCGCCGGCCGTTCAGTCTTGCTGCCATGTCATCGCCACCACGGAGACATTGTCGCATTCGGGCCCGGCGTTCGATTCTGCGAGCGCGGTCAGCTCGGGGATCGCTTCCGCGAGCGGGCGCGAAAGCAGCGAATGGAGGAGCTGGCGCTGGGTGAGCGGCCCCCAGAACCCGTCGGAGCACAGCAGCACGATGTCGTCGCGCGCCAGGCGCTCGCTCGCCACCGGCTCGATGCGCGGGATCTGGATGCCGCCGAGGCACTGGAGCAGGCGGTTGCGCTGCGGGTGCGTGGCGGCGGCCTCCTCGCGGATGCGGCCTTCGTCGACCAGGCGCTGCACCACGGTGTGGTCGCGCGAGCGCGCGATGACCCGGCCGCCCCGCAAGAGGTAGAACCGGCAGTCGCCGACGTGCGTCCACCAGGCCCGGCCGTCCTGCACCACGCAGGCCGCGATCACGGTGCGCGGGTTCTCGGGGAAGCTGCGCTTCTCGGACTCGCGCACGATGCCGGCGTGCCCGGCCGCCAGCGCGCGCGACAGGAACTCGGCCGGATCGGCGAGCTTGTCGCGCGCCTCGGCGGCGAACGCCGCGCCGAGGATGTCGATGGCGATCTGCGCCGCGAGCTCGCCGTGGATGTGGCCGCCCAGCCCGTCGGCCACCGCCATCAGCACCGCGCCCGGCGTCGTCCAGTGGCCGACGCGGTCCTCGTTGATGTCGCGCGCGCCGAGCTTACTCGCCTGGACGATAGTCGGGTCTTGAGCCAAGCAGGGCCTTCTGCAGTGCGCGCACGCTTTGCGGGCGGCGCAGGTGGTCGAGCTCGAGGCACCAGTCGACGATCTCGAGCAGCTCGGCTGCGTAATTGCCCGCGAACGCCTTGCGCGCCGGCACGACCAGGTCGTTCGCCAGCCGCGCATCGGCCGGCTGCGGCGCGGCGGCCGCGAGGCACGCGTACATCGTGGCGCCGATCGAATAGATGTCGCTCCAAGGGCCGAGCAGCTCGCGGCGCGCATGCATCTCCGGGGCCGCGAAGCCCGGCGTGTACAGCGGCGGCAGCTTCATGCCTTCGGCGGAGAGCACCTGGCGCGCGGCGCCGAAATCGATCAGCACCGGCGCGCCGTCGTTGCGCAGGTAGACGTTGGCCGGCTTGATGTCGAGGTGCAGCAGCTTGCGCGCGTGCACTTCGCGCAGCCCGTCGAGCAGCTGGGCGAACGTGTTGCGCAGCCAGATCTCCTCGACCGGCCCGCGCCGGTTCCTGATGTGCTCGTGCAGCGAGCGGCCGCGCTCGTAGCGCATCACCAGATAGACCGTCTCGTTGGCGCGGAAGAAATCCAGCACCCGCACCACGTTCGGGTGCTCGAGGTGCGCGATGGCCGCCGCCTCCTCGAAGAAGCACTTCATGCCGGCGCGGAACTTCGCCAGGTCCTCGCCTTCGGCCTGCGGCTGCGCAACCCCGTTCAAGCGCAGCGCGAGCGTGGCCGGCAGGTACTCCTTGATCGCCACCGGCGCATCGCGATCATCGTGCGCGAGATAGACGAACGAGAACCCGCCGATCGCGAGCACGCGCTGGATGCGGTAGTTCTGCAGGCGCGCGCCTTCGGGCAGCGGCTGATTGGCTTGCTTGGACATCTGCCCTATGATAGCTCCCTCGCACTTGTCCCTTCCCGTTCACAGCATGACCGGCTACGCCGCGGCGAGCGCCGGTTCCCCGCGCGGAACGCTGAGCCTCGAGCTGCGTTCGGTCAACTCGCGCTTCCTCGACCTGCAGTTTCGCATCGCCGACGAGCTGCGCGCGCACGAGCCGGTGTTGCGCGAGCTGATCGCGGCGCGCGTGTCGCGCGGCAAGGTGGACTGCCGGCTGTCCCTCGCCGAAGGCACCGCCCAGGCGAAGGGCACGCTGAACGAGCACGCGGTGGCGCGCCTCAAAACGCTCGCGGAGGCGGCGCGCAAGTCGTTTCCGGACGCCGCGCCGCTGCGCGTCGCCGACGTGCTGCGCTGGCCGGGCCTGGTCGCCGAGGACGCCGACGACGAGAGCCTGCGCGCGCTGGTGTCGGACCTGTGCCGCCGCGCGCTCGACGACCTGGCGGCTACCCGCGCGCGCGAGGGCGCGAGGCTCGCGGCCGGCATCGTGGAGCGGGTGCGGGCGATGCGCGCCCAGGTGCGCAAGATCACCCCGCTGCTGCCCGAGGCGCTGGCCGCGTACCAGGCAAAGATCACTGAGCGCCTGCGCGAGGCAATCGGCTCGACCGACGACGAGCGCATCCGCGCCGAGGTGGCGCTGTTCGCCACCAAGGCCGACGTGGCCGAGGAGCTCGAGCGGTTGCGCGTGCATCTGGACGAGGTCGAGCGCACGCTGGGCGCCGGCGGGACAGCCGGCAAGCGGCTCGATTTCCTCGCCCAGGAGCTGAACCGCGAAGCCAACACGCTCGCCTCCAAGTCGGCGAGCGCCGCGATCTCGGATTGCGCGCTCGAATTGAAACTCTTGGTCGAGCAGATCCGCGAACAAGTGCAGAACATTGAGTAGCCTGGGAAAAGCAAAGGCAGGAAAGCTTTTCGTCATCACCGCGCCGTCCGGGGCCGGCAAGACCTCGCTCATCGAAGCGCTGATGCGCGACGATCCGAGCCTGAAGCTCTCGATCTCCTACACCACCCGCGCGCCGCGGCCGGGCGAGAAGAACGCGGTCGACTACCACTTCGTCGACGACCGGACGTTCATCGCGATGCGCGAGCGCGGCGAGTTCCTCGAGAGCGCGGAAGTGCACGGCTACCGCTACGGCACCTCGAAGAAAGTCATCACCGAAGCGCTCGCGCGCGGGGAGGACCTGATCCTCGAGATCGACTGGCAGGGCGCGCAGCAGGTGCGGCGCATCTATCCCGAGTGCGTCGGCATCTTCATCCTGCCGCCCTCGGTCGAGGAGCTCGAGCGGCGCATGCGCTCCCGCGGCCAGGACGCCGACGCGGTGATCCGCCGCCGGCTGGAGAACGCGCGCGAAGAGCTCGCGCACGCTGGCGAGTTCAATTACGCTATAATTAACAAAGACTTCCAGACCGCCCACGGCGAGCTGAAGCAAATCATCCAGAAGGAAAGACATGGCGCGCATCACCGTTGACGATTGCCTGAAGAGAATTCCCAACCGCTTCCAGCTCACGCTGGCGGCGACCTACCGCGCGCGCCAGCTCGGCGCCGGCGCGAGCCCGCTGGTCGAGCCGAACCGCGACAAGTCCACGGTCATCGCGCTGCGCGAGATCGCGACGGGCAAAGTTGGCACCGAGGTCCTCAAGCGCAGCGCCACGCCGCCCGCGCCGCCGGGCCTTTAAACCCAAAACGTGGTCCGTCCCTGATTTTTCGGGGTCGGGTGTAATCTGGCCGTGATGGCGGCCACGGCGCCCCTTTTGGAAGACACCCGCTTCGGCTACCTCAAGCCGAAGGACGTGGCGCGCCTCGCCGAGGCGTACCGCTTCTCCGAGGCCGCGCACGCCGGGCAGACCCGGCAGTCCGGCGACCCCTATATCTCCCACCCGCTCGCGGTGGCCGAGATCCTGGCCGACTGGCACCTTGACGGCCAGACCCTGATGGCCGCGCTGCTGCACGACGTGACCGAGGACACCTCGGTGACCAAGGACGAGATCTCCGACACGTTCGGCAAGCCGGTCGCCGAGCTGGTCGACGGGGTGTCGAAGCTCGACAAGATCGAGTTCCAGTCCGCCGAGGACGCGCAGGCCGAGAACTTCCGCAAGATGCTGCTCGCCATGGCGCGCGACGTGCGCGTGATGCTGATCAAGCTCGCGGATCGGTTGCACAACATGCGCACCCTGGGAGCGGTACCCCCCGCCAAACGCAGGCGCGTGGCCCGCGAAACCATGGAGATCTACGCGCCGATCGCCAACCGGCTCGGCCTCAATACCCTGTACCACGAGCTCCAGGAGCTCGCCTTTTCGCATCTCTACCCGGTGCGCTACAAGGTGCTCGCGAAAGCCACCAAGGCCGCGCGCGGCAACCGGCGCGAGATGATCGGCAAGACGCTCGACGCGATCAAGAAGAAGCTCGCCGACAGCGGCGTCAAGGCCGCGGTGTTCGGCCGCGAGAAGCACGTGTACTCGACCTACCGCAAGATGATCGAGAAGCACCTGTCGTTCTCGGAGGTGCACGACATCTTCGGCTGCCGCGTGATCGTGGCCGACGTGCCGACGTGCTACCTGGCCCTCGGCGCGCTGCACGGCCTCTACAAGCCGATCCCCGGCAAGTTCAAGGACTACATCGCGATCCCGAAGGCGAACGGCTACCAGTCGATCCACACCGACCTGATCGGCCCCTACGGCGTGCCGGTCGAGGTGCAGATCCGCACCGACGAGATGCACCGCCTCGCGGAGTCGGGCGTGGCGTCGCACTGGATGTACAAGGACGACGCCGACCGGCTCTCCGAGCTGCAGAAGCAGACCCACCGCTGGCTGCAGTCGCTGCTCGAGATCCAGCACCAGTCGGGCGACCCGCACGAGTTCCTCGAGCACGTGAAGGTCGACCTCTTCCCCGACGAGGTCTACGTCTTCACGCCGAAGGGCAAGATCCTCTCGCTGCCGCGCGGTGCCACCGCGGTCGACTTCGCGTACGCCGTGCACACCGACATCGGCAACCGCTGCGTGGCGGCGAAGGTGAACGGCGAGCTGGTGCCGCTGCGCACCGAGCTGCGCAACGGCGATCGCGTCGAGATCATCACCGCGAGCCACGCCAAGCCGAGCGCGGGCTGGCTGCAGTACGTGCGCACCGGCAAGGCGCGCTCCAACATACGCCACTTCCTGAAGACCATGCAGTACGAGGAGTCGGCCGGGCTGGGCGAGCGGCTGCTCGACCAGGCGCTGCGCGGCCTGAAGAGCTCGCTCGCCGAGGTGGACGACGCGGCCTGGGAGCGCGTGGTGCGCGACAGCGGCGCGCGCTCGCGCGAGGAGCTGCTCGCCGACCTCGGCCTCGGCAAGCGCCTGCCGGCGGTGGTGGCCCGCAGGCTTCTGAAAAAATTCGATTCCGAGGATACGAAGACCGGCGCCAGCGTGACGATCCGCGGCACCGAGGGCGTGGCGGTGCAGCTCGCCACCTGCTGCCGGCCGATCCCCGGGGACGCCATCGTCGGCTCGATCAAGAAGGGCCAGGGGCTGGTGGTGCACACCTCGGAGTGCCGCTCGATCGTGCGCTCGCGCCGCAACGAGCCCGACCAGTGGATCGACGTCGAGTGGGACCCACGCACCACGCGCCTCTTCCAGGCCGCGATCGACGTGACGGTCGAGAACCAGCGCGGCGTGCTCGCCAAGGTGGCCTCCGAGATCGCCGAGGCCGGCTCGAACATCGACTCCATCACCATGGAGGAGGACCGCGCGGTGTTCACCACCATGCACTTCGTGCTGGAGGTGGCGAACCGGCAGCACCTCGCGCGCGTGATGCGCGCGCTGCGCCGCCTGCCGGACGTGAAGAAGATCTCGCGAACGCGCGAGTAGGCCTTACCAGACCCGGCGCAGGCTCAGCGTCGCGCCGAAGCGCTCGGAGTAGAAGTCGGTGACCGGTAGCTCCGGGACGTCGGGCCGGTTCGGCAGGCTGCGCGTCGCGCTACTCGTGGTCTCCAGGTACCAGTAGCGCACCCCGAGCCCGAGCTCGGTGCGACGCACGATCTCGTAGCGGAGCTCGGCGTCGAGCTGCACGCCGTAGCCGCGACCCTCGATCAGGATGTTCGGCACCGGCCCGAGATCATTCAAAGTGGGATCGGCGCGCAGGTGGTGGCTGTCGTCGTTACGCACCTTGGCGTAGGGCACCAGCGCGAGATCAATGTCGAGGCGCATGCGCTCCGTGAGCGCAAGGTTGCCGGCGAAGCCGACGCGCAGCGCCTTCCACACCACCTTGTTGGTGATGACCAGCACGTCGGACGGGATGTCGCCGCCGATGAAGCCCAGGTGGTCGGTGGCACCGTGGGCGTCGACCTCCTCCTTCCACTCGCTGTAGCCCACGTAAAGGCCGACCAGCGTGCGCCCGTCGCGCAGCCGCCACACGTTGCGCCCGATGTCGATCGCGCCGTACGAGATCTCGCCCGCGCTCACCGAGGAGGTGGTCTCCGAGAATTTCACCTGCCCGGCGCTGAAGTCCTCGTCGCGGAACGAGCCGCGCGTGATCTCGCCCAGGCCGATGAAGCCCTTGACGAGCCACTTGCCGCCGCCGAAATACTGCCGCCCGAACAGCTCGATGGTATTGGCGTCCAGGTTCTCGTACAGCAGCACCGAGGTCGGGTTGCCGAGCGAGGGATCGAACGATTGCGCGTTGTGCGCGCGCTTGCTCTCGCCGCTCGAGACCCAGTAGCGCACGCCCAGGTCGCCGCGCGGCGCCGGCTGCTCCTGACTCCAGGCAGCCCCGGACAGGACCAAGCCCGCGATCAGGACTCGAATTCGCATCCGAGCTCGCGCAGCGTCTTCTCGTACTGCGCGCGGTTGTTGTCGCCCTTGCCGATGTCCTTGAAGGTGCTGGTCTCCATCTCGTGCTTCTTGCTTGCGGCCCGGTAGACCGCCTCGACGTCATCGTACGGCACGCAGAGCAGTCCGTCATCGTCGCCGATCACCAGGTCCCCGGGCGCGATGCCCATTCCGTCGAGCGCGATCGGCACGTTGATCTCGCCCGGCCCGTTCTTGTAGGGCCCGCGATGCGTGACGCCGGCCGCGTAGACCGGGAAGTCCTGCTGGCGGATCCACGCCACGTCGCGCACCGCGCCGTTGATCACGATGCCGCCGAAGCCCTTCGCCACGCAGTACGCGAGCATGCGCTCGCCGATGATCGAGTTCTCCAGCTGGCCGCCCGCGTCGACCACGATCACGTCGCCCTTCTCGGCGAGGTTGAGCGCCATGTGCACCATCAGGTTGTCGCCCGGCGCGCTGCGCACCGTGAGCGCCGGCCCGGCCATCGCGCCGCCGCGGTGGTACGGACGCAGGCGCGCGCCGCCCGCGGTGAGGCGGAACATCGAATCGCTGACGTTCGCGACCGGCAGCGCGCGGAATTTCTCCGCCCAGTCCGCGGCCACCTTGCGTTTGCGCTTCAGAATCCTGAACCCGGCCGGCATGCGCGCTCCTTGTCTTTCACGAACGGCGCAGTATAGCTGTCGTGCAATCCCGACAGAATGCGCGTTCACATCGGCTTTGCTAGTCTCGCCGCGCAACGCATAACAAGCTGGGAGTGGCACATGCAGACGAAAGAATTGCTGTCCAAGCTGGACCTGATCGAAGAGCAGGCGCGCCTCACGCTGGACGCCCTGCCCCATCTCGCCACGGAGCGCCAGCGTCTCATCATGGCGCTGGTCAAGCAGCTGCGCTGGGAGCTCACCGAGGGCGCGCCGACGCTGATCGACCCCGAATCCACGGTGCGCCTGCCCTCATGAAGCGCGTTGCAATCCTCGCCGCGGCGCTCGCCGTGGCCGGCTGCGCGACCGACCAACCGTTCCAGTACCGCGACAGCGGAGCCCTGATCGGCGCCGCGGGCGGCGCCGTGATCGGCGCGATCGCCTACGACAAGAACCGCACGAAGGGCGCGCTGGTCGGCGCGGTCGGCGGCGCGCTCGCCGGCGGCGTGGTCGGGCGCTACATGGACGACCAGAAGCGCGATCTCGAGAAGAACCTCGCGCAGGAGATCAAGCTCGGCCAGGCGCGCATCGACAAGCTGCCGAACGACGTGGTGCGCGTGACGATGACCAACCAGACCGCGTTCGAGACCAACTCGGCCAACATCAAGTCCGGCTTCCACAGCACCATGGACAAGCTGGCCGACGTGGTGGTGCGCTACAACAAGACCTCGCTCACCGTGGTCGGGCACACCGACGACGTCGGCACCAACGCGTACAACCAGAAGCTCTCCGAGCAGCGCGCCCTGTCCGTCGCGCAGTACCTGGAGGGCAAGCGCGTCAACCCGATGCGCCTCGCGATCTCGGGCAAGGGCGAGACCCAGCCAGTGGAGACCAACGCCACCGAGACCGGCCGCCAGGCCAACCGGCGCGTCGAGATCTACGTGGAGCCCGTCACGCAGGGATAATGGCGGGCATGTCGCCCGCCCCCTCCGGACTGGTGCCGCGCGAAGGCCTGGTCACCCTCGCGCACGTGATCTACGGCCTGCACGCGTTCAGCGCGCTCACCGGCCTGCTCAGCCCGGCGATGATCGTGACGGCGTTCCTCACCGGCTGGCCGTCGATCATCGCCGTGATCCTGAACTACGTGAAGCGCTCGGAGGTGCGCGGCACCTGGCTCGATTCGCACTACTCCTGGCAGATCCGCACCTTCTGGTTCGCCCTGCTCTGGCTCGCGATCGGCGGCGTGCTGTTCGCCACCGCGGTCCTCATCCCGGTCGCGCTGGTGCTGTGGTTTGCCACCGGCATCTGGGTGCTCTACCGCATCATCCGCGGCTGGCTCGCGCTCGCCTCGACGAAGGAGATGCCCTACCGCGCGGCGCAGGGCGGATAGCCCGTCCGACGCAGGCCGCGGCGCAATGCGCGGCGACCTCGGCCGATTACCATGGCCCGGCAACCGGAGGGAATTCATGGTGATCAAAGGACAGTCGGACATCGAGATCCACATCTCGGACATCGGCTACATCTGCCTCAAGCAGCAGGACGGCGACGGCGAGCAGACCATCAGCTTCGCCCCGGCCTACGCGGCGAAGGTGGCGGGCGCGATCAGCCAGCTGCAGGACTTCGCGCAGCGCAAGTTCGAGAAGAGCGAGCTGGTCGAGGACTGAGGCTAGCGCGCCGGCTCGAACAGCTCGAGGGGATTGCCGTCCGGATCCTCGATCTGGACCTGCCGGCCGCCGGGGCCGGACTCCATCTCGTTGCGAAAGCGCAGGCCGGCCTGCTTGAGGCTGGCGATGCGCGCGGGCAGATCGTCGACCTGCAGGACGACGCGGTTCCACCCGCCCGGCTCCTGCGTCCGCCCGTCGGGCAGCGTTCGCGAGCCCGAGGCACCGGGGCCGCTCAGAATCAGCTTCAGATTGCCGAGCGAAACCTGGGCGAACGCCGGCGGACGCTGGTGGTCGAGCTTGAAGCCGAGCTTGCCGGTGTAGAACTCGACCGAGCGCTTCACGTCCTTCACCTGGTAGCGCACGCCCCACAGTCCCTGGATAACCGATGGATTCATGGGAACTCCTTACAGCAGCTTTATGCGCGCTTTCCGATTGGTCTGACCGAGATCCGCAATCCGGTTGCCGCTAGAAGTGCCCTCAGGCTCCGCAGCTCCGGATTACCGGAGCCGGAAAGCATTTTGTAGGTCGCCTCCCGGGTCAGCTTAGCCTTGCGGGCGACCTTAGCGATGCCTCCCTGCGCTTGGGCAACCTGCCGCAGCGCGAGCATCAGCGCCGCCTGGTCCCCCTCTTCGATGACTGCCTCGAGGTACGCCGCTGCTTCTGCCGGGTCCTTGAGCTGCTCGATCAGCCACGGTTCGTAGGGAACGCTAGGCGCGGCCGCGCGGCTTCGCTTGCGCACTGCGGGTTTTGTAGTCCTCGAAATACTGCTTGGCACGGTTGATGTCCCTCTGCTGCGTTCTCTTGTCTCCTCCGCAAAGGAGAAGAACGATCACCTGACCGAGCCGCGCGAAGTAAATGCGGTATCCCGGCCCCCAATCGACTCTCAGCTCCATGACGCCTTCACCGACCCATTCGGCATCGCCGAGCGTGCCGGTGGCGACCCTTGCAAGCCGCCCTTCGATGCGCGTGCGTGCCTGCCTGTCCGTCAAACCGCGAAGCCACTCCGCGAAAGGCAGGCGCCCGTCCGAAGTCTGATAGTAATGAAGCTGCACGGATTGTAATTTATAGTTTACAAAGGAGTCAAGCGCGCGGCCTGTGCGACCGGTTAACGCACGGCGCAGTCAGACGGATTACGAGCGTTGGAAAAGAATTTGGTAGGTCGTGGCGGATTCGAACCGCCGACCAACGGATTAAAAGTCCGCTGCTCTACCAGCTGAGCTAACGACCCACGCGAACGACGCGGATTTGCTGCGGAAAGGGCGGAATTTTATCAGCCCTGCGTGCCGCTTCGCCAGCGTTCAGCGCTTGGAGGAGGCGGCGAGGCGCTGCTTTGCGCTGGTGGCGGAGCTGCTGGCCGGGTACTTCGCGATCAGCTCCTCGAGCGTCTTGCGCGCGGAGGCGCGGTCGCCCATGGTCTCCTGCGCGCTCGCGATGCTCAGCATCGCGTCGGGCGCCTTCGGGCTGTCGGGCCACGAGGAGAGCAGCTTGCGCTGCGCGGCGATGGCGCTCTTGTAGTCGCGCTGCCCGGAGTGCGCCATGCCGATCCAGTACTGCGCGTTCGGCGCGAGCGGGCTCGTGGGATAGGTGACGAGAAAGCCCTGCATCGCCGCCACGGCGAGCGAGTAGTTGCCGAGCTTGAACTGGTCGAGCGCCGCCTGGTAGGCCTTCGCCTCGGCGGGAGAAGGCTCCGCCTCGGCCGCCGGCGCCGCCGCGGCGGCCGGCTTCTCCGGCGCGGCAGCGGCGCGCTCGCGCGATTCCTCGAGCTTGCGCAGGCGCGTGTCGATGTCGAGGTAGAGCTGCTTCTGGCGCGCCTCGGCGGTGTCGGCCTGGTTGGCGAGCACCTCCATCTGGCCGCGCATCTTGGCGATCTCGCTGCGCAGGTTCTCGATCTGCTGCGCGAGGTCGAGGATCGCGCCGCGGTCGGCGGAGCGCTCCGCCGCCTCCTGCGCCGCGGCCTCGGCCTTGGCGATGCGCGCCTCGGTGGCCTGGCGCTGCGCCTCCATTTCCTGACGCAGGCGATCGATGCGTCGCCGCGCCTCGTTGTCGTCGAACAGGCCCTGCGCGAGCACGCCCGAGCTGAGCACCGTCAGCGCAACGAGGACGAGGCTACGCATGATCAATACTCGCCACCATAGAGCATCTCGCCGCGGCGGTTCTTCGCCCAGCAGTCCTCGTTGTGCTCGGTGCAGGTCGGCTTCTCTTCGCCGAGGCTCACCGACTCCACCTGCGCCTCGCGCGCGCCCAGGAGAACGAGCATTTTCTTCACGGTGTCGGAGCGCTTCTGGCCGAGCGCCACGTTGTACTCGCGGCTGCCGCGCTCATCCGCGTTTCCCTGGATGAGCATTTTCGCGTTGGGGTTCTCGCGCAGGTACTTCGCATGCGCCTCGATGAGCGGCCGGTACTCGTCCTTCACCTCGAACTTGTCGTAGTCGAAGAACACCTGGCGCCTGGACAGGATGTTGGACGGATCCTTGAGCGCGCCGACGCTGTCGCGCGCCTGCGGCTTGGTCACGTCGAGCTTGCCGACCTGCGGCGACTCGACCGGCTTGGCGCCGGGCTTGGCGCCGGGTTTCGAGCGGTCCTCGACGCCCGCGGCCTGCTGCTCCTCCGGAGTGGTCTGGCAACCCGCCGCAACGATCAAGAGGCTGATCGCGATCATGACTCCGCGCATACGCTTCGCTCCTTTCATTCGATGAACGGTCCCCAGGCCGGCTCGCGCACGTCGCCGCCGGAGTAGGGCAGATTCTGGCGGATACGCCCGTCCGCGGACACCGCGGACAGCACGCCGCGCCCGCCGCGCACCGTGGCGAGCAGGATCATCCTGCCGTTGGGGGCGAAGCTGGGGGACTCGTCGCGGTCGCTGTCGGTGATGACCTGCACCTGTTGGTTCGACAAATCGAGCAGCGCCACCTGGAACTTGCCGGCGTCGCGCGTCACGTAGGCGAGCACGCGGCCGTCGGGGCTGGGGCGCGGCGTCACATTATAGCTCCCGCGGAAGGTGACCCGCTGCGCCTCGCCGCCGCCGGAAGGCATGCGGTAGATCTGCGGGCTGCCGCCGCGGTCGGACGTGAAATACAGCCACTTGCCGTCCGCCGAGTAGCGCGGCTCGGTGTCGATGGAGGTCGAATTGCTGATGCGCCGGCGCGGCCCGCTGCCGTCGGCGTTGATGAGGAAGATCTGCGAGCCGCCTTCCACCGACAGGACCACCGCGATGGTCCTGCCGTCGGGCGCCCAGGCCGGCGCCGAGTTCGAGCCCTTGAAGCTCGCCACCACCTGGCGCTTGTTCTCCGCGAGGTGGTGCACGTAGACCACCGGCTTCTTCGACTCGAACGACACGTAGGCGATGCGCCGCCCGTCCGGCGACCACACCGGCGAGATGATCGGCTCGTTGGAGCGCAGCAGGTACTGGGCGCGCTCGCCGTCGGCGTCGGCGATCTGCAGCTCGTAGGTGCTGCCGCGCTTCACCACGTAGGCGATCTGGGTCGAGAACACGCCCTTCTCGCCGGTCAGCTTCTCGTACACGAAGTCGGCGATGCGGTGCGCGGCGGCGCGCGCGTTGTCCCTGGTGAAGAGGTAGGCGATCGCGCCGAGCGGTGCCTGCTTCACCACGTCGTAGACGCGAAAGCGCACCTCGAAGCGCCCGTCGGCGTTCTGCGCGATCGAGCCCACCACCAGCGCGTCGGCGAGCCGCGAGCGCCACTCGCCGTAGTTGACCGGCGAGTTCTCGTTCGGATGCGGCGAGAGCGGCGGCACCTCCAGGCCGCGGAACAGGCCGCTTCTCTCGAGGTCGGCGCGCACGATGCCGGTGAGCGCGGTGCCGACGCGCTCCTCGCCGACGAACGGCACGATGGCGATCGGCGTGCGCTGCACGCCCGGGCCGGTGATCTCGATCGAGAGCTGCGCGGCCGCGGCGCCGGCCGCGAGCCACAGCAGGATGCCGAGCAGAAAGCGTATCTTTTTATCGGTCATGCGGTCGGAAGGTTAGTTTAAGTTCGCGCGAGAAGAGTTCCCGCGCGGCCGGCAGCGGCAGCGGCGAGGACTTGAGGATCGCCCGCTCGACCGCCGCGTCGTAGGCCGGGTTGCCGCTCGAGCGCACCAGCTTGGTGGACAGCACCTCGCCGGTAGGCAGCTGCACGACGAGGAAGATCGCCTCCGGGTTGCCCTGGATGCCCTGCGGCAGGATCCAGTTGCCCTTCACCTTGGCCTGGATGCGCGCGATGTACTCGTTCAGCGCCTTGGCCTGCGCCGCGGCGGCCTGGCGCGCCGCCTCGGCCTGCTGCCGGGCGATCAGCTCGCGCAGCTCCTGCTCGGCGCGCTGCTGGTCGAGCTGGCGCTGCTCCTGCGCGAGCTGCTCGCGCATGCGCTTCTGCAGCTCCGGATCGTCCTTCGGCTTGGGCTTGGGCTTCGGCTCGGGCTTGGGCTTCGGCTTGGGCTTTTCCTGGATCGCGATGTCGGGCTTCTTCACTTGCGGCGGGGGCGGCTCGACCTTCGGCGCGGGGACCGGCTTGGGCGGCTCGACCACCGGCGCCGGCGGCGCCGGCGGCGGCGCCTCGACCAGGTCGACCTCGACGGTATCGGGCGCGCGCACCTGCCAGCGCACGCCGAGCACGAGCACCGCGACCAGCGCGAGGTGCACGATCGCCGAAAGCGCGAACGAGCGGCCCAGGCCGTGCTCGGGCCGCTCGAACAGGCCGAACGTGGCGCTGCTCATCGGCGAGTCTTCACTGAGTCGTTTTCACCTGTAATCCGACCTTCTGCACCCCGTTCTTGCGCAGCTCGTCCATCACCTGCAGCACCGACTCGTAGCGCGCGTTCTTGTCGCCGCCGATCAGCACCGAAAGGTCGCCCTTGTTTTTCAGGCTTTTGATGAAGCCGGGCAGCTGCGCGCGGCTGAGCGACTGCTCGTTCACCACGCCGCCGCGATTGTCGCGCTGGCGTACCACCAGGCCCTGGTCCGCCTTGACGAAAATCTCGAGCGGCACCACGCGCGGCGCGCTCGCCTTGTCCACGGTCGGCAGGTCGATCACCGCCGGCGTGACGAGTGGCGCGGTCACCATGAAGATCACCAGCAGCACCAGCATCACGTCCACGTACGGCACGATGTTGATCTCGTGCATCGTGCCGCGCTTGCGGGTGACAGCCGGCATGCTTACCTCACGGCTTGCCGATGGAGGATGTTCGAGAACTCCTCCATGAAGCTCTCGAAGCGGTTGGCGAGCCGGTCGATGTCGTGCGAGTAGCGGTTGTACGCCACCACCGCCGGGATGGCGGCGAATAGACCGATCGCGGTGGCGACCAGCGCCTCGGCGATGCCGGGCGCGACCTGCGCGAGCGTGGCCTGCTGCACGTTCGCCAGGCTCCTGAAGGCGTGCATGATCCCCCACACCGTGCCGAACAGGCCGACGTACGGGCTCACCGAGCCGGTCGAGGCGAGGAACGCGAGGTGGCGCTCGAGGAAATCCATCTCGCGCTGGAAGGTGGCGCGCATCGCGCGGCGCGCGCCGTCCACCATGTCGCTCGCGTCGCCCGCGCCGGGGCGCTGGCCGCTCCTCAACTTGGCGAACTCGCGGAAGCCGGCCTCGAAGATGCGCTCCAGGCTGCCGATGGTGTGGCGGTGGTTCACCGCGCCCTGGTAGAGCGCGTTCAGGTCGTTGCCGCTCCAGAACTCGCGCTCGAACTTGTCGGTCTGCGAGTGCGCGCGGCGGATCGCGAACCACTTCTGGAAGATGAACATCCACGACATGAACGACACCACCACCAGCAGCCCCATCACCACCTTCACCACGATGCTCGCGTGGAGGATGAGCGTCCAGATGTCGAGGTCTTGCGTCAGGTTCATCGCTGCAGGGCCAGTTTGAGTTCTTCGGGCATGCGCGCCGGCTTCATGCGGTGACGATCGACCAGGGCGATCGTCACGTCGGCTTCGACCAGAAGCTCGGCGCCGCGTTCCACACGCTGGCGGAAAACGAAGCTCGCGTGTCCCATTTTAACCACTTCGGCGCTCACGGAAAGGAGCTCGTTGAGCCGCGCCGGCAGGTGAAACTTCACATCGATGCGGTGGACCATCACGAGGATGCCGTGCCGCTCCACGAAGGCCGCGAGGTCGATGCCCGACTCGTTCAGCAGCTCGGTGCGGGCGCGCTCCATGAACGCCAGGTACTGGCCGTGGAACACGACGCCCCCCGCATCGGTGTCCTGGTAATAGACCCGAACAGGGAGTTTCAAGCGTCGGAGAGCAGATCCTTGACTGCTGCGGGCGCAACGATGCCGAAGTGCCGGTACGCGGTGAGCGTCGCAATGCGCCCACGCGGGGTACGCTGCAGGTAGCCCTGCTGGATGAGGTAGGGCTCGAGCACGTCCTCGATGGTGTCGGCCTCCTCGCCGACCGCGTGCGCCAGGTTCTCCAGGCCGACCGGTCCGCCGCCGAACTTCTCGATCACCGCGAGCAGCAGCTTGCGGTCCATCATGTCCAGGCCGAGCACGTCGACGTCCAGCATCTTGAGCGCCGCCTCGGCGACAGGCTTCGTCACCTTCCCGTCGCCCTTCACCTGCGCGTAGTCGCGCACGCGGCGCAGCAGCCGGTTCGCCACGCGCGGCGTTCCCCGCGAACGGCGTGATATTTCGCGCGCGCCTTCGTCCTCGAGGGGAACCTTCAGCAGGCGTGCGGAGCGCTGCACGATCTTCGTCAGCTCCGTCTCGGTGTAGAACTCCAGGCGCGCCACGATGCCGAAGCGGTCGCGCAGCGGATTGGTCAGCATGCCGGCGCGCGTGGTGGCGCCCACCAGCGTGAAGGGCGGCAGGTCGAGCTTGATGGAGCGCGCCGCCGGCCCCTCGCCGATCATGATGTCGATCTGGAAGTCCTCCAGCGCCGGGTAGAGGATCTCCTCGACCACCGGCGCGAGGCGGTGGATCTCGTCGATGAACAGCACATCCTTCGGCTCGAGGTTGGTGAGGATCGCGGCGAGGTCGCCGGGGCGCTCGAGCACCGGGCCCGAGGTCTGGCGCAGGTTCACGCCGAGCTCGCGCGAGACGATGTGGGCGAGCGTGGTCTTGCCCAGGCCCGGCGGCCCGAACAGCAGCACGTGATCGAGCGCTTCGCTTCTGCCCTTCGCGGCGGCGATGAAGATCTCGAGCTGCGAGCGCACCTTCTCCTGCCCGACGTATTCGGCCAGCGTGGCGGGCCTGAGCGAGCGCTCGAACTCGTTCTCCTGCGGCGAGGCGGGCCGCGCCGAGATCATGCGATCGGGTTCGACGCTCATCGAGCCCGATTCTGCCAGAGGCCTAGAACCGGTACTCCACGCCGATGGAGATCATGTCCACCTTGAGCTTCTCGGTTTTCTCCCACTCCGCGCGCACCGCCCAGTCGGGCGCGAAGCCGAAGCGCGCGCCCAGGCCGTAGTGGAACTCGGTCTCGTCGCGGCTCGGCTGGCTGGACGCCGGAAGATCCTGCTCGGTCATGAGAAAGCCGGCCTTGCCGAACACCGCGAACTGCGGCGACACATCGAAGCTGAGCACGCCGGCGATGCCCAGGCTGGTCTGCTGCGCGGAAACGCGCCGGTCGCCGGAAGCGGTGCGCACCGTGCCGTCCACCTCGCCCCAGTTGATGTAAGTCGCCTCGACCGCGATGTTGCGGCTGAAGCGATAGCCGCCGAGGAGCTTCCAGGCGTTCGCCTTGTCGTCGCAGGAAAGCACGGCCGGGTCGTCCACGCACCATGCGGTGAAGGTGGCCTGGCCGAGCGAGCCGCCGAGGTAGAACCCGTTGTCTTGCGCGGCAGCGGCCGCCGAGACCAGCACCGAGGGAAGAAAAAGCAGAACGCCGGCCCGCTTCACGCCGCTTGGACAGGCGTTTCCTACCGCAGTTCGGGGCGGCCGCGGGCCACCCGGCCGGCATCAGAACTGGACCACGACCCCGAGCATGTACAAATCGAGCTCGTCCTTCTGGATGCTGGGCGCGCCGATGTTGTCATAGCGCTGCCATTCCGCGCGCACGCCGAGGAAGCCGAGGTCGTACTGCAGCCCGGCGCCATACGTGAAGCCCGATTGCGTCTTGGCGTCGTGCTGGGACCCGAGGACGGTGCTTTCCTGGTCGATCGTGGTGCGTGCCATATAGACGCCGAGGCGGCCGAACACCGAGAGCCCGCCTACGATCGGGATCGAGCCGAGGGCGGAAAGGTCCCCGCCGTAGGACTTCTCCTCGAAGCTGCCGGTGGCCCCGCCGCCGAGGTCGCCCGAGCCCTTGGCCTTGCCGAGCACCCCCGCGGCGAGCTCGGCTGCCCAGTAGCGGTTCCAGCGGTAGCCCGCGAACCCCTTGGCGGCGGTCGAGTCCTCGTCGCACGGCACGGCCGAGATTTCGCAGGTGCTCTGGTACATCGACATGCCGGCCGAGCCGCCGAGGTAGATTCCGCGCGGCTCGCTCTGCGCCGCGGCCGGGCCCGCCGCTGCCGCGAGCCCGAGAACCGCCAGCCACATCCCTTTCTTCATCTTCAGCCCCCGTTATTGTTGTACCGACAACCGCACACACTACAACGCTTGTTGCGATAGGCCAAATTCGCTCCTCCGGTCAGAACCGCCAGAGCACGCCGACCGAGAGCAGGCTGGCGTCCGCGTCGTTGGTGTCGAACATCTCCCACTCCGCGCGGATACCCAGGTTGCGCGTGAAGTGGTAGCCGACGCCGACTCCGAACGAAAGGTCGGTGCCGTCCTCCTTCGCCGAGAAGGCGGCGCCGCCCGTGGTGTCGTTGGCTTCCGCGTCCCACAGGAAAAGCCCGATCTTGCCGAACACCGAGAACTGCTCGTTGACTGGCAAGGCACCGAGCGCGGAGATGTTGATGCCGGTGACCTCTACCCGGCCTCCGGTCACCGGCGTGCCGAAGAAGTTGCCGCTGTAGCTGACCTCTCCCAGGTCGACATAGGCTCCCTCGATGCCGAAGTGGCGGTTGAACATATAGCCGCCGAAGATCTTGAACGCGTTGTCCTTGCCGTCGACGCTGCCGCCGGTGATGAGGCCGGTGGTGATCTGCTCATCGATGTCGCTCTGTCCGACGCTGCCGCCGAGATACGCCTGCGCCGAAGCCTGGCTGGCGGCAAGAACCAATGCCGCCGCAATCATCGCCCTGCCGATAGTCATGCGAGCCTCCGTTGCCGAGACAAAAAAAGAAAAAGGCGGCCGAAACCGCCTTTGCCCGTCCGTGCGTCAGTCTAGAACTTCCAGATCACGCCGACGCTAATCACGTCCACATCGCCCTCGCCGATGTTGCCGCCGCCGACGTCCTTGTAGATCTGGTATTCGGCGCGCGCGCCGAGGTTCTTGGTGAAGTCCCAGCGCACCCCGATGCCATAGGTCAGGTCGGTATTCGACTCGGACTCATTCGCGAACGCCGGGTTGTTGGTGCTGAAGTCGGTGTCCGCGCGATACATGCCGAGCTTGCCGTAGGCCGAGAAGTTCGGCGTGAACGGCCACGAGCCCACCGCGACCAGCTCCCAGATCTTCGCTTCGATGGAGGCGCTGAAGGTGCCCGACGCGGAGACTTCGCCTGCGTCGGTATATCCCAGCTCGGCCGCCAGGTTCTTGTTGAACTGATAGCCGCCGAGAATGCGCCACGCGGTGTCTTTGTCGTCACACGAAATGCCGGCTCCGCTGACGCCGTCGCAGGCGTCTTTCTGCTTGGACTGCCCGAGCGTCAGGCCGGCGTACCAGCCCTGGTCCTGCGCCAGCGCCGGGCCAGCGACCAGCATTGCCGACGCGACGCCGAGAACTGCAAATCCCTTCTTGATCTTGCTCATAGCTCACCCCTGTTCGTCTTGGTTAATGAACGCTTCTGCTCCCGCGTTCGGCGCCGACACTACTCCCAGGGGTTGAAGATGGCGGCTGGATTACTGCCGTATTCGCTGCTAATGCTATTCCCTGTTGCGAAATAGCAACGGTGGAAAGCAAAACGCCCGGGAGACCCGGGCGTCTTGTCCCACGTGCGGGGGAGACGATTAGAAGTGCCAGACCACGCCGACGGCGAGCCAGTCGATCTCGCTGTCGGTCTCGTAGCGCTGCCACAGCGCGCGCACGCCGAGGTTGCGGTTCAGGTCGTACTGCACGCCGATACCCCACGTGAGCTCGTTGTCGCGGTCGCCCGGATCCACATCGATGTTCGCAAAGCCGAGCTTGCCGATCACCGAGAGCTGCGGCGCCACCGGAAACATGCCGACCGCCACCAGTTCCAGAGTGTTCACTTCCACGCCGCCCTTGTCGTACAGCATGCCGAAAGCCGCTTCGGCCGCCAGGTTCGGATGGAACTTGTAGCCGCCGATGAACTTGACGCCGATGTCGTCGTCTGCGCCATTGACGTCGGTATTGCCGATCTCGGCGGCGACATACGCACTCGGCACCGCCGATTGCGCCATCGCGCTGGCGGAGCAAGCGAGTGCCGTGGCGCCGAGCAACGAAACGATCCACTTCCTGGTCATAAACATCCTTTCTTTGGGTCTTGATTGGTTACCGCGCCTATAAGCGCGCGATGAGAAGATAGGAGTTCAGCGCGTTACGCCGCCTGCGCAATCGCGTAATACACCCGGGTTTGTTTCAAAAAACGTGTGTCCCTGTTGCGCCCAAGCAACGCGGCTACAGGCCTTACGGCTTTGCCAGCGCCTTGAGGGCGGCGCGGATCGCCTCGGCGACGGGCAGGCCCGGCGCGAGGCCCTTCACCGCGGCCAGCGCCTCCTTGTCGCTGTAGCCGAGCGCGACCAGCGCGTTCACTACGTCCGAAGCGGGCTGTCCGCCGGCGTGGGCAGTCGCTTCGGCGAGCTTGCCTTTGAGCTCGAGGAGCAGGCGCTCGGCGGTTTTCTTGCCGATGCCGGGGATGCGGGTGAGCGGCACGGCGTCCTGCATCGCCACCGTATGCGCGAGGTCGGCCACCGACAACCCGGATAGCACCGAGAGCGCGGTGCGCGCGCCGATGCCGGAGATGCGGATCAGCTGCCGGAACACGCTGCGCTCCTCCAGCGTGCCGAAGCCGTAGAGCGTATGCGCATCCTCGCGCACCACGAGGTGGGTATGCAGGCTGACCGACTCGCCGGTCGCGGGCAGGCCGTAGAAGGTGCTCATGGGCACGTCGAGCTCGTAGGCCACGCCGCCGACGTCGAGCAGGACCTGCGGCGGATGCTTGGCGAGCAGCTTGCCGGAGAGCCGGCCGATCAAACGAAGCGGCCCTTGCGCATGCGCAACCCGGCATGCACGCCGAGGCTTTGTCCATGGGCATGGCAGATTGCGCAGGCGAGCGCGTCGGCCGCATCGGGCGCCGGATCGCCCGGCAGCGCGAGCAGCCGCTTCACCATGTGCTGGACCTGCTCCTTGGCCGCGTGGCCGTTGCCGACCACCGACTGCTTGACCTGCAGCGCGGTGTACTCGGCGACCGGCAGCCCGGCGATCACCGCGGCGCAGATCGCGGTGCCGCGCGCCTGGCCGAGCGCCAGCGTGGACTGCGGGTTCATGTTGACGAACACCTTCTCCACCGCGACCTGCCCCGGGCTATGCGCCGCGATCACCTCTTTCAGGCCGTCCAGGATCGACTTCAGGCGTGTCGCGAGGTCGCCGCCGCCGGATCTCACGCAGCCGCTTGCGACGTAGACGAGATTGCTTTTCTCGGTATCGATGACGCCGAATCCAGTGACCTGCAATCCGGGGTCGATGCCGAGGATTCTCAGTTTATGCCTCGGTCAATCGACGACCGCCGTGGTGTAGACGTTCTGCACGTCGTCGAGCGCCTCCAGGGCCTCGAGCAAGGTGCGCATGCGCTGCGCGTCGCCGCCCGCGAGCGCGCTCTCCATGGTCGGCTTCATGGTGATCTCGGCGAGCTCGGGCTTGAGGCCGGCCTTCGCCAGCGCCTCCTTCACCGCCGCGAAGTCGGCGGGCGCGCAGATCAGCTCGACCGAATCGTCGTCGTTCTTGATCACGTCCTCGGCGCCGGCGTCGAGCGCGGCCTCCATCACCTTGTCCTCGCTCGTGCCGGGCGCGAACACGAACTGGCCGCAATGCTTGAAGAGGTACGCCACCGAGCCGTCGGAGCCGAGGTTGCCGCCGTTCTTGGTGAAGGCGTGGCGCACCTCGGCCACGGTGCGCGTGCGGTTGTCGGTCATGCACTCGAGCATCACCGCGGCGCCGCCCGGGCCGTAGCCTTCATAGCGGATCTCCTCGTAGGCCGCGCCGTCGAGCTCGCCCGCGCCGCGCTGGATGGCGCGCTGGATGTTGTCGCCCGGCAGGTTCTGCTCGCGCGCCTTCTCGAGCGCGAGGCGCAGGCGCGGGTTGCCCCCGGGGTCGCCGCCGCCGAGGCGCGCCGCCACGGTGATCTCGCGGATCAGGCGCGTGAAGATCTTGCCGCGCTTTGCGTCGGCGCGCTCCTTGCGGTGCTTGACGTTGGCCCATCGGCTGTGGCCGGCCATGGTGCTTATAATTTTACGCATGCTCGTGGCCAAGAATGAAAAGGGCGCCTTCTCGCTCCTGCCGGGCCTCGCCAATCGCCACGGGCTGATCACCGGCGCGACCGGCACCGGCAAGACCGTCACCATGCAGGCGCTCGCGCAGCGCTTCTCCGAGATCGGCGTGCCGGCCTTCATGGCCGACGTGAAAGGCGACTTTTCCGGCGTCGCCAGGCCGGGTGGGGGAAACGCCAAGGTCCTCGAACGGCTGAAATCGCTGAAGCTGAAAGCCGAGTTCGCGGGCTGCCCGGTGGAGTTCTGGGACCTCTACGGCGCCAAGGGCCTGCCGATCCGCGCCACCGTATCGGACATGGGCCCGCTGCTCCTCGCGCGCATGCTGGATCTCAACGAGACGCAGGCCGGCGTGCTCGCGCTGGTGTTCAAGATCGCCGACGACCATGGGCTGCTGCTCCTGGACCTGAAGGACCTGCGCGCCATGCTGCAGCACGTCGGCGACAACGCGGCGAAGTTCAAGACCCAGTACGGCAATGTCGCCTCGCCCTCGATCGGCGCGATCCAGCGCGGCCTGCTCGCGCTCGAGAACCAGGGCGCGGCGCAGTTCTTCGGCGAGCCGATGCTCGAGATCGCCGACCTCATGCAGGTGCGCGGCGGCAAGGGTGTCGTGAACGTGCTCGCGGCCGACCGGCTGATGAACTCGCCGAAGCTCTACTCGAGCTTTCTCCTCTGGCTGCTCGCCGAGCTGTTCGAGCAGCTGCCCGAGGTCGGCGACCCGGACAAGCCGAAGCTCGTGTTCTTCTTCGACGAGGCGCACCTGCTCTTCAACGAGGCGCCGAAAGCGCTGGTCGAGAAGGTCGAGCAGGTGGTGCGCCTGATCCGCTCCAAGGGCGTGGGCGTGTATTTCGTGACACAAAACCCGCTCGACGTTCCGGAAGCTGTGCTCGGCCAGCTCGGCAACCGCGTGCAGCACGCGCTGCGCGCCTTCACGCCGCGCGACCAGAAGGCGGTGAAGACCGCCGCCGAGACGCTGCGCCCCAACCCGAAGCTGAAGGCGGAGCAGGTGATCACCGAGCTCGGCGTCGGCGAGGCGCTGGTCAGCCTGCTCGACGAGAAGGGCCGCCCGAGCGTGGTGGAGCGCGCCTTTATCGTGCCGCCGGCAAGCCAGATCGGGCCGCTGCCCGAGGACGAGCGCCAGAGGATCATCCGGTCGTCCAGTCTGCTGTCCAAGTACGAAAAGACCGTCGACCGCGAATCGGCGTACGAGAAGCTCACGCAGCGCGCCGAGGAGAAGCCGGTCGTCGCGCAGCAGCCCGCGGAGAAGCCCGCCGCGCGCCAGCCGCAGTCGGTGGTCGACGCGACGATCAAGAGCGCGGCGCGCGCCATCGGCTCGGAGCTCGGGCGCCAGATCATCCGCGGCGTGCTCGGCTCGATCCTCGGCAGCGGCCGGCGCCGTTGAGCGAAGGCTCCTACCGGGCGTGGGGGATCGCGTTCGCCCTGGTCGGCGTGCTGGCCTTTTCGTTCCGCCCGATCCTCATCAAGCTCTCGTACGCGGCGCATCCCGTGAGCCCGGTGACGCTGCTCTTCCTGCGCATGACGCTCTCGCTGCCGTTTTTCCTCGCGATCGGCTGGTGGCTGCGCAACCGCGAGCCGCGCCTCACGCGCCGCGACTGGGCGGCGCTCGTCGGCCTCGGCTTCCTCGGCTACTACGCGGCGAGCTTCCTCGACTTCATCGGCCTGCAGTGGGTCGGCGCCGGCGTCGGGCGGCTCATCCTCTATCTCTTCCCCACCCTGGTCGTGCTGCTGTCGTTCCTTTTCCTGCGCAAGAGGCCTGCGTGGCGCGAGATCGCCGCTCTCGCGCTGAGCTACGCCGGCATCGCGCTCGTGCTCTCCAACCAGCTCGGCGGCGAGAGCCGCCTGTTCGCGCTCGGCGCGGCGCTCGTGTTCGCCTCGGCGCTCTGCTACGCGGTGTACCTCGTGGCCGGCAGCCAGATGGTGAAGCGCGTCGGCTCGATGCGCTTCACGGCGTATTCGACCGTGATCGCCACCATCCCGGCGGTGATCCAGTTCTTCGCCCTCGAGCCGGCCGGCGCGCTCGAGCTCCCCGCCGCGGTGTGGGGCTACGCGATCATCCTCGCCACCGCGAGCACGGTGCTGCCGCTCTTCCTGCAGGCCGAGGCGCTCAACCGCATCGGCGCCAACCACTTCGCGCTGATCGGCGCGGTCGGGCCGGTCAGCGTCGCGCTCACCAGCGCCCTCGGCCTGGACGAGCCGTTCACGGCCGTGCAGGCGCTCGGCGGCGCGCTGGTCATCTTCGGCGTGCTACTCGTTTCATTGAAGAAAGGCTGACATGGATCTGGGCATACGAGGCAGGACCGCGCTGGTCTGCGCGGCATCGAAGGGACTCGGAAAAGGATGCGCCGCCGCGCTCGCGCGCGAGGGCGTGAACGTCGTGATTACGGCGCGCGGCCGCGATGAGCTGGAGAAAACCAGTAGTGAATTGAAAGCGCACGGGGTCAAAGTCGTTCCCGTGGCCGGCGACATCACGACCGCGGAAGGGCGCGAGGCCGCGCTGAAGGCCTGCCCCTCCCCCGACATCCTGGTGAACAACGCGGGCGGCCCGCCGCCCGGCGACTTCCGCGAATGGGACCGCGACACGTGGGTGAAGGCGGTCGACGCCAACATGATCACGCCGATCCTGCTCATCCGCGCGGTGGTCGACGGCATGATCGCGCGCAAGTTCGGGCGCATCGTCAACATCACTTCCGGCGCGGTGAAGGCGCCGATTCCGGAGCTCGGCCTGTCGAACGGCGCGCGCACCGGCCTGCACGGCTTCATCGCCGGCCTGTCGCGCACCACGGTGCGGCACAACGTGACGATCAACAACCTGCTGCCCGGGCCGTTCGAGACCGACCGGCTGCGCTCCAACCTCGAGTTCAACGCCAAGAAGCTCGGCAAGACCGCCGCCGAGCTGCGCAAGGTGCGCACCGAGGCCAACCCGGCCGGGCGCTTCGGCACCATCGAGGAGTTCGGCGACGCCTGCGCCTTCCTGTGCAGCGCGCAGGCCGGCTTCATCACCGGCCAGAGCCTGCTCATGGACGGCGGGCACTACCCGGGCACGTTCTAGATGGAAGTGAGGCGCGTCGCCGGAGCGCTGGGCGCGGAAATCCTCGGCGTCGACCTTTCGAGGGCTTTCGACGAAACAGCACTGCGAAAAGCGCTCCTCGAGCACCAGGTGATCTTTTTCCGCGCTCAGAAGCTCGACCCGGCGCACTTCATGGCGTTCGCGCGCGCCATGGGCAAGCCGGTCGAGTACCCGTTCGTGAAGGGCATCGAGGGCTTCCCTGAAGTGATCGAGGTGAAGAAGCTCGAGCACGAGCGGCACAACTTCGGCGGCATCTGGCACTCCGACACGGCGTACCTCGACGAGCCGCCGATGGGCTCCATGCTGCTCGCGCGCGAGATCCCGCCCTACGGCGGCGACACCGAGTTCGCGAGCCAGTACGCCGCGTACGAGGCGCTGTCGGAGGGCATGAAGCGCCTTCTCGACGGCCTGTTCGCGGTGAATTCCTCCGCGAAAGCCGATGTCACGCGCACGCGCGAAGACCGGGTGAAGCACTACGACCGGCAGTACGAAGCCGAGCATCCGGTGGTGCGCACGCACCCCGAGACCGGGCGCAAGGCGCTCTACGTGAACGTCGGCCACACGGTGCGCTTCCGCGGCATGACCGAGCAGGAAAGCGCGCCGCTGCTCGAGTTCCTGTTCCGCCACCAGGTGAAGCTCGAGTTCACCTGCCGCTGGCAATGGCGGGTCGGCGACCTCGCGTTCTGGGACAACCGCTGCACCCAGCACAACCCGGTGAACGACTACCACGGCCACCGGCGGGTGATGCATCGCATCACGCTCGCCGGAGATCGTCCGCGCTAAGCCGAGTTTCGCTATGATTGGCTCGCCACCCAGAGGAGGGAGCCACGTGAACCGCAGAACCGTCATCGGCCTGGCGATTGCCGGGGCCATCGCCTGCGCACTGCCCGTCGGCACGCCATTCGCGCAAGCCACCATCAAGATCGGCGCGGTCGCGCCGAAGACCGGACCGCTCGCCGCCGGCGCGGCGATCACGCACTGGCCGAACATCCAGCTCTGGGCGCACGAGATCAACGAGCGCGGCGGCCTCAGGATGAAGGACGGCTCGCGGCGCAAGGTCGAGATCATCGAGTACGACGACCGCACCAACCCGGGCGAGACCATCAAGGCCGTCGAGCGCCTCGCCACGCAGGACAAGGTCGATTTCATCGTCGCACCGTACAGCACCGGCCTCAACGTCGCGGCGGCGCCGATCTACGCCAAGCTCGGCTATCCGCAGATCACCGCGACTTCGATCACCGACAAGATCCCCGAGCTTACGCAGCGCTACCCCGGCATCTTCTTCGCGCTCGGCTCCACCACCGCGCTCGCCGCGTCGGTGGCCGACGTGCTCGCCAAGATGAAGAGCGAGGGCAAGATCGGCAACAAGGTCGCGATGGTGAACGTCGCCGACGCGTTCGGCATCGAGCTCGCCGAGGCGTCGCGGCCGATCTTCAAGAAAGCCGGCTTCGAGATCGTGTTCGACCGCTCCTATCCGCTCGGCACGCAGGACCTCTCGCCGGTCGTGAAGGGCGCCAAGGCCGCAAACCCCGATGCGTTCGTCGCCTGGTCCTATCCGCCGGACACGTTCGCGCTCACCGAGCAGGCCAAGATCGAGGGCCTGAACGTGAAGGCCTTCTACACCGCGGTGGCCACCGCGTTCCCGGCCTACGGCGCGAAGTTCGGCAAGTCGGTCGAAGGTCACCTGGGCGCCGGCGGCGTGAACGCCGAGACGCCCGAGATGAAGGCGTACTTCGCCGCGCACCTCAAGGTCACCGGTAAGCCCGCCGACTACTGGGCGAGCGCGGTCACGTACGCGTCGCTGCAGGTGCTCGAGCAGGCCATCGAGGCCGTGGGGCTGGACCGCAAAGCCGTGATCGATCACATCCACAAGAGCACCTTCCAGACCGTGATGGGGCCGTGGAAATTCAACAAGCAGGCGATCGACAAGTACTGGACGGTCGGCCAGTGGCAGAACGGCGTGTTCCACGGCGTGGCTTCGACCGGGTTGCCCGGCGCGAAGCCGGTGGTCGTGAAGTCGGGCTGGTAGCCGGCCGTAGCTGACATCCTGATCACCGGCGCCCTGCTGGGCGCCACGTACGCGCTGATCGCGATGGGCCTCACGCTGCAGTACGGCGTGGCGCGCATCATGAACCTGGCCAACGGCGAGATGCTGGTGGCGGGCGCCTTCGGCGCGTTCTGGGTGTTCACCGCGCAGTCGCTGCCGCCGTTCAGCGCGGCGCTCGTCGTGGTGCCGGGCGCCTTCGCGCTCAACTGGCTCATCTACCGCTTCCTGATGCGGCCGCTGGTGCGGCGCGCGAAGAACCGCGGCATGCTCGAGGTCGACACGATCCTCGCCACCTTCGGCATGAGCTTCGTGTTCGTCGGCGTCATGCTGCTCCTCTTCGGCGGCGGCTACTTCACTTACTCGTACCTCGCCGAGCCTTTCCGCATCTTCGGCAGCCCGTTCGGCCTGAACCGCGTGGTCGCGAGCGCGGTCGCGGCCGTGATCTGCGCCCTGCTCTATTGGGGGCTCCACGGCACGCGCACCGGCATGGCGATCCGCGCGCTCGCGGTCGATCCCGCGGCGGCCGGGCTGGTGGCGATCGACGTGCCGCGCCTCTCGGCGCTCTCCTTCGCGCTCGGCGGCGCGATCACCGCGAGCGGCGACATCGTGCTCAGCACCTTCCTCACCATGGACGCGTCGATCGGCGTGGTGTTCACGATGAAGGCACTGATCATCGTGATCATGGGCGGCGTGGGCGACGTGCGCGGCGCGATGATCGCCGCGCTGATCCTCGGCCTCGCCGAGACCGCCGTGGCAAGCCTGATCGACCCGGGGCTGACGCTCGCCGCGGCATACCTGCTGTTCCTCTCGGTGCTGCTGTTCCGGCCCGAGGGCCTGTTCGGAAAGCGCACCTCGTGAGCGGCCGGGAAGCGCGCGCCCTGCTGCTGATCGCCGCGCTGTTCGCGCTGCTCGCCGGTCTTCCGTTGCTGCGGCACGGCTACCTCCTGTCGCTCGGCGTGAGCGTGGCGATGTACACGGTGCTCGCCACTTCGTGGGCGCTGTTCTCCGGGCCGACGCACTACATTTCGCTCGCGACCGCCGCCTTCTATGGCATCGGCGCGTACGTGGTCGCCGCCGGGGTCGGCGCAGTGCCCTACGCCGTGCTGGTCGGCCTCGCCGGACTCGCCGGCGCCGCGGTCGCAGCGCTCGTCGGCCTCACCACGCTGCGCCTGTCGGGCGTGTATTTCGTGATCTTTACCCTGGGCCTCGCGGAACTGGTGCGGCAGATCGTCACCTGGATACAGAACAACTTCACCGGCAGCCGCGGCATGTACGTGCTGACCGACATTACGGAGCAGGCCATTTACTGGCAGCTGCTCGCGCTCGCCGCCGCGGTGTACCTGATCGGCTGGCTCGTGGCGCGCTCGCGCCTCGGCTTCGCGCTGCGCATCATCGGCAACGACGAGACGGTCGCCGCGCACCTCGGCATCAACTCGGCGGCGTGCAAGATCGCGCTGTTCGTGATCTCCGGCATGTTCGCCGCGATGGTGGGTGCGATCATGGCGCCGCGCTTCACCTACATCGAGCCGAGCATGGCATTCACGCCCGAGCTTTCGTTCCAGGTCGTGATCATGGCGCTGCTCGGCGGCGTGCACCGTCTGTGGGGGCCGCTGGTCGGCGTCATCCCGTTCACGCTGCTCTGGGAGGTGATCGCGGCGCGTTTCCCGACGCAGACCGTATTGCTGCTCGGCATCGCCTTCCTCCTCATCGTCTACCTGATCCCGAACGGCGTGGTCGGCCGCCTGGAGTCGGCACTCAAGTGAGCGGGCTCCTGGAGCTGCGCGGCGTAGGCAAGCGCTTCGGCGGCCTGGTCGCGGTCGAGCAGCTCAGCTTCGCGGTGCGCGAGAACGAGGTGCTCGGGCTGATCGGCCCCAACGGCTCGGGCAAGACCACGGTGATCAACCTGATCTCGGGCGCGCTCAAGCCGAGCGGCGGCGAGATCCATTTCCGCGGCGCGCGGATTTCGGAGCGGCCGGCGCGCGCCATCGCCCGCGCCGGCGTCGCGCGCACTTTCCAACTGGTGCGCGTCCTGCCGTCGCTCAGCGTGCTGGAGAACGTGATGGCGGGCGCGGTATTCGGCCGCCAGCGGCTCTGGGGCGACGCGGCGCGCCATTTCGCGCAGCGCCAGCTCGAGCGCGTGGGCATGGCGCACGCCGCCGGCGCCGCCACCCAGTCGCTCACCTACATCGACGAGAAGCGCATCGAGCTCGCGCGCGCGCTCGCCTGCGATCCGCAGCTGCTGCTGCTCGACGAGTGGCTGGCCGGGCTCAACCCGACCGAGCTGCAGGTCGGCATCGAGCTGATCCGCGGCCTGCGCGACGAAGGCCGCACCATCGTGCTGGTGGAGCACGTCATGGATGCGATCCGCAGCCTGTGCGACCGCTGCGTGGTCATGAACGGCGGCACCAAGATCGCCGAAGGCACGCCCGAGGCCGCGCTCGCCGACCCGGAGGTGATCCGCGCATACCTGGGAGAGGACCATGCTTGAATGCCGTGGCCTCTCGGTGCGCTACGGCCGGCACCAGGCGCTCGACGGCGTG
>DASVFV010000218.1:0-3596 GCA_036379875.1 Burkholderiales bacterium | reverse complement strand
CCCGGCGTGTCCTCGCGCGCGAGGACCGCGCAGGATCCGACGTCCGGGTGGCCGGCCAGCGCGTGCTCGATCTCGCCGAGCTCGATGCGATAGCCGCGCACCTTCACCTGGCTGTCGATGCGGCCGAGATACTCGAAGTTGCCGTCGGCGCGCTGCCGGGCGAGGTCGCCGCTGCGGTAGTAGCCGTTCGCGAACTTGCGCGCGTTCAGCTCCGGGCGGTTGAGATAGCCGCGCGCCACACCCGCGCCGCCGATCCACAGCTCGCCCTCGACGATCTTCAGCTCGGTATTGGCGATCGGCCGGCCGATCGGCACCGCGCCGTGCTGCGGATCGCCCGGCTGCACCTCGTAGACGCAGCAGCCGACCACGGTCTCGGTCGGCCCGTACTCGTTCACGAGGCGCGTATGCGGCGCGTGCTCGCGCCAGAAGCACAGGCTCTCGGCGGCGAGCGACTCCCCGCCGATCACGAACAGGCGCGTCAGCCCGGCCGCCTCGCGCGGCTCGAGCTGGGCGCGCAGCAGGTCTAGATGCGCGGGCGTGATCTTGACCAGCGCGCGGTCGCCCCGGCGGCGCAGCGCCTCGAGGAGCGCGAGCGCGCCGTCGTCGTCGGGCAGCAGCTCGACCTCGCCGCCGGCGAGCAGCGCGGGATAGAGGCTGGTCACGGTGAGGTCGAACGCGATCGAGCTGTGCACCGGCACCGACGCGCCGGGCTCGACGCCGTAGGCCTCGATCGCCCAGCCGAGGTAGTTCGCGAGGCCGGCGTGCGTGATCTGCGCGCCCTTGGGCCGGCCGGTCGATCCGGAGGTGTACATCACGTAGGCGAGGTTCGAGGGCGCGGCGCTGCGCGCCGGGTTTTCCGCGCTTTCGCCGTCGACGCTCGGCAGCTCGCCGGTGAGCACCACCGAGGCGGCCGAGTCGCGCAGCATGAAGTCGATGCGCTCGCGCGGGTAGCCGGGATCGATCGGCACGTACGCGCCGCCCGCCTTCCACACCCCGAGCAGCGCCGCGACGAGCTGCGGCGCGCGCTGCATGCAGACGCCGACCAGGGCGTCCGGGCCGATGCCGTTCGCGCGCAGGTAATGCGCGATGCGGTTGGCGCGTGCGTTGAGCTCGCGGTAGGTGACGGTCTCGGCGCCGCAGCGCACCGCTACGCTATCGGGCGTGCGCGCAGCCTGCTCTTCGAAGCGCTCGTGGGCAAGGACACTCACCGCGCAGCCAGTGTGCGCGTGAAATTTTTCCGGCCGCAGCGCGCCGCGGCGCCGCGCAATCCCTCGCCCGGACTATGCCTGGTCGAGCTCGAAAGCCTTGTGCAAGACTCGCACCGCGAGCTCGGTGTACTTCTCCTCGATCACCACGGTGATCTTGATTTCCGAGGTCGAGATCATCTGGATGTTGATGCCCTCCTCGGCCAGGGTGCGGAACATCTGCGCGGCGATGCCGGCGTGCGAGCGCATGCCCATGCCGACGATCGACACCTTGGCGATCTTCTCGTCGCCCGACACCTCGCGGCACTTGATGTGCGGCTTGACCTGGTCGGTCAGGATGCGCACCGCCTTCTTGTAGTCGTTGCGGTGCACGGTGAAGGTCATGTCGGTCATGCCGTCGTGGCCGACGTTCTGCACGATCACGTCGACGTCGATGTGCGCGTCGGCGATCGGCCCGAGGATGGCGTAGGCGATGCCGGGCCGGTCGGGCACGTCGTGCACGGTGATCTTGGCCTCGTCGCGGTTGAACGCCACGCCGCTGATGACTGCTTTTTCCATCGCCATGTGCGGGTCTTCCTCGAAAGTGATCAGCGTGCCGGCGCGCGCCTCCTCGGCGACCGGCAGCGCCGGGTCGGTGAGGCTGGAGAGCACGCGCGTGGGCACGCGGTACTTGCCGGCGAACTCGACCGAGCGGATCTGCAGCACCTTGGAGCCGGCGCCCGCCATCTCGAGCATCTCCTCGAAGGTGACGGTCTTCAGCCGGCGCGCCTCGGGCACCAGGAGCGGGTCGGTGGTGTAGACGCCGTCGACGTCGGTGTAGATCTGGCACTCGTGCGCTTTCAGCACCGCCGCGAGCGCCACCGCGGAAGTGTCCGAGCCGCCGCGCCCGAGCGTGGTGATGTTGCCCTTGTCGTCCACGCCCTGGAAGCCGGCCACCACCACCACGTAGCCGTCCTTCAGGTCGCGGCGAACGTTTTCGTCCTGGATTTCAATGATGCGGGACTTGGTGAACGCGGAATCGGTGCGCACCTGCACCTGCCAGCCGGTGTAACTCTTCGCCTTTACACCGATCGCGAGCAGCGCCATCGACAGCAGGCCGATGGTGACCTGCTCCCCGGTCGCGGCCACCACGTCGAGCTCGCGCGCGTCGGGCTGCGCCTGCACGCTCTGCGCGAGCGCGATCAGCCGGTTGGTCTCGCCGGCCATCGCGGAAGGCACGACCACCACGTCGTGGCCGGCCGCCTTCCACTTCGCCACGCGTTGCGCGACGTTGCGAATGCGCTCGACCGAGCCGACCGAGGTGCCGCCGTATTTCTGGACGATCAACGCCATGGAAAAGCGACGCATTTTACCGGATACCGCTATGTCATCCGACGCAGGCGCTGCGATAGATCGAAACGAAGCGCGCGCACTGCAATGGCGCGATGCGCGCCCTTCTTGCGATCCCGCTCCTCGCCGCGCTCGCCCTGCCCGCCGCGGCACAGGAGTACGAGGTCTTCCCCCCCGGCCACGTGTTCCGCTCGCTGCTCGCCGATCCGGAAGAGCCGCGCATCTTCGCCAGCCGGCTCGCGGTCAGGCGCGACGCCGACAAGTTCGACGCCGCGTTCCTCGGCGTCGGCTACGACTTCGGGCTGCTGCGGCACCGGACCGACATCCCGGGCTACGGCTGGCAGCTCTCGGTGTTCGCCTCGATCGATTCGCTCTTCAACCTCGACCTGCCGGGCGACGCGCTGGTCAACACCGACTACCGCATCGGCCTGCCGCTCACCTGGCGCAATGACGCCATCTCCATGCGCGCGCGTGTCCTGCACCAGAGCTCGCACCTCGGCGACGAGCTGATCCTCGGCGGCCACGCGCCGCGGCGCCTCGACCTGAGCTTCGAGGCGGTGGACCTGCTGCTCGCCTGGGAGCGCTCCGGGCTGCGCTTCTACGGCGGCGGCACGCACATCTTCAGCAGCAGCACCAGCGCATACGAGGGCAACATCGCCCAAGCGGGCGTCGACTACGTCAGCCTGCCGGTTCTCTTCGGCCAGCGCCTCACCGCCGGGCTGGACGTGAAGTGGCTCGAGCCCGCGGACTGGCGCTCGGGCTTGAGCGCCAAGGCCGGCATCATGTTCGGCCGCACCTCGCTCGAGCAGCGCGGCATCAGCCTGCTAATAGAGGCCTACGACGGCTTCGCGCCGTTCGGCCAGTTCTTCGTCGAGGACTTCCATTACTGGGGCGCGACGCTCCAGCTCGAGTTCTAAGGCGCCCCTCAGACGCGCAAATGCCGCAGTAGTCGCGGTGCCTAAGCCGCGGACGATTCATGTGCGTTTCGTCACTCTCTCCCGATGGTCGGAACGGCGTCCGCCGTTTGGGAGTGGTAACGTATTGAGGGAGCGGAAAGATGAC
>DASVFV010000217.1:0-6742 GCA_036379875.1 Burkholderiales bacterium | reverse complement strand
GGCGCCAGCGCGAGGAGCGCGAGCAGGAGTTTTTTCATGCCGCTAGATTGCCATAACGCGCGCCAGCTCGAGCAGGCCCGCGTCGGCCGGGCGCGTGCGCCCGGTGATCTCGGCGAGCGGCGTGACCACGATGTCGCCCTTGATGATGCCGACCAGCACGCCGTGCTTGCCCTCGGCGAGCGTCGCGACCGCCGCGGCGCCGAGGCGCGTGGCGAGCACGCGGTCGGCGGCGCTCGGGATGCCGCCGCGCACCACGTGGCCGAGGCGCGTCACGCGCAGGTCGAAGCCGATCGACTTGCGGTGCGCGCCGTAGTAGTCCATCAGCTCGTGCACGCCGCACTTCGCGCCCTCGGCGATCACCGCGAGCGCGTGCGTCTTGCCGCGCCGGTACGCGTCGCGCAGCCGCTCGGCCACCTCGGCGGGCTGCAGCTCGTGCTCGGGCAGCGCGATCACCTCGGCGCCGCCGGCGATGCCCGACATGAGCGCGATATAGCCGCAGTTGCGCCCCATGGTCTCGACCGCGAAGGCGCGCTGGTGCGAGGAGGCGGTGGTACGGAGCCGGTCGATCGCTTCCAGCGTGACGTTGATCGCAGTGTCGCAGCCGATGCTCACGTCGTTGGCGTACAGGTCGTTGTCGATCGTGGAGGGCACGCCGACCACCGCGAAGCCTTCGCGATCGAGGCTCGCCGAGCCCGACTGCGAGCCGTTGCCGCCGATCACCACCAGCGCGTCGACGCCCCTCTTGCGGAGATTTTCGAGCGCCTGCTTTCGGCCGGCGGGCTGGGCGAATTCCGGGCAGCGCGCGCTGCCGAGCACGGTGCCGCCCGACTGGATGATGCCGCCGACGTCGCGCGCGGCAAGCGGCTCGATCGCGTCGGCGAGCAGCCCGGCGTAGCCGTTCTTGACGCCGAACACCTGCCAGCCGCGCGCCAGCGCGCCGCGCGTCACCGCGCGCACCGCGGCATTCATGCCCGGGGCGTCGCCGCCGCTGGTGAGGACTGCAATCTTTTTCAAGGTGGGGATTCTAAGACTCCATGAAGTCGTTGAAGGAATTGCGCGAGGACGCCCGCAAGTGTCAGGACTGCCCGCTGTGGGCGAATGCGACGCAGACCGTGTTCGGCGCCGGCGACCCGCACGCGCGCGTGATGCTGGTCGGCGAGCAGCCGGGCGACGAGGAGGACCGCAAGGGCCTGCCCTTCGTCGGGCCGGCCGGACGCCTCCTCGACCGCGCGCTCGAGGCGGCCGGCGTGGAGCGCGAGCATCTGTACGTCACCAACGCGGTCAAGCACTTCAAGTGGCAGGCGCGCGGCAAGCGCCGGCTGCACAAGACCCCGGCGCAGCGCGAGATCGACGCCTGCCATCAATGGCTGGAACGAGAAGTACAAGCAGTCAAACCCCACGTCATCGTGGCGCTGGGCGCCACCGCGGCCAAGGCGATCATCGGCCCGCAGTTCAAGGTCTCGCTGCAGCGCGGCCGGTTCGTCGAGAGCCCGCTCGCGCCTTTCGTGTTCGCCACGCTCCATCCGTCGGCGCTGCTGCGCCTGCGCGAGGAAGAAGAGAAGGAAGCGGCGTTCAAGCAGCTGGTCGGCGACCTGAAACTCATCAAGAAAGCGCTAGCCCGGCCATAGCATCGCCGCGCCCCGGACGCCGCTCGCGTCGCCGTGCGCCGCGCGCACGATCGGGGTGCGCGGCTCGCGATGGTAGGTGTGCCGGCCGAGGAGCGGCGGCACCCGGGCGTAGATCTCGTCGTGCTTGGACATGCCCCCGCCCACCACGATCACGTCAGGGTCGACGATGTTGATCATCATGGCGAACGCGCGCGCCAGGCGATCCACGAAGCGCGCCATCGCCGCATCCTCGCCGATCTGGTCGCGCTCGCGGTTCTTGGCCGGACCGGAGACGAACTGCTCGATGCAGCCGATCCGCCCGCAGCTGCAGCGCGGGCCCGGGAACTCGTCGGGCGTCATCCACGGCAGCGGCACATGGCCCCACTCGCCCGCCGTGCCGTGCCGGCCCTCGATCACCCGCCCGCCGCACACCAGGCCGCCGCCCGCGCCGGTGCCGAGGATGGCGCCGAACACGACCCGCGCGCCGCGCGCCGCGCCGTCCACCGCTTCCGACAGCGCGAAGCAGTTCGCGTCGTTCGCGAAGCGCGTTTCCCTCTTCAGGATTTTTTCCAGGTCGGCTTTCAGCGGCCGCTTGTTATAGGGCGTGTTGAACGCGTTCTCGACCAGCCCCGTATGCGGATCGACGAAGCCCGGCATGCCGATACCGATCGAGCAGCGCTCGCAGTCCTTTTCCGCGGCGCGGATCGAGTCGGCGAGGCACTCGAGCGCCGGCCCGTACTCGCGGCTCGGGTAGACGGTGCGCCGGCGCATGCGCTCGCCGCCGGCGGCGTCGAGCACCACGACCTCGATCTTGCTCCCGCCGATATCAACGCCCAGCCGCAAGCTCGACTACGCCTACCCCTGCGCCCCGCGCGCCTTGGCGACGATGCTGAGCACCAGGTTGGGATCGCACGGTTTGGACAGGAAGAACTCGTATCCGGACATCGTGGCCAGCATCTTGTCCGCGCTTTTCTGGTACACGCCGCTGATGGCAACCAGCATCGGGCGGATGTCGCCCATCTTCTGCCGCACCTTTCTGGCGAAGTCCCAGCCGCTGATCACCGGCATGGCGATGTCCGAGATCACGACGTCCGGGTCGTAATCGCGCAAGGCCTTGAGCGCCTCCAGGGGATGCGAGAACCCCGCCGCCTCATACCCCTCGTCGCGAAGAATCTCGAGCAGCATGATCACCGTGTCCGGCTGATCGTCCACGACGAGCACACGCAGACGCCCGGGCTTCCTGACCGGCTCGTGCGGCGGCTCTGCCAGCGCAGGCGACATGGTTCATCCTCCCCCATCTAATTAGAAACGTCTGGGCGGAGTTTGCCGAAAATCCTGGGTGATCGCCGTCGCCGAGCGCACTAAAAGATTGTCGCCGTTGCACTACGCGCGCGCTTCCAGCCAGGCAGCGAGCCAGGCGCGTGCCGCGGACGGATTGTCGATGCGCCAGCGCGCCACCGTGTCGCCCGCGCCGACCTTGATGGTGTGGCCGCCCATCGCGTTCACCACGCGGAAGCCGAACTCGTCGGTCACGTCGTCGCCGAGGAATACCGGCACGCGGCCGGCGAACGGCGCCTCGCGCATGAACTCGGCGATCGCCTTGCCCTTGTCGCAGCCGGCCGGCTTCAGCTCCACCACCATCTTGCCGTCCTGCACTTCGACCTTGTCGCCGAGCGGCTCGGCGACCTCGCGCACCTTGGCCTGCGCAGCGGCGGCGAGCTGCGGCGCGAGGCGATAGTGCAGCGCGACGCTCGCGCCCTTGTCCTCGAACACCAGGCCGCGGTGGCTGGCGGCGAAGCTCTTGATGCCGACCGCCACCGGGCGCAGCACGTTGGCGGGGAAGCGGTGGCGATGGCGCTTGCCTTGCGCGTCGCGGCGCTCGACGCCGTGCTGCCCGGCGGCGGGCAGCACGAGCGGCGCGAGCAGCTCGTCGATGCGCGCGAGCGAGCGGCCGCTGATCACGGCAAGCGCGCCGCCGGCGGCGGCCAGGAGCTTTTGCAGCAGCTCGATCTCGGCCGGACCGGGGTCAACCGCCTCCGGCGTTTCGGCGATGTCCACCAGGGTGCCGTCGAGGTCGAGGAAGAACGCCCAGCCCGGCTCGAACCGCGGTAATGACGAAGAGGACATCCGCTAGATCGCGCTCGAGCGGCGCCGCGCGGCGCGCGCGCGCGCCATCACGCGGCCGCGGTGGCGCATGCGCGCGGCGTCGATCAGCATGCGCCCGGCCCAGCGGTACACGTTGAACTCCTGAACGAGGTTGCGCATGCTGCGCATGCGCGCGCGCTGCTCCTCGGGCGACATGGTGAGGGCGAGGTGCATCGCGGCGGCGCTCTGCTCGATGTCGTAAGGGTTGACGATCAGCGCCTCGGCGAGGTCGCGCGCGGCGCCGGTGAACTGCGATAGCAATAGTACGCCCTGCTCGTCGTCGCGCGCCGCGACGTACTCCTTCGCCACCAGGTTCATGCCGTCGTGCAGGCTGGAGACGTAGCAGAGGTCCGCGGCGCGGTACATCTCGTAGACCTCGGCCGCGTCGTGGTGCTGGATGCGCAGCACGATCGGCAGGCAGCCCGGCCGGCCGAAGCGCTCGTTGATGCGCGCCGCCACCGAGCGCACGCGCGCGTCGAGGTTCTGGTACTCGTCGATGGAAGTGCGCGAGGGCGCCGCCGCCTGCACGAAGGAGAACTGGCCGATCCAGCGCGGCTCGAGCTCGAGCAGGCGCTCGATCGCGGCAAAGCGCTCCAGGATCCCCTTGGTGTAGTCGAGCCGGTCCACGCCCACGCCGAGGCGCACGTCCGGGTGCAGGCCGAGGCGCTCGCGCACGCGCTTGCGGCACTCGGCCACCGGCGGCTGGATGGCGAGCGCGCTGGGCGGCCACTCGATCGAGATCGGGTAGCGGCGCACTTCCGTCGGGTCGCCGCCGTAGGAAATGGTGAAGGTCTCGCGGTCGACGCGCGCTTCCATGAAGCGGTCCACCGTGTCGAAGAAGTTGTTGCAGTGGAATTGCGTGTGGAAGCCGAGGATCGAGGAGCCGAGCATGCCCTCGAGCACTTCCTCGCGCCACGGGCAGATGCCGAACGCCTCGGGGTTCGGCCACGGGATGTGCCAGAACGTGATGATGGTGGCGCGCGGCAGGCGCTCGCGCACCATGCGCGGCAGCAGCGCGAAGTGATAGTCCTGCACCAGCACGATCGGATCGTCGGTGCGCGCCTCGTCCGCCACCACGTCGGCGAAGCGGCGGTTCACCGTCTGGTAGTGCTCCCAGTCGGGCGCGCGGAAGGTCGGCCGGGTGTGCGCGATGTGGCAGAGCGGCCACAGGCCCTCGTTGGCGAAGCCGTAGTAGTAGCCCTGCTCTTCCTCGTCGGAGAGCCAGACGCGCCGGATGCGGTACGACGGCTTCTCGGGCGGCACCATGACGTGGTCGTGGCGGTCGACGGTCTCGCGGTCGGCGGAGCCCGCGCCGTGCGCGATCCAGGTGCCCGAGCAGGCGCGCATCACCGGCTCGAGCGCGGTGACCAGGCCGCTCGCCGGGCGCTGGATCTCGATCACGTTGTCCTTGCGGCGCACGTGCAGGTAGGGCTCGCGGTTGGAGACGATCAGGATCTCGTCGCCCTTCAGGTCGTTGCGCAGGATGCGGCGCAGCGCGTCGGGTCCCCAGGTGGTCTGGCTCTCGTCGCGCGAGCGCCGCTCGCTCTCGAGGTCGTTCACCAGCACCTGCAGGTCGCGCGCGAAGGGCCGCAGCTCGGGCGCGGTGACCCGGGAGCTCGGCGAGCGCAGCAGGTAGTCGCCGGACAGCACCGCCTTGATGCCCGCCACCCAGCCGCGCCAGCTGATCTCGGCGATCACCACCGTGATGAGCGCCACCACCGCCGCGATGGCGGCGAACAGCCACAGCACGTACTTGCGCGTGTCCTCGCTGCGGCGCTGCGCGAAGCTCATGTCGTGCACGATCATCAGCTCGCCCAGGCCCTGGCCCTCGAAGGCAATCGGGTTGGCCGAGACATGCAGCGCGCCGTCGGCGAGCTCGAGCACGAAGTTGCGCGGCTGGCGGTCGGCGCGCGCGCAGCGCACCGCCTCGGGAAAGACGCGCGTGGCATACAACAGCTTGCCGTTCGGGTCGCAGAAGCCGAGCGCGAACACGCGCTGGCCCTCGGCGATGCGGTCGAAATAGCGCAGCACGCGCTCGCGCGCGCCGCGCCCGCTCTTCAGGAGCTCGACCAGCGGGTCCTGCGCGGTCTGCGCGATGAGCTGCCCGCGCATGTCGAGGTCGCGCACGAACCACTGGAAGGTCAGCCGGTCGACGAGCGGCACCACCGCATAGGCGATGGCGGCCAATGCGAGGGCGAGCGGCACGACGAAACGCAGCGAAAGCGGCAAACAGCCTCCGGTCGCTTATTAGTCCCCTTCGCCCCGGAGCAAATTTTACGCCCCGCGCGGATTTCGCGCGGTCGTCTAATCCGAACGAGCTGTCGTAATTTCGCTACACCTTGGGCAGGCGGACGAGATCGCCGGCCGGCCGGTCTTCCTCGAGCTGCAGGCTCTCCTGCGTCTCGGCGCCGGGCAGCGCCTCGACGTCCTTCAGCTTGCGCTCGATCTGGCGCGTGCGCACTTCCGCCTGGTCGATGGTGTTGGCCACGGTCTGCAGCTGCCGCTTGGTGTTCGCCAGCACCTCGGCAAACTTGCCGAACTCCGACTTCACCGTGCCGAGCACCTTCCATACCTCGGAGGAGCGCTGCTGGATCGCGAGCGTGCGGAAGCCCATCTGCAGGCTGTTGAGGACGGCGAGCATGTTGGTCGGGCCGCAGATCGTCACCCGATACTGGCGCTGGATCTGGTCGAACAGACCGGGCCGGCGCAGCACCTCGGCGAACAAGCTCTCGAACGGCAGGTAGAGGACGGCAAAGTCGGTGGTATGCGGCGGCTCGACGTATTTTTCGGCGATGGTCTTCGCCTCGAGCTTGACGCGCGCCTCGAGCGCCCGCTCCGCCATCTCCAGCGCCGCGCGGTCGCCCGCTTCCTGCGCGGCCTGCAACCTCTGGTAGTCCTCGATCGGAAACTTGGCGTCGATGGGCAGCAGGACGTTCTTGTCCTGCCCCGGCATCCGGATGGCGAACTCCACGCGCTCCTTCGAGCCCGGG
>DASVFV010000216.1:0-51603 GCA_036379875.1 Burkholderiales bacterium | reverse complement strand
GATCTTGTATTCCGGGTCGGTGATCATCTCCTGCCACTGCGCGATCCAGCCGATGGTGCGCGCGAGCGAGAAGATGCAGGTGAACATCGCCACCGGGATGCCGAGCGCGCGCTGCACGATCCCGGAATAGAAGTCCACGTTGGGATACAGCTTCCTCGAGACGAAGTACTCATCCTCTAGCGCGACCTTTTCCAGCGCGATGGCGAGCTTGAACAGGCGGTCGTTGTGCAGGCCGAGCTCGTTCAGCACCTCGTGGCAGGTCTCGCGCATGAGTTTTGCGCGCGGGTCGTAGTTCTTGTACACGCGGTGGCCGAAGCCCATCAGCTTCACGCCCGAGTTCTTGTCCTTCACCTTCTTGATGAACTCGCCCACCTTCGAGGCGTCGCCGATCTCCTCCAGCATCTGCAGGCAGGCCTCGTTCGCGCCGCCGTGCGCCGGGCCCCAGAGCGAGGCGATGCCGGCCGAGATGCAGGCATAGGGATTGGCCCCCGAGGAGCCGCACAGCCGCACCGTGGAGGTGGAGGCGTTCTGCTCGTGGTCGGCATGCAGGATGAAAATGCGGTCGAGCGCGCGCACCAGCACGTCGTTCGGCTTGTACTCCTCGGTCGGCACGCCGAACATCATGCGCATGAAGTTCGCGGTGTAGGACAGGTCGTTCTTCGGGTACATGAACGGCTGCCCGACCGAGTACTTGTAGGCCATCGCGACGATGGTCGGCAGCTTGGCGATCAGGCGGAACGCCGAGATCACGCGGTGCTGCGGGTTATTGATGTCGAGCGCGTCGTGGTAGAAGGCCGACAGCGCGCCCACCACGCCGACCATCACCGCCATCGGGTGCGCGTCGCGGCGAAAGCCCTGGTACAGGCGCGCGAGCTGCTCGTGCACCATGGTGTGGTGCGTGACGATGTCTTCGAACTCGTCCTTCTGCTTGCGGTTGGGCAGCTCGCCGTACCAGAGCAGGTAGCAGACCTCGAGGAAGTCGCAGTGCTGCGCGAGCTGCTCGATCGGGTAGCCGCGGTAGAGCAGCACGCCCTGGTCGCCGTCGATATAGGTAATCGCCGAGCTGCAGCTCGCGGTGGACAGGAAACCGGGGTCGTAGGTGAACATCCCGGACTTGCCGTACAGCGTGCGGATATCCACCACGTCGGGCCCGATGCTCCCGGACAGCACCGGGAACTCCAGGCTCTTGCCGTCGGGAAGCTTCAGCGTTGCGGTCTTGTCGGCCATATCAATACCCCTAAACAGCGCGCAGGCGGGCTACGGTGTCCTCGAAACGGCGGTCGTACGCGTCGCTGCGACCGCAAATGATGTCCCAGAGGTCGTTGTCGGGAAGGTCCAGCAGCGCCGAGAGGGACTGGCAGTCTTCATCCCCTAAGGTGGGGACGAATTTCGCCAGCACCAGATCGAGCTCGAGCAGTCCGCGGCGGCACTTCCAGTAGAGCCGGTTTCTCGCCACGCGATCCATCAGACCGCGCGCCTCACCATGACTTCCTTGATCTTGTTGATGGCGCGCGTCGGGTTCAGGCCCTTGGGGCACACGTCGACGCAGTTCATGATCTGGTGGCAGCGGAACAGGCGGTAGGGGTCGTTCAGGTTGTCGAGCCGCTCGCTGGTCGCCTGGTCGCGCGTATCCGCGATGAAGCGATAGGCCTGCAGCAGGCCGGCCGGGCCGACAAACTTGTCCGGGTTCCACCAGAAAGACGGGCACGAGGTCGAGCAGCACGCGCACAGGATGCATTCGTACAGCCCGTTCAGCTCGTCGCGCTCCTGCGGCGACTGCAGGCGCTCGCGCTCCGGCGGCGGGTCGTTGTTCACCACGTAGGGCTGGATCGAGTGGTACTGCTTGAAGAACTGCGTCATGTCCACGATCAGGTCGCGGATCACCGGCAGGCCGGGCAGCGGGCGCAGCGTGACGTGCTCGGGAAGCTCGGCGATCTTGGTGATGCAGGCGAGCCCGTTCTTGCCGTTGATGTTCATCGCGTCGGAGCCGCACACGCCCTCGCGGCACGAGCGCCGGAAGGCGATCGAGTCGTCCTGCGCCTTCAGCTTGACCAGCGCGTCGAGCAGCATGCGGTCGTGCGAGTCGAGCGCGACCTCGTAGTCCTTCATGTACGGCTTTTCGTCCCTCTCCGGGTCGTAGCGGTAGATCGAGAGCTTCATCAATAGGTCCTTACTTTCGGCTCCATCATCTCGACGGACAGCGGCTTCAGGTGCACCGGCTTGTAGTCGAGGCGGTTGCCCTCCTTGTACCACAGCGTGTGCTTCATCCAGTTCTTGTCGTCGCGCTCGGGAAAATCGGCGCGCGCCTGCGCGCCGCGGCTCTCCTTGCGCGCCTCGGCCGAGACGATGGTGGACATCGCCGTCTCGACCAGGTTCTCGAGCTCGAGCGCCTCGACGCGCGCAGTGTTGAACACCTTGGACTTGTCGTCGATGAAGACTCGGGCCGCACGCTCGGCGATGGCCTGGATCTTGTGCACCCCGGAAATCAAATCCTCCGGGAAGCGAAACACCCCGCAGTGCGCCTGCATCGTGCGGCGCAGGTCGTTCAGCACGTCCACGACCCGCTCGCCCGAAGTTGCCGTATCCAATCTGTTCAATCTGAATCGCGTGTTTTCGCCGGCCCCCTTGGGCAGCGCGCGGTGCGGGCTCGGCTGGCCGCGGATGTCCTTGACCACCTGCTCGCCGGACGCCTTGCCGAACACCAGCAGGTCGAGCAGCGAGTTCGTGCCCAGGCGGTTCGCGCCGTGCACCGATACGCAGGCGCACTCGCCGGCCGCGTACAGGCCCGGCACGATGGCTTCCTTGCTGGCGCCCTCCGGAACCACCACCTGCCCCATGTAGTTGGTCGGTATGCCGCCCATCTGGTAATGCACGGTGGGCACCACCGGGATGTGGTCCCGGATCGGATCGGCGTTCGCGAACTTGATCGAGATCTCGCGGATCCCGGGCAGGCGCTTGATGATGTCCTCGGGCTTGAGGTGCGAGAGCTTCAGTTCCAGGTAGTCGCCGTGCGGCCCGCAGCCGCGCCCTTCCTTGATCTCCGTGGTCATGGCGCGCGACACCACGTCGCGGCTCGCCAGGTCCTTGGCGTTCGGCGCGTAGCGCTCCATGAAGCGCTCGCCGTTCTTGTTCAGGAGGTAGCCGCCCTCCCCGCGCACACCCTCGGTGATGAGGATGCCGGCGCCCGCCACACCGGTGGGGTGGAACTGCCAGAACTCCATGTCCTCGAGCGGCAGGCCGGCGCGCGCCACCATGCCGAGGCCGTCGCCGGTGTTGATGAAGGCGTTGGTGGTGGCGTGGTAGATACGCCCCGCGCCGCCGGTGGCAAGCAGGGTGGCCTTGGCCTGGATCACGAACAGCTCCCCGGTCTCCATCTCGAGCGCCGTCACGCCGACGCAGGCGCCGTCCTGCGGGTCGATGATCAGGTCGAGCGCCATCCACTCGACGAAGAACTGGGTGTTGGCGCGCACGTTCTGCTGGTAGAGCGTGTGCAGCATGGCGTGGCCGGTGCGGTCGGCCGCGGCGCAGGCGCGCATCGCCATCTTCGGGCTGCCGTAGGCCTGCGTATGGCCGCCGAAGGGGCGCTGGTAGATCTTGCCGTTCTCGATGCGGTCGAACGGCATGCCCATGTGCTCGAGCTCGACCACCACCTCGATGGCGCGGCGGCACATGTACTCGATCGCGTCCTGGTCGCCGAGGTAGTCGGCGCCCTTGACGGTGTCGTACATGTGCCAGTGCCAGTTGTCCTCGGTGGTGTTGGCGAGCGGCGCCGCGATGCCGCCCTGCGCCGCCACGGTGTGCGAGCGGGTCGGAAAGACCTTGGACAGCACGGCGGTCTTCAGGCCGGCGCGCGCGAGCTCCAGCGCGGCGCGCATGCCGGAGCCGCCGGCTCCCACCACGATCGCGTCGAAACGCCGTACGGGAATCATCGGAACAGGATCTGCGCCCCCCAGCTCAGGTAGCCGGCGAGCAGCAGGATGACGAATACCTGGAGCGCGAGGCGCAGCCCGTCGGGCTTCACGTAGTCCATAAGGATGTCGCGCGCGCCGACCCAGGCGTGCCAGGCCAGGCTCACGATGAACAGCAGCGTAGCGCCGCGCACCCAGCCGCGCGCGAACAGGTCTTTCCACACCGCGTAGGTGATCGGCTGGTGCGTCAGGACCACCACCACGGCGAGCAGCGTGTACACCGCCATGACGGCCGCGGTGATGCGCTGCGCGAGCCAGTCGCGCAGGCCGTAGTGCGCGCCGACCACCAGGCGTTTCACCACAGTTTCGCTCCCAGCACGGCGGTGAGCGCGAGGCTCACGATCAGCACGACGAAGCTCGAGATGCGCGCCGGGCGCAGCTCGACGCCGGCTTCGATATCGAGCAGCAGGAAGCGGATGCCGGCGCAAAGGTGGTGGCAATACGCCCAGATGAACAGCAGCAGGCCGAGCTTCACGAGCGGCAGCTGGGAGTACGAGCGAATCGCTTCGAAGCCTGACTCGCTGCGCAGGCTCGAGTCCAGCAGGTAGAGCGCCCAGGCGGCGAACGGCAGGACGAGCAGCGCGCCGGAGATGCGGTGCAGGATCGAAACCAGGCCCGGCACCGGCAGGCGGATCTGGAAAAGGATCGCGGGAAGGCTGAGGTATTTCGGTCGGATCTTTTTCGCGGACGCGCTCGCCATGGGGAAGGCCCGGCCCCGTCTGTGTTTTCTCCTATGTCCGGGCAAGGACAATTATAATGAGAATTGAATCACTTCCCTCGATACGGTCTCTACGGCTCTCTCGACAATGGCAAAAGCTCCCCTGCGCGTCGCGGTCACCGGTGCGGCCGGCCAGATCGGATACTCGCTGCTGTTTCGCATTGCGAGCGGCGAAATGCTCGGCAAGGACCAGCCGGTGATCCTGCAGATGCTCGAGATCCCCGACGAGAAGGCGCAAAAGGCGCTCAAGGGCGTGATGATGGAGCTCGACGACTGCGCTTTTCCGCTGCTGCACGGCATGGTGCCCGCTTCCGACCCGATGGTGGCGTTCCGGGATGTCGACGTGGCCTTGCTGGTGGGCGCGCGGCCGCGCGGCCCGGGCATGGAGCGCAAGGACCTGCTGGAAGCGAACGGCAAGATTTTCGGGCCGCAGGGCAAAGCGCTCGATCGCGTGGCGAAACGCGACGTGAAGGTGCTGGTGGTCGGCAACCCGGCGAACACCAACTGCCTGATCGCGATGAAGAACGCGCCGAGCCTCAAGCCCACGCAGTTCACCGGCATGATGCGCCTCGACCATAACCGGGCCGTTTCGCAGATCTCACAGAAAATCTCCAAGCCCGTGACAGCAATTCGAAAGGTCACGGTGTGGGGCAACCACTCGGCCACGCAGTACCCGGACCTGTTCCAGGCCGAAGTGGGAACGGGAAATGAGGCAAAGAAAGTCTGGCCTCTGATCAACGACCAGGCCTGGCTCGAGCAGAGCTTCATTCCGACGGTGCAGAAGCGCGGCGCGGCGATCATCGACGCGCGCGGCCTGTCCTCCGCGGCGAGCGCGGCGAACGCGGCGATCGACCATGTGCGCGACTGGATCTCCGGCAGCCGCGAAGGCGACTGGGTCACCATGGGCGTGCCCTCCGACGGCAGCTACGGCATCCCCGAAGGCGTGATCTTCGGCTACCCGGTCACCTGCCGCGGCGGCCAGTACCAGGTCGTGAAAGGCGTCGAGATCAGCGAGTTCAGCCGGAAAAGGATCGACGGAACCTTGAAGGAGCTGCACGAGGAGCGCGACAGCGTGAAGTCGCTGCTGGGATGAGCGCAGGCGAAAACTTTCGCAAGGCGGTCAAGGAAGAAAAGCCGCTTCAGATCGTCGGCACGATCAACGCCTACCACGCGCTGATGGCGAAGCGCGTCGGTTACCGCGCCATCTACCTCTCCGGCGGAGGCGTGGCGGCCGGCTCGCTCGGCATGCCGGACCTCGGCATCTCCAACCTCGACGACGTGCTCACCGACATCCGCCGCATCACCGACGTGTGCGACCTGCCGCTGCTGGTCGACGTCGACACCGGCTTCGGCGCGAGCGCCTTCAACGTGGCGCGCACCACGCGCTCGCTGATCAAGTTCGGCGCCGCGGCGATGCACATCGAGGACCAGGTGGGCGCCAAGCGCTGCGGCCACCGTCCCGGCAAGGAGCTGGTCTCCGCCGACGAGATGGCCGATCGCATCAAGGCGGCGGTCGACGCGCGCACCGATCGCGGCTTCGTGATCATGGCGCGCACCGACGCCCTGGCGAACGAAGGACTCGAAAAAGCAATCGACCGGGCGGTGCGCTATGTCCAGGCCGGCGCCGACATGATCTTCCCGGAGGCGATCACCGACCTGCCGATGTACCGCAAGTTCGCCGACGCGGTGAAGGTGCCGATCCTCGCCAACATCACCGAGTTCGGCAAGTCGCCGATGTTCACGGTCGACGAGCTGCGCTCGGCCAACGTGGCGATGGTGCTCTATCCCCTGACCGCGTTCCGCGCCATGAACAAGGCGGCGCTCAGCACCTACGAGAACCTGCGCAAGGCCGGCACCCAGAAAGCCTCGCTCGCGGACATGCAGACCCGCGAGGAGCTGTACGACGTCCTGAACTACCACTCTTACGAGAAGAAGCTCGATGAGCTCTTTACCCGCGGCCGCTCCTAAGGCGAAGAAATCGGTCGCACTGTCCGGCGTGGCGGCGGGCAACACCGCGCTGTGCACGGTCGGGCGCACCGGCAACGACCTGCACTACCGCGGCTACGACATCCTGCACTTCGCCGACCGGGCGGAGTTCGAGGAGATCGCTTACCTGCTGGTGCATGAAAAACTGCCGACCCGCGAGGAGCTGAAGAGCTACAAGAAATCCCTTGCGGCCCTGCGGGCCCTGCCGCCCGCGCTGCGCAAGGTGCTCGAGCAGCTGCCGAAAACCGCGCATCCGATGGACGTGCAGCGCACCGGCGTGTCGGTGCTCGGCGCGCTCGAGCCCGAGGCCGAGGACCACCACAAGGCCGGCGCGCAGAAGATCGCCGACCGCCTGATGGCCTCGCTCGGCGGCATGCTGCTCTATTGGTATCACTACAGCCATCACGGCAAGCGCATCGAGACCGAGACCGACGACGACAGCATCGGCGGCCACTTTTTGAGTTTGTTACATAATAGAAAACCAACGGATGAGGCTGTGCGGGCAATGCATACGTCCCTCATCCTCTATGCCGAGCACGAGTTCAACGCGAGCACCTTCACCTGCCGCGTGATCGCCGGCACCGGCTCCGACATGTACAGCGCGATTACCGGCGGCATCGGCGCGCTGCGCGGGCCGAAGCACGGCGGCGCGAACGAAGTCGCGTTCGAGGTGATGTCGCGCTACAAGACTCCCGAAGAGGCCGAGAAGGACATCCTGCGCCGCATCCAGGCCCGGGAGATCGTGATCGGCTTCGGCCACCCGGTCTACACCACCGGCGACCCGCGCAACGAGATGATCAAGGGCGTGGCGCGGCGGCTGTCCGAGCAGCAGCAGGACATGCGCATGTTCGGCATCGCCGACCGCATCGAGCAGGTCATGTGGCGCGAGAAGAAGATGTTCGCCAACCTCGACTGGTACAGCGCGGTGTCGTACCACAAGCTCGGCGTGCCGACCGCGATGTTCACGCCGATCTTCGTGGTGTCGCGCACCAGCGGCTGGTCGGCGCATGTGATCGAGCAGCGCGAGGACGGCAAGATCATCCGCCCGGCTGCCAACTACACCGGGCCCGAGAACATGCAGTGGGTCCCGATCGAGAAGCGCTAGATGTACGAGTCCGAGCTGACCAAGTTCATGCGCAAGTTCCTCGAGGAGCACCCCGAGGAGATCGAGTCGCAGCGCCGCGGCCGCGCCATCTGGTGGGACAAGCGGCCCGACGAGCGCGCGCCCGCGCCGTCGATGCGCCACGCCCCGCGCGCGGGCGGCAACGAGCACACCTTCGAGCCCGCCGGCGGCTACGAGTGGAGCTTCGGCGTCGACGACAACGCCGAGCAAGACTGATGTCCGCGCCCATTTCGAACGTCCGGCCCAAGCCGGACAAGGTGCTGACCCTGATCGCCGATTACGTCAGCAAGTACCGCATCGACAGCAAGGAAGCCTACGAGACGGCGCGCTACTGCCTGATGGACACGCTGGGCTGCGGCTTCGAGGCACTCGAGTATCCGGCCTGCACCAAGCTCCTCGGCCCCATCGACCCGGCCACCGTGGTGCCGAACGGCGCCAAGGTACCGGGCACCAAGTTCCAGCTCGATCCGGTGCAGGCGGCCTGGAACCTCGGCGCCATGATCCGCTGGCTCGACTTCAACGACACCTGGCTCGCGGCTGAGTGGGGACATCCGTCGGACAACCTCGGCGGCATCCTGGCGACAGCGGACTGGTTATCTCGTCATCAAAAACCCCTGGTGATGCGTGACGTGCTCACCGCGATGATCAAGGCGCACGAGATCCAGGGCGTGATCGCGCTCGAGAACAGCTTCAACCGAGTGGGCCTCGACCACGTGGTGCTGGTCAAGGTGGCCTCCACTGCAGTCGTTTCCCAGCTACTAGGCTTGAGCTATGAGCAGCTGATCAATGCCGTCTCGCAAGCCTGGGTCGACGGCCAGTCGCTGCGCACTTACCGCCACGCGCCCAACACCGGCTCGCGCAAGAGCTGGGCGGCCGGCGACGCGACCTCGCGCGCGGTGCGCCTTGCGCTGATCAGCAAGACCGGCGAGATGGGCTATCCCTCGGTGCTCACCGCCAAGGGCTGGGGCTTCTACGACGTCCTGTTCAAGGGCAAGGAATTCACCTTCCAGCGCAAGTTCGGCAGCTACGTGATGGAGAACGTGCTGTTCAAGATCTCCTTCCCGGCCGAGTTCCACGCCCAGACCGCCGTCGAATGCGCGATGCAACTGCATCCGGTGGTTAAAAACAGGATTCCTGAGATCAAAAGCATCCGCATTCGCACGCACGAGGCGGCGATCCGCATCATCGACAAGAAGGGACCGCTCAACAACCCGGCCGATCGCGACCACTGCATCCAGTACATGGTGGCGATTCCGTTGCTGTTCGGGCGCCTGACAGCCGCGGATTACGAGGATGACGTTGCGCAGGATCCCAGGATTGATTCTTTGAGAAAAAAGATCTTCTGCGTGGAAGACAAGCGCTTCACGCGCGACTACCACGACCCGAAGAAGCGCTCGATCGCCAACGCGATCACCGTCGAGTTCAAGGACGGCACCAAGCTGAAGGAAGTGGTGTGCGAGTACCCGATCGGCCACAAGCGGCGGCGCGCGGAGGGCATGCCGGTGCTGGTGGAGAAGTTCAAGACCAACCTGGCGCGCCGCTTCCCGGCGCAGCAGCAGAAGGCCATTCTCGACGCCTGCATGGACGCGGACAGGCTGCAGGCCATGCCGGTCGACCAGTTCGTCGACCTGTTCGTCGTCTGATCCTCTGGGGTAATCATGGATACGTTCAATACGCTTCAATCGTTCAAGCACGGCAAGCTCTACTCGCTGCCCGCGCTCGGCAAGGCGCTCGGCGTGAAGATCGAGCGCCTGCCGGTGTCGATCCGCATCGTGCTCGAGTCGGTGCTGCGCAACTGCGACGGCAAGAAGGTGACCGACGAGCACGTGAGCGAGCTCGCGCACTGGAAGCCGGCCGCCAAGCGCACCGAGGAGATTCCCTTCGTGCTGGCGAGGATCCTGCTGCAGGACTTCACCGGCGTGCCCCTGCTCTGCGACCTGGCGGCGATGCGCAACGTGGCCGAGCGCATGGGCAAGAACCCGAAGGTGATCGAGCCGCTGGTGCCGGTCGACCTGGTGGTCGACCACTCGGTGCAGATCGACCATTACGGGACCAAGAACGCGCTCGACCTCAACATGAAGCTGGAGTTCAAGCGCAATGAAGAGCGCTACCAGTTCATGAAGTGGGGCATGCAGGCGTTCGACACCTTCAAGGTCGTGCCGCCGGGCATCGGCATCGTGCACCAGGTGAACCTCGAGTACCTGGCGCGCGGCGTGCACAAGTCCAGGGACGGCGTGTGCTACCCGGACACGCTGGTCGGGACCGACAGCCACACCACCATGATCAACGGCATCGGCGTGGTGGGCTGGGGCGTGGGCGGCATCGAGGCCGAGGCCGGCATGCTCGGCCAGCCGGTCTACTTCCTCACCCCCGACGTGGTGGGCGTGAATCTCAAGGGCAAGCTGCATCCGGCCTGCACCGCCACCGACCTGGTCCTGACCGTCACGGAGCTGCTCAGGAAAGCGAAGGTGGTCGGCAAGTTCGTCGAGTTCTTCGGCGACGGCGCGGCCTCGCTCGCGGTCCCCGACCGCGCGACGCTCGGCAACATGGCGCCGGAATACGGCGCGACCATGGGCTTCTTCCCGGTCGACGACAAGACGGTGGAGTACTTCAGGGGCACCGGGCGCACCGACGAGGAGATCGCGCGCTTCACCGAGTACTTCAAGGCGCAGGGCATGTACGGCATGCCGCGCGCCGGCCAGATCGACTATTCGCAGGTCGTCGAGCTCGATCTCTCCACCATCTATCCCTCGGTTGCCGGGCCGAAGCGCCCGCAGGACCGCATCGACCTCGACAAGGTCAAGCCCACCTTCCAGAAGCTGTTTTCGGCGCCCGTCAAGGAGAATGGCTTCGGCAAGAACTCGGCCGATCTGTCGAAAAAATACAAAACCTTCGACGGCATCGAGCTCTCGCACGGCGACGTGCTGATCGCCGCGATCACCTCGTGCACCAACACCTCGAACCCCGGCGTGCTGCTCGCCGCGGGCCTGCTCGCCAAGAAGGCGGTCGAGCTCGGGCTCAAGGTCAAGCCGCACGTGAAGACCTCGCTCGCGCCGGGCTCGCGCGTGGTCACGGAGTACCTCGCCAAGGCGGGGCTCCTGCCCTATCTCGAGAAGCTGGGCTTCGCGGTGGCCGCGTACGGCTGCACCACCTGCATCGGCAACGCCGGCCCGCTCGCGCCATCGATCGACGAGGCGATCGTCAAGAACGACCTGGTGTGCTCGGCGGTGCTGTCGGGCAACCGCAACTTCGAGGCGCGCATCCATCCGAACATCCGCGCCAACTTCCTCGCCTCGCCGCCGCTGGTCGTGGCGTATGCGCTCGCCGGCTCGGTGCTGGTCGATTTGAAGAATCAGCCCCTCGGAAAATCCAAAGACGGGCAGGACGTGTTCATCGGCCACATCTGGCCGACGGCGGACGAAGTGCGCGCGCTGATGAAGTATGCGATGGACCCCGGCACGTTCAAGAGGCTCTACTCGAACCTCGGCGAGACCAACCCGCTGTGGAAGAAGGTCTCGGCGCCCGCCGGCCAGGTGTACAGCTGGCCGAAATCCACCTACATCGCCGAGCCGCCATTCTTCAAGGACTTCTCCATGACGCCGGGCGCGGTGGGCGAGATCCGCAACGCCAAGGTGCTCGGCATCTTCGGCGACTCGGTGACCACCGACCACATCTCGCCCGCGGGCTCGATCAAGCCGACCTCGCCGGCCGGCATCTACCTGCAGGAGCACGACGTCGCGGTGGCCGACTTCAACAGCTACGGCGCGCGCCGCGGCAATCACGAGGTCATGATGCGCGGCACCTTCGCCAACGTGCGCATCAAGAACCTCATGCTGCCCGGCACGGAAGGGGGTTTGACCTTATTTCGAAATGAAAAACTTCCGATCTACGAGGCCGCGATGAAGTACATCGCCGACGGCACGCCCACGGTCGTGTTCGGCGGCGAGGAGTACGGCACCGGCTCGTCGCGCGACTGGGCGGCGAAGGGCACGCAGCTGCTCGGCGTGCGCGCGGTAATCGCGCGCAGCTTCGAGCGCATCCACCGCGCCAACCTGGTCGGCATGGGCGTGCTGCCGCTGCAGTTCACCGGCGCGGACTCGGCGCAGTCGCTCGGCATCAAGGGCGACGAGACCGTCGACATCCTGGGCCTCGGCGACATCCGCCCGCAGCAGGACCTGAAGATGCAGATCACCTCCGCCGACGGGCGCAAGGTCGAGATCACGGTGAAGTGCCGCATCGACACCGCGATCGAGGTCGACTACTACCGCCACGGCGGCATCCTGCCCTACGTGCTGCGCGAGATCCTGGAGAAAGCGGGACCCGCGAAGGCCAAGGCGGCCTAGGTTTGACCCCCTGACAAGGGGGTCGCGAGCGCAGCGAGCGGGGGGTTGGTTTTTGGTCCACCGCTCGCTCTTTCTCGCGTTAAGCGGTCATGTCTCATGGCCGCAAATGGATTAGATACCGCGCGGGCCTCACGAGCCGCGCCCAGGCGCTGCGCCGGAATCCGACGCCCGCCGAGAACAAGCCCTGGTGCGAGTTCCTTCGCGATCTGCGCACAGCCCTCGGCAAGCTGTAAAAAGAACCCCCGCTCGCTTCGCTCACGACCCCGTTATCAGGGGGTCAAAGCCGGCTAGCTCTCCCGCGGTAATGAAGGCCGCGCCGCATCGTGCGGCGGGTGGCCGGTCTCGATCATCGACTTCATGCGCAGCAGGTCGGCGTCCATCTCGCTCTTCGGGTCGGCGCCGAAGATGCTGGCGACCGCGTGGCCGAACGCGCCGGCCGGCGGCACGTAGGCGAGCTGCACCCTCAGGCGCGTGCCACCGTCGCGGGCCGCCTCGAAGCGCACCACGCCGCTGTGCCGCACGTCGGAGTCGCTCACCGAGCGCCAGGCGATGAGCTGCCCCGGGATCACGTCCACCACCTCCGCGGTCCACTGCACCGGCACGCCGGCCGGCCCGGAAACCGTCCAGGCCGAGCGCTTGTCGGCGAGCGGCCGCACGTCCCGCACGTTGTGCATGAAACGCGGGAAGTTCTGGAAGTCGGTCCAGAACTCGAACACGCGCTCCACCGGCGCGGCGACGTGGATGGTCTTTTGCACCGTGATGCCGCGCTCGCCGAAGCCGAGCAGGGTCTTGATGTCGCGGTTGGTGGCCGCGCGCGCGAGCAGCGCGGTCCCCGACACGCCGAGCAGCGCGCACAGCCCGCCGCGCGCCCGCGTCGAGGCGAGCATCAGCGCCGCGCCCGCGCCGCCGACCGCGATGCGCGCCGCCGGCGACCAGTTCTCCTGCAGGAGCTCGAAGCGCTCGCCGGTCTTCGGCTCGCCGCCCTGCAGCGAGGAGACGTTGCCCGGCTCGTTGTAGACCGTGAGCTGGTCGCTCACCGCGCGCACGCCGGGCACGCGGCGCACCGCGCGCAGGAGCGGGCGCACTTCATAGGAGAGGATGGGGCCGAGCAGCGTGACGTGGCCGCCGCTCGCCGCCGCCTCGATGGCGTGCGGATGCGACACCACGCGCCCGAGCGCCGCGCGCACCCGGCCGACCAGCGCGTCGTCGCTCACGTCTTCCTCGTGGTTGAACCTGCGCTTCGCCTCGGCCCAGGCGCCCTGCGCCCGGTGCACGGTGTCGCGCACCGTGACGCGCGCGCCCTCGTCCACCACCTTGGCCGCGTGCGCCACGCGGTCGCGTGTCCGCGCCCGGCGACGCCGGCCGAGGTTCGGGTCGAGGAAGTACATGGCGAGCGCGCCGAGCGCCCCACCGATCAGCAGTGGATTCATGGGATTTTCGAGGAGGTTTGCGGTCGAACGTTCATGGCTACCACATGGATCGTCGCGGCCGACGAAAGCCGCGCAAGAGTCCTGCAAGTTCTAGACCGGGAGACCTCTCGTGGTTCAACGCGCGCTACTTCCGCAACGCCTAGAACTGAAGCGTGGCCTGGATCCCGACGCTCATGTTGCGCCGCGGTGACGGTTCGTAGAAGCGCCCGTTGCCCTCGTTCACGATCACCGAGCCGACGTAGTCGCGATCGCCGATGTTGTCCATGCGCACGTATTCGCTGATCCGCCAGCCCGGACCCTGCTGGACCAGGCCGGCGACGACGTTCAAGACCGCATAGGCGCCCGCCGACTCCGAATTGACGTCGTTCACCGGCACCTGCGAGCGATACAGCGCCTCGAGGTAGGTGTAGTAGCGCGGCTGGCGATAGCCGAGCTGCGCGAACGCCTGGCTCTTCGGCACGCCGGGCAGCGCATTGCCCGCCGGCACCACCACGCCCGCTCCTTGCACGGTGCTGGTAAAGCCTTCCGCAAAGCTCGCATCGAGATAGGTATAGGCGAGCTGCGCGCTCCACGGGCCGCGCCCGATGGTCTGCGCCCCGAGCTCGATGCCGCGCCGCTCGGTGCGGCCGGCATTCTTGAACGTGGTGCGCCCGCCTGCGTTCACGTCGACCACGATCTCGTCCTTCGTCTCGATGTCGAACACCGCGACGTTCACGCGCGCGCGATCCGCGACGATCGCCTTCACGCCCGCCTCCGCATGGCGGCTCTTCGACGCGTCGAGCGCGAAGTTGAGGCCGCTCGCCGGCGGGTTCTGGTGCGCCAGCTCGGCAAAGGTGGGCGTCTCGAAGCCGCGGCCGAGGTTTCCGTAAAGGCTTACCTGAGTGGATAGTCTGTAAAGTAAACCCGCTACCGGCGTGGTGGCCGAATAGGTCTTGCTGCCGCTGTCGTCCGGGTTGCCCGCCGCGATGAAGCGATCGTCCGACTCGAACGCCACGCGGCTCGTCCGCAGGCCGCCATGCAGGCTCCAGCGCTCCGCGAAGCGCCATTCCGCCTGGGCGTAGAAGTCCGTGCTTGAGACCGTGTCGTCCTCGTCGCGCCTAAGCTCGCCCGCGACACCGAAATCGTTGACGAAGCCGCGGCGGCGCTCGTCCATCGCTTCGTACTCGGCGCCCACCGAAAGCTTCACCACGTCGCCCGTGGAGTAGCGCAGCGCCGCACCGCGGTAGGCGCGGTCGAGCTGCACCACCCCGCCCGACGTAGTGGCCGGCGGAGCGCTACCCGCAAATCCCAGGTACTGCTCGACCCAACGGGTGCCGCCGTAGGCGCTGCCCTGGAGGCTGGAAGTGGCGTCGAGGCGGTGCGCAAGCGTCGCGCCAACCTGCTCCTGGAACACCGTCTTGCGAGTATTGAAAGTGACAGCCTGCGCCACTGCCTGGCGCGGGTTCTGCTCGACCTGCGCTCGCGTAAGGCCGAGCGGATCCTGCGTTTCGGGCTGGCGCAGCTGGTTGCCGACGATCGTCAGCGACGTTTCCGGGCGCAGCGCGAACTTGAACTTCGCGTTGTACTGGTCGCGGCGCACCGCGCTGTGATCGCGGTAGCCGTCGCTTTCGAAGCGCGAGGCGTCGAGCAGGCTGTTCCAGCCGCCCACCCTCGCGGCGGCGCGCCAGGTGTCGTAGCTGCCGAACATCACGTCGCCGCCGACCAGCGACTGCTCTGGCGGATCCTCGGTGTCGACCACAATGACGCCGCCCGCCGCGTTGCCGTAGAGGCTCGAGAACGGCCCGCGCAGCACCTCGATGCGCTCTGCTGAGCCGAGCGCGAACGTCGAGGCCTGTCCCTGCCCGTCCGGCATGGTCGCCGGGATGCCGTCCGCGATGAGCCGCATGCCGCGCACGCCGAACGTGGCGCGCGCGCCGAAGCCGCGCGAGGAGATCTGCAAGTCCTGCGCGTAGTTCTGGCGGTTCTGCACGATGATCCCCGGCACGCGCCCGAGGCTCTCGGACAGATTGACCTGCGCGCGTCCCTGGCGAATCTCGTCCGCAAACAGCCGGTCGACCGAAGCCGGCACCTGCAGGCTCGGCTGCGGCGTGCGCGTGGCGGTCACGACCACCGCGTCTTCCTGCGCAAGGGCGGCGGACGCTGCAAGCACAAGTGCCGCCCCCGCCGAGGTCTTCATCGACGCAAAGGCTACCCTGCCCTGCGCAATTGCTCTATCACTCCGACGGCTCGGTAAATTCCTCGATGCGCCGCCGGTCGCGCTTGGTGGGCCGGCCCTTGAGCGCGCTCGCGGGCTCCGCACCCCAGCGCCGCAGGTCCTGGCGGCGCTGGCGCTCCGCGCGGCTCGCCTCGCTCTCCTGGTAGAGCTTCCTCGCCTGCTCCGCCGGCCCGCGTTTGTCGGACAGCTGGAGGACCTTGACCCGCCATTCGTACTCGCCGACCCGGATCACCACCGAATCGTTCGGCTTCAATTCATGCGAAGGCTTGATGCGCGCCTCGTTGAGCCTGACGCGGCCCGCGACGATCGCCTGTTGGGCGAGGCTGCGCGTCTTGAAGAAGCGCGCCGCCCAAAGCCATTTATCAAGCCTCATTCGATGACCTTCGTCGCGCGCGCGAGCACTGTCGGAGGAATCGTCACGCCGATCATCTTGGCAGTTTTCATGTTCACGACGGTCTCGAACTCATCCGCCTGCTCGAAAGGAATGTCGCCGGGCCTTGCACCGTTCAGGATTCGGATCCCGATATCGGCGGTGCGGCGAGCGATCTTGGCGAGATCACTTGTGTGGCCCACGAGGAAGCCCGGTTCGACCATCGACAGGCGGCCCACGAAAGCCGGCATCCGGTACTTGATGAAAAGCTCTCCGAGCGCCTTGCGCCACCTGCCGAGCCCAGGCGACGACAGCCCAATGAAACCATCCACTCTTGCCTCGCGGGCACGCGCGAAAGCCGCGGCGAAGTCGTAGGGCTGCTTCTCATATTCGACTACCATCAGGTCGACGGAGCGACTGGCGGCGGCGGACTTGAGGGATTCCAGCTGATCCTTGGAATCGCGATCGGACACCACCAGAAAGCGCTTGGCGGCGGGCAGCACATCCAGCGCGATCTCGAGTTTCTTCGGGCCCGACGTAAGTATTGGCCCGTAGACGCCGGTGATGTTTCCGCCCGGTCGCGCAAGGCTGTCGATGATGCGTTTTTGCAGTGGATCGTAATCCACAGCGAAGAGCACGATCGGCACTCGCGATCGCGCGTCGCGAAATGCTTGCGCGCTGATTTCCGTGCTGAGCGCAAAAATGAGGTCGCAATTCAGCCCAAGAAGCTCGTGCACTAGCCTCTTTTCTTCGCTTGCATCACCCTCGGACGACCGATATTCCAGCATCATCTCCTTGCCGGCCCGGTAACCGCGCGCGGCAAGCGCATCCACCACCGGTCGGGAAACGAGCGATTGGCTTAGAGATCTGGGGTTCAGCATGCAGACGCGAGGCATGCGCTTCTGCGCGAGTACATGCGGCACGAACATGCCGAGCGTGCTGGCAAGCAGGAAGCGCCTCCGGGTCTTCATGACCCTCCCAACTTCAGATCAACCGCTGACCGCTACTCCCGCCGGGCAGCTCACGCCGGTTCCGCCCAGGCCGCAGTAGCCGCCCGGATTCTTCGCCAGGTATTGCTGGTGATACTCCTCTGCGTAGTAGAACTCGGGCGCTGGGCGGATCTCGGTGGTGATGGGGCCGAAGCCCTTCGCTTTCAGCGCCTTCTCGTACATCTCCTTCGAGCGCGCGGCCGCCCTGGCCTGCTCCTCACCATATGTATATAGAGCGGAGCGGTACTGCGTGCCGGCGTCGTTGCCCTGGCGCATGCCCTGCGTCGGGTCGTGGGATTCCCAGAACACCTTGAGCAGCTCCTCGTAGGTCACGACCTTCGGGTCGAACACCACGAGCACCGCCTCGGTGTGGTTGGTGAAGCCGGTGCAGACCTCTTCATACGTGGGATTCCTGGTCTCGCCGCCCGAATAACCGACCGCGGTCGAGTACACGCCCGGCGTCTGCCAGAACACGCGCTCCGCGCCCCAGAAGCAGCCCAGGCCGAACTGCGCGAGCTGCATGCCTTCGGGGAACGGCGGCTTGAGCGGATGGCCGTTGACGAAATGCTTCGCGGGCACGCGCATCTCGCTCGCGCGCCCGGGCAGCGTGCTCTCCTTGGGGAGGAGCGACTTCATCTTCTTCATGAACGTAAACATCACCCTAGAATAGCACCATGAAAATCTGCGTCTACGGCGCCGGCGCGGTCGGCGGGCTGATGGCGGCGTGGCTCGCGCGCGCGGGGCACGATGTCTCGGCCATCGCGCGCGGCGCGGCGCTCGACGCGATTCGCCGCGACGGGCTGCGCGTGCGCGGCAAGGGCGCCACGGAGTCCTTCCGCATCCGGGCGGAAAGCGATCCGGCCAGGCTGGGGCCGCAGGATTACGTGCTGGTGACCGTCAAGGCTCAGAGCCTCGGCGCGGTGGCAGACGGCATCGCTCCGCTGCTCGGCAAAGACACTTCCATCGTCACGGCCATGAACGGCGTGCCTTGGTGGTTTTTCCACGGGCTGCAGAAAGACAGCCGCCTCGAATCACTCGACCCCGGCGGCAAGCTCGCGCGCGCCATGCCGGCGGAGCGCATCGTGGGCTGCGTGATTCATCTCGCCGCCTCCACGCCCGAGCCGGGCGTGGTCAGCCACAACATGGGAACCAAGCTGATCGTCGGCGAGCCCGGCGGGCGCAACAGCGCGCGCGCCCGGCGCATCGCCGAGGCGCTGAGCGGCGCAGGCTTCGAGGTCGTGGTGAGCGATTCGATCGAGAAGGACTTCTGGGTCAAGCTGCTCGGCAACGTGAGCTTCAACCCGGTGTCGGCCCTCACGGTGAGCACGGCCGACCGGCTGATCGAGGACGCCGAGGTGAAGTCCTACATGGTCGAGATCATGCGCGAGGTGCTGGCGATCGGCCGCGCGGTAGGCGTCGACGCGGACATCGACCCCGAGGCGCGCATCGACATGGCGCGCGTGCTCGGGCGCTTCAAGACCTCGATGCTGCAGGACCTCGAGGCCGGCAAGCCGCTCGAGATCGACGGCCTGCTCGCCGGCACGCTCGAGATCGCGCGCAAGGCCGGCGTGCGCGCCCCGTTCACCGAGAGCCTGTACGGCCTGATCCGCGCGCGCGCGCAATCCACCGGACAGTACCGATGAGACTCCTGCTTCTTCTGCTGTTTTCCACTCCGGTGTTTGCCCAATACAGCGGCCCCGCCGTTGAAACCTGCCGCGCGTACGCCAAGCGCGAGCTCGAGCGCGACGGCACACGCGCCAAGGACGTTGTGTTCGAGCGCAACCAGAACCTGTCCATCGAGCGCTACACGCGCAAGCTCGGCAGCCAGTTCGTGTCGTCGGTGCTGCGCGGCGACGCCGCGGTGGTGCTGTTCGACGGCGCGCCGAGCTCGGAAGTGTCGTTCGTCTGCCTGCTCGCCGACGACAAGCGCGCGGTGTTCTTCGAGTGGCTGCCGCGGCAGAACGTCTCCGCGCTCGCGCAGTGCACCCGCGACAAGGGAGCGCCGGCGCGGCCCTGCCTGGAGACGCTGCTCTCGGTGGCCGAGACCGACCTCACGCAGAGCTACGCGCCGCGCTACCAGGAAGCGCGCGATCGCGACGCCGGAACGGGCAAGGAGCTGTTCGTCGAGCGCTTCCGCAAGGCGAACGACGAATGGAAGCAGTACCGCGACGCGGAGTGCGCGCGGCGCGCCGACCACGTGCCGAACGGCGCCTCGGTCGAAGACCATCACCTCGCCTGCCTGGTCGACCTGACGCGGCGGCGGGCGCTCGACATGAGGTAACCGAATGTCCCTCGAGATCTATCTCGCCTACGTCCTCGCCTGCGCGGTGATCGCGGTGGTCCCCGGCCCCACGGTGAGCGTGATCATCGCCAACAGCCTGTCGCACGGCTCGCGCGCCGGGCTGCTCAACGTGGCCGGCACGCAGCTCGGCCTCGGGCTGATGATGGCGATCCTCGCCGTCGGCCTGTCCTCGGTGATCGCGGCGATGGGCTGGCTCTTCGAGTGGCTGCGCTGGGCCGGCGCCGCCTACCTGGTCTACCTCGGCTGGAAGCTGCTGCGCTCGCCGGACATCGCGGACGCGGCCAAGCCGACCTTCGTGCCGCGCGGCGGGTTCGTGCTGCAGGGCTTCCTCGTGCTGATGGCGAATCCGAAGGCGCTGCTCTGGTTCGGCGCCTTCATCCCGCAGTTCGTCGATCCGAACGGCAACTACGTCGGCCAGATCATCCTGCTCGGCCTGACGGCGATGGCGGTGGCGCTGGTGTCCGACGGAGCCTACGCGGTGCTCACCGGGCGCGCCGGCGCATTCCTCTCGCGCAAGCGCATCCGCATCGTGTCGCGCGTGAGCGGCGGCTTCCTGATCGGCGGCGGAATCTGGCTCGCTCTTACGCGGCGATGAGCGATTCCCGGATCTCCTGCCCCTCGAGGTAGGCGAGCCGGAATTCGTACCGCAGCTCGGGCCGAGCGCGCACCGCGCGCCCGATCTGTTCCTGCCACCATCGGTCCGGCTTGATCGTGCAGTGCGCGTTGCCGCCGCTCGGCAGGCGCTTCTTCGCCGGGAAGCACGCCACGTTCGCGAACACGAACTTGCGCGCGTAGCCGATCATCTCGTCGAGGATCCACGGGATGTCCTCCTCCGGGCAGTGCTCCAGCACGTCGGTGGAGATCACGCCGTCGAACGTGCCGGTCGGCAGCTCGTTGTAGCGTGCGTAGCCCGGGTCATACAGGCGCAGCTCCTCGATGCCCCAGTACGACTTGAAGTCCGGGTACTCGATGCCCTCGTCCGCATCGGCGACGCGCCGCAGCTCGTACTGGCGGCCCTTGCCCGAGCCGTAGTCGAGCAAGGAGCGCGCGCCGGTGCGCTTGATCATGCGCTTGATGTGCGCGGCTTGCGGCGCGAGGCTCGACCCGGGAAACGTCTTCTCCGGCGGAATGCCGAGGAACTTCTCGCCCTCCACGTGCATGATGCGGTACTGCTCGAGGAGCTGCCGGTAGCGCGGGCTCGGAGACTGGCGGGTATATTTGCTCTTCACGTGCCGCCTTACTCTACACGCATCTCGGTCGCGCCCATGATGGACGTCACCGACCGCCACTGCCGCTTCTTCCTGCGGCAGGTGAACGCGCAAGTGCGCCTGTACACGGAGATGATCACGACAGGCGCGTTGATCCACGGCGACGTGCCGCGCCACCTCGAGTTCAGCGCGCAGGAGCACCCGGTCGCGCTGCAGCTCGGCGGCAGCGAGCCCGACGAGCTCGCGCATTGCGCGAAGCTCGGCGCGCAGTACGGCTACGACGAGATCAACCTCAACATAGGCTGTCCCAGCGAGCGCGTGCAGCGCGGCGCCTTCGGCGCCTGCCTGATGGCGGAGCCGCAGCTTGTTTCACAGTGTGTGAAAACCATTCGAGACGCCGTGGCGCTTCCGGTCACCGTGAAGCACCGCATCGGCATCGACAAGGTCGAGGACTATGCCTTCGTGCGCGATTTCGTCGGCACGGTGGCGCAGGCGGGTTGCGAGACCTTCATCGTCCACGCGCGCAACGCGGTGCTGAAGGGCCTCTCGCCCAAGGAGAACCGCGAGATCCCGCCGCTCAAGTACGACTACGTCTACCGCCTGAAGCGCGACTTCCCTGCTCTGAGCATCGTCATCAACGGCGGCATCACCTCGGTCGACCAGATTTCGCTCCATCTGAAGAGCGTGGATGGTGTGATGATCGGCCGCGCCGCCTACAGCGACCCGTGGCTGCTGGCCGACGACGGCAAGACGCGCGCCGAGGTGGCGCGGCGCATGTACGAGTACGCCAAGGGGGTCGAGTCGCTCCGGCACGTGACGCGCCACATGCTCGGCCTGTACCACGGCATGCGGCGCGCGCGGCTGTGGCGGCGCATGCTGTCGGATTCCGAGCGCCTCAAGCAGAACCGCGCCGAGCTCATCCTGGAAGCGCTGGACGCGGTCGAAGAGCTGGAAAGGGTATGATTTCTTCCATGGCCGCCAACCTCCAGTACAAGAGCACCTCCGTCCGCGAGCGCGTCAGCAAGGAAGAATGGGAGACGCGCGTCGACCTCGCCGCCGCCTACCAGCTCGGCGCGATCTACAAGTGGACCGACCTCATCTACACGCACTTCTCGGCGCGCGTGCCCGGCACCGAGGATTTCCTGCTCAATCCCTACGGCCTGATGTTCGACGAGATCACCGCCTCGAACCTGGTGAAGATCGACTGGGACGGCAAGATCCTCGACGACCCGCTCGGCATGGGCGTGAACGAGGCCGGCTTCGTGATCCACAGCTGCGTGCACCGCGCGCGCCCCGAGATCAACTGCGTGATCCACACCCACACGCGCGCCGGCGTCGCGGTATCGGCGATGAAGTGCGGCCTGCTGCCGATCAGCCAGCACTCGATGATGGTGCAGGCCGATATCACCTACCACGACTACGAGGGCATCGCGCTCTACAAGGAAGAGCAGGCGCGCATGGCGGCGGACCTCGGCAAGACGTCCAAGGCGATGATCCTGCGCAACCACGGGCTGCTCGCGCTCGGCGAGACGGTGCGCGCGGCGTTCGAGGTCATGTACTACCTCGACGCCGCGTGCCAGATCCAGGTCGACGCGTGCGCGGGCGGCATGCACAACGTGCACCTGATGTCGGAGCAGGCCGCCAACACGGCAAGCACGCAGTTCAAGCGCGAGGGTCGTCCGGCGCACTACAAGGACTGGCCGGCGCTACTGCGGATGCTGGACCGAAAGGGTATTCGTTACGCGGACTAGCAACACCGTGAGCATCGCCGCGAAGGTGAACGCGGCCACGGCATAGAAGACGGCGTGCGGCAGGTGCTGGTCGAGCATCCAGCCGTAGAACACCGGCGTGGCGAACGCGCCCACGTCCAGGCCTGAGTAGACGAAGCCGAACACCCTGCCCGCCGCGCCCGGCGGCGTGGACGCGCGCACGATGAGGTCGCGCGACGGCGCGACGATGCCCGAGGCGAAACCGGCGACCGCGAGCGCCACCGCCACGCCGCCGCCCGGCACGGCGTAGCTCGCCACGGCCAGGACCGCGAGCGCGTGGATTCCCATTCCCGCTGCCGCGACGTAGTCGTGGCGGCTGGTGCGCGTGGCGACGAAGCCGCCGGCCAGGATGCCGAGCGCCGCGCTCACCAGGTAGGCGGTGAGCGCGCTCGACGCGGCGGTGGCGGCCATGCGGAACTGCTCGACCATCGCCGACACGCCGAAGCTCTGCAGCCCGGTGAGCCCGGCGGCGAACACCGTGAAGTAGGCGAAGCACAGCACGACCGGCGCGGCCAAGAGCACGCGCGCCTCGCTGCGCATGGAGGCCGGCTTGCGCGTCTGGATCTCCAGGTGCTTCAGGTTGAGGAGCAACAGGGCGAGCAGGCCGACGCCCATGGCCGCGCCGCTGAGCAGCGCCGCGTGCCAGCCGAACGCGGTCGCGATCGACACGCTGAAGAGCGGCGCCACCGCGTAGCCCACGTAGCCCACCACGCCGTGCGCGCTGAACGCGTAGCCGAGGCGCGCCGGGCTGACGCGCGCGTTGAGGATCGCGAAGTCCGCCGGGTGGAACACGCTGTTGCCGATGCCGCCGAGCCCGGCGCCGAGCGCCAGCATGGCGTAGCTCGTCGCGAAGCCCTGCACCGCGATGCCGGCGATGAAGAACGCGATGCCGCCGAGCAGCACGGCGCGCGCGCCGTAGCGGTCTACCACGAAGCCGGCGAGCGGCTGGAGCAGGCCCGACAGCGTGTAGAACAGCGCGACGAGAAAGCCGAGCGCGGCGTACGACACGCCGAGCTCGTCCTTGACGAACGGAAAGAGCGGCGCGAGCAGCAGCTGGTAGAAGTGGCTCATGCCGTGGGCGACGGAGATTAGCCCAATGACGGTCGCGTCATTTCTCATCGAAGAAAACTCTCTATTGCTTTCAGCGCGGCGTCGGGTTGGTCCCTGAACGGACTGTGGCCGCAATTATCCAGCTTGAGCAGCGTGCACGGACCGGCTATGCGCGCCGCGATCTCGTCGAGCTGCGCCATGGTGCCGTACTCGTCGTCGTGCCCCTGGATGGCGAGCACCGGGCAGCGCACGCCGGGCAGGTAGTCTGCGCGGATGTCCCAGCCCTTGAAATCCGGGTCGAGCCACACGTCGGCCCAGCCGTAGAAGGTCTTGCGCGCATCTCGATGGTAGCGGCCGAGCTTCTGCGCCAGATCGGTGCTTTCGAACGTCTGCGTTGCCTTTGCGATCGAGGAAAGGCAGATCGGCTCGATGAACACGTGGGGCGCCATCGCCACCACGGCGCGCACTGCATGCCCGGCGCCGGCGTGGATGAGCGCGATCGAAGCGCCGTCGGAGTGGCCGACCAGCACCGGGTTTTCGATCCTGAGCGAAGACAGGATCTCGGGTAAGGCGATCAAGGCCTCGTCGTGCATGAAGCGCACCGTCCGGCGCGGCTCGGCGAGCAGGTCCGATTGCCCGTAGCCGTAGCGGTCGTAGACGAGCGCGCGGCAGCCGGCGGCCGCCGCAACCTGCGCCGGGAAGTCGCGCCATTGCCGGATCGAGCCGAGACCTTCGTGGAGGAACACGAGCTGCGCGCTTCCTTCGCCGACCCATTCGTAATTCACGGCGTGGCCGGCCGCGCGAACCTGTGGCATGCGATTCACTCTAGCACGCGGCCATAATGCTCCGCGATGCGTTTCAAAGCCTGGCTGGTCCTGCTCGCGACGCTGTTGCTCTGGTCCGGAAACTGGATCGTCGCACGCGCGGTGCGCGACGACATTACGCCGGGCATCGCCACCATGGGGCGGCTCTTCATCGTGCTCGCCATCCTCCTGCCTTTTGCATGGACCGCGCTGCGGGTGAAACTTGCGCGCTGTTCTTTTCACGACTGGAAAATCCTCGCCGCACTGGGCCTTACCGGCGGCGGGGTGCACCTCGGGCTGCAGTGGCTGGGGCTGCACTACACCACGGCGACCAGCGGCATCCTCTATCTCTCGATGACGCCGATCTTCATCCTCGTGCTCGCGGCGCTGCTCGGCGAGCGCATCGGCCCGCGCCAGTGGGGCGGCGTGGCGATCTCGTTCTGCGGCGTTTACCTGATTGCCACGCAAGGCCGGCCCGCGGTGCCGTCGTTCAACATCGGCGACATGATGGCGCTCGCCTCGATGATGATGTGGGCCGGCTATACGGTGCTGCTGCGCATGCGGCGCGACGCGCTGAGCGTGATCGAGCTGATCGTCGTGGTGTGCGCGTTCGGCGTGCTGTTCATGCTGCCCTGGGTGCTTTGGGAGCTCGCGTTCAACGCGAAGCTGGAGCTCAACCTGGCGGGTGCGCTCGGGGTGCTGTACTCGGCGATCGGCTCGCTGCTCCTCGCGTACGCCGGCTGGAGCTACGTCGTACGCCGCCTCGGCGCTGCGCGCGCCGGCGTGACGCTGCACCTCATGCCGGCGATGGGCGTGGTGCTGGCCGCCGCGCTGCTGCGCGAGTATCCGCGCTGGTTTCACTTCGCCGGAATCGCGCTGATCCTCGCCGGCGTGGCGCTCTCCTCACTCAGAGCTTCATCGGCTTCCAGTAACCGGTGAGCTCCAGATAACCTCGTCCGACAGCCTTTTCGTTCTTGAAAGCCGTCACCGCTCCCTCCCAGTAGATTGTTCCGGTGCTGGCGCGTGAGTCGAGCTCCTGATCGTCCATGAGCGGCTTGAGCACGAGATCGTTCAGGGCCATTTCGACCGGGTATTCGATGCCGGTGCGCGGAGACTTCCAGGTCCTCAGGGGACGGAACTGCGAGCCCGGAGAAGCGAAATGCACCCCGCCCGCGCGCTCGCGCATGCGAAAGGCCATCAGCGCGCCGCCGTCGTCGAGGTTGATGCCGCACCAGTCCCAGCCCGAGGCCTCGGGCGCCAGGTAGGCGCTCGACCATTCGTGGTCGAGCCACGCCGAGCCCTCGACCGCGCGCCCGTCCAGCGTGCCGGTGACTTTCATGTGCGGCCGGCTGTAGTAGTAGCTCGCCTCGTTCGGCCGGTGGCCCTTGCGGCTGAAGCCGCGGTCGCCCTGCAGCACGATGCTTGGCGCAATGAAGCCGAGCTCGAGCGAAAAATCGCGCGCGGGGATCGTCGCCCGGTAGCGCTCGCCCGCCTGCTCGAGGCGCCAGTCGTCGATCCAGACCGCGGTGCGCTCGGTCGCCGCCTGCGCGAGGGAAAAGCCGGCACGCGCGGCGCGCTGGTCGTGGACCAGGCGCCCGCGCCTGGGGTCGCTCACCGCAGCGTGCGCGAACAGCACCTGTCGCGGATTGAAGCTGCTCGGATTGTCGGGCGCGTCTTCCTCGGGGCGCGCGCGGAAGAAGGTGATCTGGAAGCCGAGCGGCCCGCTTGCTGCCTCCAGCCAGCCGGTGATGTACCACCACTCGATGCGGAAGTCGGGGTGCGCGCCGTGATCGCGCGGGAAGACCAGCTTGCGCGGGGTGACCGCCGGGTAGTTGGCGGCGCCGAGTAACGGCAGGAGCCCGAGGCTCAGGAACGCGCGGCGGCGCATTGCCAATCCCTCATTACCAGTCCTCCCTTACCGCGCGCACCGGGCCCATGCCCATGGCCTCGCGGCCCGAAATCAGCGCGGTCAGCACCGCGAGCACGACCAGGACCACGATGAAGGCGGCGAGCAGCAAGTACGGCGGATGGACCTCCATGCCCCAGTGGAACGACTGGCGGTTGATCACGTACACCAGCACCAGGCTGATCGCCGCGCCCGCCGCCAATCCCGCGGCCGAGCCGGCCAGCGCGAGCAGCCCGCCTTCCGCGGCCAGCATGGCGCGGATCTGGCCGCGCGTAAGACCGAGGTGACGCAGCATGCCGAACTCGCGGCGCCGCGCGAGCACGATGGCGCCGAGGCTCGACGACAGGCCGAACAGGCCGACCAGCACCGCCACCGCTTCCATCGCGTACGTGACGGCGAAGCTGCGGTCGAAGATGCGCAGCGAGACTTCGCGGATCTCGCCCGGCTCGGCCACGTCGAGCTGCGCGCCGCCCGGAAGCTCGCGCAGCGCGCGCATGGCGTCGGCCGGCGTCGCACCGGGCGCGAGCCACAGCGAGCCGTCGTTTACCGAACGGTCGCCGGTGAGCGCAATGTAGTCGGCGCGCTCCATGAGCACGGCGCCGTGCTGGCGCGCATAGTCGCGGAATACGCCCGCCACCGCGACGGCGTGGGACTTTTGCAGGATCGGCAGCTGAATGGTGGTTCCGGGCGCGAAACCGTACAGATCGGCCACCGCCTCGCTGATCCAGATCGAGGGCGGATCGCCGGCACGCCGCTCGTAGCGCGGCCCCACGAGCGGGAAAGCTCGCTCGGCCCGGTCGCGGGCAATCAGCACGAGCGGCGGGCGCGCCGGATCGAGCGCGATGCGGCCGCTGCGCAGGAACTCGGCGCGCGCGACCTGCGGCAACGCGCGCACCCGCTCTTCGAAGCTCGCGTCCAGCGCGCTCGTGTCGCCGGCGTGGGTGGTGCGGAAGTACACCTGCGCCGGCAGCACGGTCTCCAGCCAGTCGTCTACCGAATGGCGAAACGACGCCACCATGATCGCCATCGCCGTCATCAGCGCGAAGCTCGCAACGATCGCGGCCAGGCTTACCGCCGCCTGGCCCGGCGCCGCGCGCAGCTGGCTGAGCGCCAGGCGCAGCGCCGGCTGCGAGGGCAGCGGGAGCAGCTCGAACAGGCGCTGGGCCGCGCGGGGCACGAGCGCGATCGCGCCAAGCAGCAGGCAGGCGATCGAGGCGTACCCGAACAGCGGCAGCCCGTTCACCGGCGGCAGCTGCGCGAGGACCGCGCCGCCGGCGAGCAACGCCACCCCCGGCCAGAGCGGCGCGATGCGCTGGAAGAGCGTCTGCTCGTCGCCCGCCTTGAGGGCGCGTGCGGCGGGCGTGCGCCCCGCGTCGATGGCGGGCAGCAGCGCGCCGAGCAGCGCCACCAGGATCCCGGCGATGAAATACGCGGCCGCGCCGAAGGGCGAGATGCCGATCTGCGGGTTGACGCCGCGGAACATGCCGGCGCCGAGGTCGGCTCCGGATGCGCGCACCGCCGTTACCGCCAGCGCATAGCCGAGCAGCAGACCGGCGGCGCTGCCGAGCGCTCCCAGGAGCGCTGCTTCCTTCAGGACGAGGAAAGCAACCTGCCGACGGGTACAGCCCAGCACCCTGAGCAACCCGTGCTCGCCGCGCCGCCGCGCGACTTCGAGCGCCTGCGCGGAGAACACCAGGAAGCCGCCGGTGAAGAGCGCCACCATGGCGAGCACGTTCAGGTTCACGCGGTAGGCGCGCGACGGATAGGCGCTCGCTTGCTCCAGCGCCTCGACCGGCGCGACGTGCACGCCGGGCGGCAGCAGCGCCTGGATTTCGCGCATCACCTCGTCACGCGCCGCGCCGGGGCGCAGGCGCAGGTCGATGCGGTTCAGCTCGCCGAGCCGGCCGAAGCGCCATTGCGCGGTCGCCACGTCGGTAAGGGCGGATACGCCGCGCAACGTGGACAGCACGCCGGCCACCTTGAAGCTGCGGACCTCGCTGCCCGACACGAGCGCGAGCTCGCCGCCCTTTTCCAGGCCGAGCGTCTGCGCGGCGGCGGTGGAAAGGAACACGCGGTCCGGCGCGAGAAGCTCGTAGCGGTCCTCGAGCACGAGCTGCGGCTGCAGCAGCGCGGCGCGCAGGATGTCGATGCCGGTGATGCGCAGCGTGCGCTCGGTGCCGGCGATGCCGGCGTCGAGCTCGAGCGCCGGGCTCGCCACGCCCACGCCCGGCAGCCTGGCGAGGCGCGGATACAGGTCCTCGGCGAAGCCGCTGCGCCCGCCGCGCACTTCGAGGTCGGCTTCGCCGGCAAGCGCGCGCACCGAGGCGGCGACGTCGCGCACCGCCGCGCGGTTGACGAGGTGCACGCCGTAGCCGAGCGCCACGCCGAGCGCGATGCCGATCGCTGACAGCGCCATGCGGCCGCGCGCGCGGCGCGCGAGGAACATGAGGAGCACTGCTTTACTATACTGGGAACATGCGCGCGTTCCTCGCCCTGCTCTTCGCGGCGCACGCGGCGCTCGCCCAGGAACCGCCGCCGTGGTTTACCGAGTCGCTCCTCGACCTGCGCGAGGACGTGGCCGAGGCCGCGGCGCAGGGCAAGCGCGTGATGGTGTACTTCGGGCAGGACGGCTGCCCGTACTGCAAGCGCCTCATGGAGGTGAATTTCCGCGACGCCGCCATCGCCGCGAAGACGCAACAGCATTTCGTCGCGCTCGCGCTCAACATCTGGGGCGATCGCGAGGTGACGTGGAGCGACGGCGTGACGAGCAGCGAGAAGCAGCTCGCCGCGAGGCTCAAGGTGCAGTTCACCCCGACGCTGGTGTTCCTCGACGAGCGCGGCCGCGTGGCCCTGCGGCTGAACGGGTATTACCCGCCGCGGGAGTTCGAGGCCGCCCTGGATCACGCTGCCGGCAGGGTGCGTCCGGAACAGAAACCCGGTCCAGGCCGCGCTGCGTTGACGCCGCAGCCCTTCTTCATGGCGCCGCCCTACGACCTGCGCCGCCGGCCCGGCGGCAAGCCGCTCGCGCTGCTTTTCGAAGCGCCGGCCTGCGAGCGCTGCGACGAGCTGCACGCCGGCGCGTTCCAGCAGCGCGCGGTGCGCGAGCAGCTCGCGCGCTTTGACGTCGTTCGGCTATCGCTGTCGGAAACCGACGCGCTCATCGGCCCGGACGGGCGCAACACCACGCCGGCGGCGCTCGCCCGCGCGCTCGCTGTCGGGTTTGTCCCGACGCTCGTGCTGTTCGACGCGCGCGGGCGCGAGGTTTTCCGCGCCGAAGCGTATCTGCGCGCATTCCACCTGGCGGGCGCTCTCGACTACGTGTCGAGCGGCGCCTACGCGCGCGAGCCTTCGTTCCAGCGCTTCCTGCAGTCGAAGGCCGAGCGCATGCGCAGCCGCGGCGAGCGCGTGGACCTCTGGAACTAGCGCGCGCGGATAGCAGCTTCTTCGGCGCCGGGTCACCTTCGGGGTGTGGCGCGGCTCATCCTGTCGATCTTCGTGCTTGGCCTGTCGGGCTGCGAGCCGCTCGCGCTCACGCTGATCGGCGCGGGCGCCGGCACCGCGCTGCGCTACGGGCTCGACGGCGTCGCGTACCGCACCTTCACCGCGCCGGCGCAGGACGTGAAGCACGGCGCGCTCGCGGCGCTCGAGCGCATGGGGCTCACGGTGGACGGCGCCGAGCGCTTCGAGGGCGGCGAGGTGATCTACGCGCGCAGCGCGCAGCGCACCATCGAGATCGACGTCGAGCCGATCAGCGCGAAAGCCACGCGCATGCGCATCGCGGCGAAGAACGGCGGATTGTTCTACGACAACGCCACGGCCTACGAGATCGTCGCGCAAACCGAGCGCCAGCTCGAGTCCGCCGCGCGCGGGCCGAGCCTGCGCGACTCGACGTTCTAGGCCTTCGCGCCCTTCAGCGGCAGCGTGTCGTCCTCCCCGCTCGCCGCGCCGGCCGCGGCGTCGGGCTCGCGCGCGAGCAGGCGCTCGAGGCGCGCGATGTGCCGGCTCTCGTCGGCGGCCATCTCGGCCGCGAACGCGCAGATCGTGTCGTCGCCGGTGTGCTCGGCGACGTCGACGTAGAAGCGCTGCGTGCGCCGCTCGGTGGCGATGGCGAGCGCCAGCGCCTCGCGGGTATTTTTCGGCGCGCGCACCGCGTCGGCCTGCGCGCCGAGGAAATGCGCGGCGTACTCCCACGGCGCGATGGGCGGCAGCTCGCGGCCGGCGGTGCCGAGCGCGAGCATCTCGTACTGCTCGCGCTCCTCGCGGCCGATGCTCTCGAACTCGTCGGCGATGTGGGTCATGCCGGCGTCGCGCATGTAGCGCTCCAGCTCGGCGAAGCGCTTGGTCGCCTCGCGCTCGAACACCAGCGCGTGCGCGTACAGCTCGTCGAGGTTGCGCGGCAGGAGTCTTTCAGCCATGAGGCTCGCCCATGGCGCCAAGCTAGGCGGCGCACGTTACGCGCGCACCGGGTGCGGCGCCCGGCACCATGGGTCGACCTGTACTGTCGCCGCATATGTTTCTCCAAAAAGAATCGGGCCGGTCCCCCTCTTTGGGGGCCGGCCCGAGCCTGTGCTCCGGATCGACTCGCTAGCGCTGCGCGAAGTCGGCGCGCCGGTTCTCGGACCAGGCGCTGTCGTCGTGGCCGGTGGCGCGCGGCTTCTCCTCGCCCCAGCTCACCGCCTCGATCTGGTCGGCGCGCGCGCCCATCAGCACCAGCATCTTGGTGACCGACTCGGCGCGGCGCTGGCCGAGCGCCACGTTGTACTCGCGGCTGCCGCGCTCGTCGGCATTGCCTTCGATGACCAGCCTGGCCTTCGGGTTGGCCTTCAGCCAGGCCGCGTGGCTCTCCACCAGCGCGCGGTACTCGGGCTTGACGTCGAACTTGTCGAACTCGTAGTACACGCTGCGTTTGAGGTCGGGACGCTGGGCGCCGGCGCTGGCGGCGGCCGGCCCGGTGCCCCGGCTGCCGACCTGGCTGCTCGGCGCGTTGCCGGTCGACGGGCTGGACGAGGCCTGGCCGCTCCTCGCCTGCGGCGCGGGCGCCGCGGCGTTCGTGTCCTGCGATTCGGTGGTCGCGCAGCCCGACACGGCGGCCGCGACAGCGAGGGCTAAGATCGAAAAACGCTTCATGGGTATCCTCCCGTTCTAATAATCGAAGCAGGCGCAGCATAATCCAAAAAGCCGTGCTGCGTCAGTGCGATAATCCCGGCCTCGCATGAGCAAGCCGGCCCGCGTCGCCCAGGCGCCCTCGTCCAGCAATTTCATCCGCCAGATCGTCGAGGCGGACCTCGCCGCCGGCACCTACCCCCAGGTGCGCACGCGCTTCCCGCCCGAGCCGAACGGCTACCTGCACTTCGGGCACGTGAAGTCCATCTGCCTCAACTTCGGCCTCGCCCAGCAGTACGGCGGGCGCTGCAACCTGCGCTTCGACGACACCAACCCCGAGAAGGAGGAGCAGGAGTACGTCGACTCGATCAAGGAAGGGGTGAAATGGCTCGGCTTCGACTGGGGCAAGACCGACCTCTACGCGTCCGATTACTTCGGCAAGCTTTACGAGTTTGCCGAGGCGCTGATCAACGCGGGGCTCGCCTACGTCGACAGCCAGAGCGCCGAGCAGATCAGCGCGGCGCGCGGCACCTTCACCGAGCCCGGCAAGGAATCGCCGTGGCGCAACCGCGGCGTGGCCGAGAACCTGGAGCTGTTCCGCGGCATGCGCGACGGCAAGTACGAGGACGGCGCGCACGTGCTGCGCGCGAAGATCGACATGCGCTCGCCGAACATCAACCTGCGCGACCCGGTGATGTACCGCATCCGCCACGCGCACCATCACCGCACCGGCGACAGGTGGCGCATCTACCCGACCTACGACTGGGCGCACGGCCTGTCCGACTGCATCGAGCGCATCACGCACTCGCTATGCACGCTGGAATTCGAGGATCACCGCCCGCTCTACGACTGGTTCAACGAGCGCGTCGCCGAGCTCGGGCTGCTCGAGCGACCCTTGTCGAAGCAGATCGAATTCGCCCGCCTGAATCTGACATATGTGGTTTTGAGCAAGAGAAGGCTGATTCAGCTGGTCGACGAAGGCTACGTCGAGGGCTGGGACGACCCGCGCATGCCCACCCTCGCCGGCGCGCGCCGGCGCGGCTATACGCCGGAGGGCTTCCGGCTGTTCGCCGAGCGCATCGGCGTCTCGAAGGCGCACCAGGTGATCGAGTTCGGCGCGCTCGAGGAATGCATGCGCGAGCACCTGAACGAGGTGGCGCCGCGCCGCATGGCGGTGCTCGAGCCGGTGAAGCTCGTGATCGACAATTACCCCGCGGACAAGGAAGAGCTGGTCGACGTGCCCAACCATCCGCAGAAGCCGGCCCTCGGCAAGCGCCAGGTCCCCTTCTCGCGCGAGCTGTGGATCGAGCGGGACGATTATGCCGATCCTGCTCCCAAGGGCTTTTTCAGGTTGTACCCCGGAAACGAAGTGCGCCTGCGCTACGGCTACGTGGTCAAATGCATCGGCATGAAAGACGGCGTGGTGCATTGCACCTACCACCCCGACTCCCGCTCCGGCTCCGCCAGCGCCGACCAGTACAAGGTGAAGGGCAACATCCACTGGGTGAGCGCGAAGCACGCGCACGCGGTCAAGGTGAAGCTCTACGACCGCCTGTTCAAGGTGCCCGAGCCGGGCAAGGAGCGCGACTTCCTGCAGGACATCAATCCCGATTCGCGCCGGCTGGTCGACGCGCAGGTCGAACCGAGCCTGCGCGGCGCGCGCTCGCTCGAGACCTACCAGTTCGAGCGCCACGGCTACTTCGTCGCCGACTCCGACCCGCTCACCTTCAACCGCACCGTGACCTTGCGAGACTCATGGACAAAGACCTGAAGTGGAAATTCGACGGCGTGCGGGTCGTGCACTCGAACGAGCTCGACATCAACACCGCGCAGACGCCCGGCATGAACCGCGCCGCCGCCATCACGCGCGCGCGCGCCGGCGCGGAAAAGCTGTGGGCCGGGACGGTGGTGATCCACCCGAAGGCCAAGACCGGCGCACACCATCACGGCCCGGTGGAGAGCGTGATCTACGTGGTGAGCGGCAAGGCGCGCATGCGCTGGGGCGACAAGCTCGAGTTCGTCGCCGAAGCCGGGCCCGGCGACTTCATCTACGTCCCGCCCTATGTGCCGCACCAGGAGATCAACGCGAGCGACACCGAGCCGCTCTCGTGCGTCCTGTGCCGCAGCGGCCAGGATCCGGTGGTGGTCAACCTGCCCGACCTGCCGGTCGCCGAGAAGCCGGAAGAGGTGCGCTGGGTGGACGACATCCATCCGGCGCCGAAGAAAGAGTGACCGGCCCGACCCTCGAGGACTGGACCACCTTCGGCATCAGCGTCGCGTTTTGCGTCATCGGCATCGCGCTCGCGCTCGCGACCGAGGACTGGCGCACCGGCGTGGTGACGCTCGCTTTCTTCGGCGGCTGCGCCATCGTCATCGGCGGCATGGTGCTGCGCAAGCGCCGCGCGCGCGATTTCCGCGCGCTCAGCGTATCGATCCGCGGCAGCACCGACCTGCGCCTCTCCGACGGCCCGCTCGTGCCCCTGTGCGCCGGCATGGTGGTTGTCGGCGCCGTCATGTTCTTCGTCGGCACCACCTATGGGTGGATTTTTCGCGGCATCGGCGCGTTCATCGCCGCGCTCGGCACGGTGATGATCGCCTTGCGGCTCGCCGGCATTCTGCGGCGTCACTACCTGCGCTTCGAACCCGAGGGATTGGTAATCGGCGAGCGCCGGCGCACGCGGCGCGTGCCATGGGATGAGATCCGCGCCGTCTCGGCAGGCGAGATCGCCGACAATCCGGTCGTATTCCTGAGCCTGGACGGCATCGCCGCGCCGCTCGCGCTCACGCCGTGGCTCTATGGCCTCGAGGTGGCGCCGCTCGTCGCCGCGCTCGAGCGCTACGCGCGCGAGCCGGCGGCGCGGCAGGAGCTCGCGCCCCCGCCCCATGCCCTCCCCGCTTCGCTGGCGTGACCTGTGGGAGCGGTGGGGCAGCCGTCCGGCTGACGGGCTGTACGAGGAGCTGATCGCGCGCTACCGGGAGCCGCACCGCAAGTACCACACCGAGCAGCACCTGGATGAATGCTTCGCGCACTTCGATGCGGCTCCTGAGCATCCTGCCGAAGTGGAGCTCGCGCTCTGGTTCCACGACGCGATCTACGACACGCGGCGCCAGGACAACGAAGAGAAGAGCGCCGACTGGGCGCGGCGCGTCTGCCCGGCCGAAGCTGCCGAGCGAGTGCATGCGCTCGTGATGGCGACCCGGCACGACGCCGTTCCTTCAGGCCGCGACGCCGAGCTCCTGGTAGACATCGATCTCTCGATCCTGGGAGCCGCGCCCGAGCGCTTCGACGAATACGAGCGGCAAGTCCGCGAGGAGTACGCCTGGGTGCCGGGCTTCGTGTTCCGGCGCAAGCGCGCCGAGATCCTGGAGGGCTTCCTCGCCCGGCCGGCGATCTTCAGCACGCAGGCGTTCTTTCAGAAGCTCGAGCAGGCGGCGCGCACGAACCTGCGCCGCTCGCTCGAGCGGCTCGCGCGCTAGAGCTTCACGCGCGGCACGCGCGACGCCACGAAGGCGCCCAGGGCCGCAATGGCGGCTGCCACGAGGAACGCGCGATGGAATGCCTGCACCACGTGCAGGTGCGGCATGAGCGCGAACACCACGGCGCCGAAGAGCGCCGCGCCCGCCGCGCCGCCGGTGGAGCGCGCGAGGCCCATCAGAGCCATCGCGGCGCCGAGGCGCGTGCGGCCCGCCACGGTCTGCACCACCACCTGGTTGATCGGCTTCACCGAGCCGATGCCGAGTCCGGTCATGAATCCCAGTCCGATCACCAGCCCGCGATCGTCCGGCAGCACGCCGAGCAGGAAGAGCGCGCTCGCGGCGAGCGACATGCCGATCACCGGGATCCAGTGCCCTTCGCCGGTGCGGCCGAGGAGCCGCGACGAAAGCATCGCCGCGGTCACCATGCCCGCCGTGACCGGCAGCAGCAGCAGCCCGGAGAGCTGCGGGCTCACGCTGTGGCCGAGCTGCAGGTAGATCGGCAGGAAGAACACCACGGCGAACAGGCTCGCGGCGAAAAGCGAGGTCAGCGCCGCCGAGAGCGCGACGGTGCGCTCGCGCAGCAGGTCGACCGGCATGAACGGCGATGGGTGCCCTTTTTCGTGCCAGACGAGCGCGCCGATGGCGGCGAGCGCGGCGGCCGCGAGCGCGAGGCTCTCCACCGAGCCCCACGGGAAGCGATGCCCGACCTGCGTGAGCCAGAAGAGCGCGCTCACCGCGCTGATCGCGAACAGGATCTGTCCTACGACGTCGCGTTTTGGCGAGCCGGGCGGGTGGCGCTCGCCCGCCGGCAGGCGCGAAAGCCGCCACGCCGCGAACGCCGCGAATGGCAGGTTGGCGAAGAACAGCCACCGCCAGCTCCAGTTGGAGACCACCAACCCGCCCACCACCGGCCCGCCGATGCTGGCGGTGGTGAAGACCAGCGCGAAATAGCCCTGGAAGCGCAGGCGCTCGCGCGGCGGCACCAGCTCGCCGATCAGCGCCTGCGACAGGGTCATCAGCCCGCCGCCGCCCAGCCCTTGCAGCACGCGCGCCGCCACGAGCTGCGGCAGCGTCTGCGCCGAGCCGCAGGCGATCGAGCCGAGCGTGAACACGCCGAGCGCGGCGAGCAGGATGTTGCGCCGGCCGTGCGCGTCGCCGAGGCGGCCGTACATCGGCACGATGGTCGCCGCGGCCAGCAGGTAGCCGACCACGATCCACGAAGTGTCGCGCAGCCCGCCGAGCGAGGCGGCGATCGCCGGCGTGGCGGTGGCAAGCAGCGTCTGGTCCACCGCGGCCATGAACATCGGCAGGAACACCGCGGCGAAGAGGTTGAGGAACTCGGCGCGCGAGACCGTCGTGCCGTTCAACGCGGCGTTTCCGCTCCGACCGTGAGGCGCCGCATGCGGCGGCGCTGCCCGTGGTAATCGTTCACCGCGCTGTGCTGCGTGCAGCGGTTGTCCCAGATCGTCAGCGTGCCGGGGGTCCAGCGCACCCGGCAGGTGAATTCCGGGCGGGTCTGGTGCGCCTGGAGGAACTCGATGAGCGGGCGGCTCTCCTCCTCGCTCATGTCCTTGAAGCGGAGGGTGTGCGAACGCGACACGTAGAGCGCCTTGCGGCCGGTCTGCGGATGCGTGCGCACCACGGGGTGCTCCGCCTCGTAGCCGTCCGCATGCTCCGTATCGTGCACTTTCATGCCGCCGATGGTGCTATGCATCTTGCGCCGCCCGCCGGTGACCTTGAGGCTCGCGCTGTTCACTCCCGCCAGCTTGTCCACCATCGCCCGCATGCCGGCGGACAGCGCGTCGTAAGCCTTCTGCGTATTCGCGAACAGCGTGTCGCCGCCGTGCGTCGGCGTCTCGAGCGCATAGAGCAGCGTGCCGAGCGGCGGCTGCGCGAGGTAGGTGGTGTCGGAGTGCCAGTTGCCGCCGAAGTTGACCGTCTCGCTTTCTTCCTTCACCACCTCGAAGATGAAGGGATAGCCGTCGATGCCGGTGACGAACGGGTAGTAGCACGGCTCGCCGAAGCGCGCGCCGATGCGCATCAGCTCGGCCGGCCCGATGGCCTGGCCGCGGAACACCAGCACCGAGTGCTCGAGGAACGCTTCGTGGATCGCGTCCCAGGGCGCGTCGCGGTTCAGGTCGACGTCGCGCACTTCGGCGCCGAGCGCACCCGCGAGCGGCTCGATTATCATCCGCCCACTATATGACAAAACGCATTGCGATCGTCGGCGCCGGCGCGCTCGGCGGCTACGTCGGCGGCAACTTCGCGCGCCAGGGACTCGACGTCACGCTGATCGACCCGTGGCCTGAGAACGTGGAGACCATCCGCAGGCGCGGGATCGAGCTCGATGGCCTCACGCCCGAGGAAAAATTTGTAGTTGATCGGATAAAAATACTGCATGTAACCGAAGTGCAAGGCCTCGCCAAGGCGCCCGTCGACGTGGCGTTCGTGGCGATGAAGTCGTACGACACGCTCTGGGCCACAGCGCTGATCGCGCCCTACCTCTCCGAGCGCGGCTTCGTCGTGTCGCTGCAGAACTGCATGAACGAGGAAACCATCGCGGGCGTGGTCGGCTGGGGGCGCACGCTCGGCGTGGTCGCCTCGCAGATCTCGGTCGACCTGTACGAGGCCGGGCGCATCCGCCGCACCATCGCGAAGGGCGGCGACAAGTACACCATCTTTCGCGTCGGCGAGCCGCACGGCCGCATCACGCCGCGCGTCGAGGAGCTGGTCGAATGGTTTCGCGGCATCGACAGCGCGAAGGCGACCACCAACCTGTGGGGCGAGCGCTGGTCGAAGCTGGTGCAGAACGCGATGGGCAACGGCGTGACCGCGGCCACCGGCCTGACGACGTCCGCCTGCCTCGGCGACCGGACGATCCGCCGCTTCCAGATCGCGCTCGCCGGCGAGGGGATCCGCGTCGGGCAAGCGCTCGGCTACCAGCTCGAGAAGATCCGCGCCATCGAGCCGGAGCTGCTCGTGCGCGCCGCCGAAGGCGACGCCGGCGCGATGGCCGAAGTGGAGAGCGTGATCGTGCCGAAATCGAATCCGCGCGCCGACATCCAGCGTCCCTCGATGGCGCAGGACATCCTGAAGGGCCGGCGCACCGAGATCGACGCGATGAACGGCTATATCGCGCGCAAGGGCGAGCAGGTCGGCGTGGCGGCGCCGAGCCACCGCAAGCTCGCCGACCTCGTCACGCGGATCGAGCGTGGCGAGCTTCGGCCTTCGCCTTCTCTCTTAGCCTGAGGCGCAGCCCCTCGGGGTACATGGTGAACGCGAGGTGCTCGCGCGCGTCGGCGCCGTCGGGCGTGGTCACGCTCTCGATCTCGAAGCCGCCGAACAGCATGGCCGTGACCATCTTCATCTCGAGCAGCGCGAGGTAGCGCCCCGGGCAGAGCCGCGGCCCGGCGCCGAACGGCATCGTGACCCGCTTTGGAGAATTCGCATTCGTTGACAGCCAGCGCTCGGGCGCGAAGGACTGCGCGTCAGGAAAGCGGTGCTCGTCGGTCGCGCCGGCGCGCATCAGGCACATGATGAGCTGGCCCTTCGGCACTTCGAACCCGCCGACCTGCGTGTCGCGCGTGGGCTGCAGCATGATGATCGGCGCGACCGGCTTGAGCCGCATGGTCTCGTTGATGCACGCATCGACGAACGGCAGCGCGGCCAGCGCCTCGTACCTTTCAGCGTCGATGCGCGAAACCTCCTCGCGCAGGCGCGCGAGCGCCTCGGGATGGCGCGACAGCAGGTAGATCATCCACGCGAGCGTATTCGCGGTGGTGTCCTCGCCCGCGAGCAGCATGGTGAGCACGTTGCCCGCCACGTCGGCGTCGTTTACGCCGCTGTTCGGATTGTCGCGCGCCGCGATCATGGCTTCGATCAGGTTGGTGGGACGGGTGCGCAGCTGCGGGTTCGCCTCCATGCGTGCTCGCGCCTGCGCGATGAAACCGGCGACCGCGCGCTGCAGCGCCGCGAGGTGCCTGCCGGTGCCGCGGTCCTGCAGCCAGGAGATGAGCGGAAATGGCGAGAAGAGGCGCCGGAACAGCGACGGGAACACCTTGTCGAGGTGGGTCTGAATGACTTCTGCGTCGGACTCGAGCGTATTGATGTCCGTGCCGAACGCGAGCCCGGCCGTCACGTCGACCGTGTAGCGCATCAGGTCGGCCTGCAGGTCGATGGCCTCGCCGGCCGCCGCGGCGCGCTGCCAGCGCCGCGCGAAGCGCTGCGTGACCTTTACCAGCGCGGGAAAGTAGCTCTTGGTGTGCCCGGGATCGAAGCTCGCCATTACCATCGGACGCTGGCGCCGCCAGGCCTCGCCTTCGGCCGAGAACAGACCGTTGAAACCCATTTCGTTCGCGATCTGGGTCAGGCGCGTGTTGCGGCGGAAATTGTCCGGCCGGTCGCGCAGCATGGCGGCGATGGTCTCGGGATTGGCCACCGCGAAGATCCAGCGCGGGCCAATGCGGAAGCGGAAGTAGTCGCCGTAAGTACGGCTCCAGCGCTCGGCGACGAGGTGCAGGCGCGAGCGCTCGATCTGCAGCGTGTTGCCGACGATCGGCCACCCGCGCGGACCGGGCAGCTCGCTGATCTTCATGCGCGAAATCCTACAATGGGGGACGCATGAAAGTCGCCACCTGGAACGTGAACGGCATTCGCGCCCGCCAGGCCCAGTTCTGCGAATGGCTCGAGCGCGAGCGCCCCGACGTGGTGTGCCTGCAGGAGCTGAAAGCCGAGCCCGGACAGGTCCCGGAGCAGTGCAAGGTCGCGGATTACCACACCTTCTGGCACGGCATGCGCGCCTACTCCGGCGTTTCCCTCCATGTCAGAAAGGGACTGTTTGAAACGGAACCGGTTTTCAGCCACCCCGAGTTCGACATGGAGTCGCGCATCGTCCAGGCCGCGCTCGGCAACGTGATCCTCGCCTCGGTCTATGTGCCGAACGGCAACAAGGACTACCCGGCCAAGATCGACTTCGTGCGCCGCCTGATCGCGTGGGCGAAGCGCCTGCGCGCCGAAGGGCGCGAGCTCGTGCTGTGCGGCGACATGAACATCACGCGCACCGAGATGGACGTGCATCCGCGCGAGCGCAAGCCGGGTATCGTCGGGCAGCGCGCGGAAGAACGGGATCTCTTTGCCGAATTACTGGAAGGCCTGGTCGACGTCGGGCGCAAGCTCGATCCCGACAACGCGGGCCTCTTCACCTGGTGGGCGCCGTGGCGCAACATGCGCGAGCGCAACATCGGCTGGCGCCTCGACTACATCCTTGCTTCGGCCTCGGTAGCGGAGCGCGCGCAAAGCTGCGTGGTGCAGCGGGACTTCGGCACCAGCGACCACGCGCCGGTGGTGATGACGCTGGGAAATTCGGGGACGGAGCCCTAATTCCGCTGGGCGAGCGCGTCGAGCTCCTTCGCGAGCGCGAACAGCATGCCGTCGGGCATCGTAACGTCGCCCTTCAGCCAACCATCGAGCAGCTGCACGGAAATTCCGAGGTGGGACGCGAGCTTCTCGCGACCGCCGAACAGCTCGGCGGCTTTTTTCAGGATCGCCTGTTTTCTGTTGTGCACCGCGGCGACTGTAGCAGCCGCCGCTTTGTCAGGCGCGGTAAAACTTCCGCTTATGTGCCGTTTGCCCTATTCGTCCAGCCGGATGTTTCGCTCTTTGGCGAGGGCAATGTAACGATCGAGCTCGGCCTTGATGAACTCGCCGAACTGCTCCGGTGCCATCGGCATCGGCTCGATCGCCTCGGCGACCAGGCGCTGCTGCAGCGCCGGCGCGGAGATCGCCCGGCCGATCTCGGCGTTAAGCTTCTGCGTCACTTCGCGCGGCATTTTGGCGGGGCCGACGATGCCATACCACTGCACGCCATCGAAGCCGCTGAATCCCGCCTCCTCGAAAGTCGGCACGTCGGGCAGCAGCGCGTGGCGCTTCAACCCGGTGACCGCAATCGGCTTCACTTTCTTCGAGCGGATGTGCGGCAGCGCGGCGGCCACGCCCGGCGTCATCGCTTCCAGCTGCCCGCCGAGCATGTCCGCGAACGAGGGACCGATGCCCTTGTACTGCACCACCACTGCATCGAACCCGGCCGCGCCCTTGAGCTGCTCGATGAGCAGATGGTTGAGCGTGCCGATGCCGCCCGCGCCGAAGGTCACCTTGTTGGCCTTCGCCTTCGCATAGGCGATGAAGCCCTTCAGGTCCGACACCGGCACCGTCGGATGCACCACCAGCATGTTGCGCGTGCCGCCGACCATCGCGACCGGGGTGAAATCGCGGATCGGGTCGTAAGGCACCTTGCGCACCGCTGGGCTGGTGGCGTGCGTGGCCACGTAGCCCACCATCAGCGTGTAGCCGTCGGGCGCCGCGCGTGCGGTCTGCTGGCAGGCGATCGAGCCGCCGCCCCCGCCCACGTTCTCGATCACGAAGGTCTGGCCGAGCGCGCGGCCGAGCTCGTCGCCGACGGTGCGGCCGATCAGATCGAGCCCGCCGCCCGGCTGCGCCGGCACGATGATGCGGACCGGCTTGGCTGGATAGCCCTGTCCCCAGCCCGCGGCCGGGAACAGCGCGGTGAGCGCGAGCCCCTTAAGCCAGCGTCTTCTTGAAGAACGCAATGGTGCGATCCCAGGAGCGCTCGGCCGCGTCCTTGTTGTAGCGCGGCGTCGAGTCGTTATGGAAGCCGTGCTGCGTGCCAGGGTACATGCGGATTTCATGCGGCACCCCCGCCTTCTTGAGTTCCTGCTCGTAGGTCGTATACGTCTCGTTCACGCGCGGGTCCTGCTCGGCGAGATGGATGAGCAGCGGCGCCTTGATTTTCGGCACCGAGGCCGTATCGGCCGCGACGCCGTAGTACGGCACGCCGCCCTGCAGGTCGCTGCCCATGGCGGCAGCCAGGAAATTGGTGGTGCCCCCGCCCCAGCAAAACCCGGTCGCGCCGAGCTTTCGGGTGCTCAAAGGATGCTGTTTCAAAAACTTGGCACCGTTCAGCATGTCCGTACGCAGCTTCGCCTGGTCGAGCTTGGCCTGCAGGTTGCGGCCGTCATCGTCGTTGCCCGGATAGCCGCCGAGCGGCGTCAGGCCATCGGGCGCCAGCGCAAGGAAGCCCGCCACCGCTAGCCGCCTCGCCACGTCCTCGATGTAGGGGTTGAGACCGCGGTTTTCATGGATCACCAGCACGGCGGGCCACGGCCCGCTGCCGGCCGGGTGCGCAAGGTAGCCGCGGATCCGCTCGCCGTTGCCGCCGGGCGACGGATACGTCACGTAGCTCACCTTGATACGGCTGTCGGTAAAGGAAATCTGCTGCGCCCTCGCGTAGTCGGGCATCAGCCCGTACGCCATCGCCAGTGCGCCCGCGCCGAGAGCGCCGGCGCGCTTCAGGAACTCGCGCCGCTCGATGCGGCCGTGGCAATACTCGTCGTAAAGATCGAACACCTGCTGGTCGATTTCGGGCTGCGTAATCGCGGTCATTGCATCTCCTTGGCGCCCATCGTAAACAAGTGCGCCAGGCGGTGAATTCCGCGCTCAGGCGCGACCTGAAGAGCCCAGCGCATGATATTGTTCGAATTAAGAAAGTCGACAGACAACTGAAGCGCTTCCGCTCACTAACTGACAAGCCTCTCGGGCCCGGGGCGGATGCGCCTCCGGCGGGCCTGCTCGGCTTCTACTGGCACTTCGTGCGCCAGACCAAGGGGTGGTACGCGGCGATGTTCGCCGCCAGCCTGGCGGTGGCGGCGCTCGATACGGTGATCCCGCTCTTCATCGGCAAGCTGGTCTCGCTGATGGAAGCGAGCGACCGCATGGCGGCGTTGCGCAGCGAGCTGCCGATGCTCGCCGGCATGGTCGTCCTCGTGCTGCTGGTGCGCCCGCTCGTGCTGCTCGCGGACATCTCGATCCGCCACCTGGTGCTGATCCCTGGGGCCACCTCGATGATCCGCTGGCAGAGCCACTGGCACGTGATCCGCCAGAGCTGGCCGTTCTTCCAGAACGACTTCGCCGGACGCATCGCCAACCGCGTGATGCAGACCGCGCATGCGCTGCGCGACAGCGTGATGGCGAGTATCCGCGCAGTCTGGTACATCGGCGCCTACGGCGTGATGGCGTACGCGCTGATGGCGATCGCGGACTGGCGCCTCGGCGTGCCGACGCTGATCTGGTTCGTGGCCTACCTCATCTTCCTGTGGCACTTCGTGCCGCGCATGCGCGACCTGGCGCGCGAGAGCTCGGAGGCGCGCTCGCTGGTGATGGCGCGCGTGGTCGACAGCTACACCAACATCCTCACCGTCAAGCTGTTCGCGCGCCTCGCCGACGAGGACGCCTACGTGCGCGACTCGGTGCACGAGCACCGCGCCGCGATGGGCCGCCACATGCGCCTCATCACGCGCTTCCACTTCTGGCTGACGGCGATGAACGCGGTGCTGCTCGTCGCCACCGCCGCGATCGGCATCTCGCTGTGGGCGGAAGGCAGCATAGGCGCGGGGATCGTAGCCGCTTCGCTTCCTCTTTCGTGGCAGCTCGCCAACGTGGCGGGCTGGGTGAGCTGGGAAGTCACCGCCATCTTCGAGAACGTGGGGGTGGTGCAGGAAGGCATGCAGTCGATCGCCGTGCCGCATGCCGGCGTGGACCAGCCGGGCGCGCGGCCGCTCGAAGTCTCGCGCGGCGAGATCCGCTTCGACAACGTGACGTTCGGCTACGGGCGTACCGAGGCAGTGCTGGAGCGCTTCTCGCTCGACATCAAGGCCGGCGAGCGAGTCGGCCTGGTCGGCCGCTCGGGGGCCGGCAAAACCACGATCGTCAACCTGCTGCTCAGGTTTTACGCGCTCGAGAAGGGCCGCATCCTGATCGACGGGCAGGACATCGCGCAGGTCACGCAGGAGAGCCTGCGCGCGGCGATCGGCATGGTGACGCAGGACACCTCGCTCCTGCATCGCTCGATCGCCGCCAACATCCGCTACGGCCGGCCGCGCGCGAGCGACGCCGAGGTGATCGCCGCGGCGAAGAAAGCGCAGGCGCACGAGTTCATTCTCGGCCTCAAGGATTACCGGAATAACGCGGGCTATGACGCGCACGTCGGCGAGCGCGGGGTCAAGCTGTCCGGCGGTCAGCGCCAGCGCATCGCGCTCGCGCGCGTGATCCTGAAGGACGCGCCGATCCTGGTGCTCGACGAGGCCACCTCGGCGCTCGACAGCGAAGTCGAGCTCGCGATCCAGGAGCAGCTCCTCGGCCTGATGGAAGGCAAGACCGTGATCGCGATCGCGCACCGCCTCTCGACCATCGCGCGCATGGACCGCCTGGTGGTGCTGGAGCGGGGCAGCGTGGTGGAGAGCGGCACGCACGACGAGCTGCTGCGCCTGGGCGGGCATTACGAGAAGCTCTGGCGCCACCAGTCGGGCGGGTTCCTCGGGGAAGAAATGAGCGACGACTCGTTCGACGTGGACGTGGAGCCGCAGCGTTGAACCGCTTGCGCCGCCGCCTGCTCGCGGCCGCGCCGGCGCTGCTCGCCGGCCGGGTGCTCGCCCAGCCCGCGCCGGCGGCGCGGCGCATCGCGGTGATCAGCCTCGCGCCGCGCTCCGGCGACCCGCGGCTCGCGGAATTCGAGCGCGCGCTCGGCGCACTCGGCTACGTCGACGGCAAGAACATCGAGATCGACTGGCTGTACTCCGACGATCGTCCCGAGCGCCTGCCCGGGATGATCAACGAGATTCTGCAGAACCACGTCAGCGTGATCGTCGCGACTTCCACCACGGCGCTCGAGGCGCTGCGCAAGCGCACCGCCACCGTGCCGATCGTGTTCATCACCAGCGTCGACCCGGTGGCGAGCGGCTTCGCGCAAAGCCTGGCGCGCCCGGGCTTCAACATGACCGGGATGGCGCCGAGCACCGAGAACGTCGCGCCCCGGCAGCTCGAGCTGCTTCGGCAGGCGGTGCCGGGCGCCACGCGCATCGGCGTGCTGCTCAACCCGCGCAACCGCCAGGTCGCGCAGGCGCGCCGGCGCTACGAGGAGGCGGCGGCGAAGCTCGGCGTCGAGCTGATCGTCATCCAGGCCGGCACCGGCGAGAGCCTCTCGGGCACGGTCGGCGCGGCGCGCTCGCGCGGCGCGCAGGCGCTCGTCATCCAGGCCGACAACATCTTCTTCCAGCACCGCGCCACGCTCGTCGAGGCGCTCGCGGCGCAGAAACTGCCGGCCATCTTCAGCCAGCGCGAGAGCGTCGAAGCGGGCGGGCTGATGAGCTACGGCCCGAACGAGACCGAGAGCTACCGGCGCGCCGCCTCGTACGTCGAGCGGCTGCTCAAGGGCGCGCGCGCGAGCGAGCTCGCCATCGAGCGGCCGGCGAAGATCGAGCTCGCCGTCAACCCGAAAACCGCCGCCGCGCTCGGCCTCCTCCTGCCCGGATCGCTCCTGCACAGCGCAGACCGCATCGTGCGCTGATGAAGTTCCTCGCGTTGCTGCTGCTGGCGTGTGCGGCCGTCGCGCACGCCCAGCAGGGGCGCTTTGACTTCGCGACGCGCGACGAAGCGCGCGCGGTGCTCGGGCAGCAAGACGAGTACGTGCGCGCCACCGCGCCGCTCGAACGCACGCTCGTGCTGCGCGATCCGGCGAGCGTGGACGCGGAACGGTTCGCCGCCGCCATGGCCGATCAAGCACGCGACTGGACGAACGAAGAACGCGCCGCGCTCGCTCCGGTGCTCGCGCGCCTCGAGCCGTTCATCGCCGCCCAGAAGTGGCGCGAGCCGCACCGCATCCTCATGGTGAAAGCGGACCGGCACCTCATGAACGGCTTCCCGCACACGCGCTCGAACGCGATCATCCTGCCGGACCAGGCGCTGCAGGAGGCGATGCAGGTGCCGCGGCTGCTCGACTACCTGCTTTCGCACGAGTCGTTCCACGTGCTGAGCCGGGCGAATCCGGTGCTGCGCGAAGACCTCTACCGCGCCATCGGCTTCCACGCCTGCGCGTCGGTGGCGCTGCCGGCCGATCTCGCGCCGCTGCGCCTCACTAATCCGGACGCGCCGGTGAGCCGGCACGCGATAGCCGCGCGCCGCGGCGCGCAAAGCATCGAGGTCGTGCCGTTCGTGCACCTCAGCTCGGCGCAGGTCGATCCCGCCGCCGGCTTCATGACGCAGCTGCGCACCGCGTGGCTGCCGGTGGAGCGGCACGGCGAGCGCTGCAGCGCGCGCGGCGAGCGCCTGGAGCTGGACGATCTGGCGGGCGTGTACGAGCAGGTCGGGCGCAATACGGCGTACCTGATCCACCCGGAGGAGATTCTCGCGGACAACTTCGCCTACCTGTTCCGGCCCCCGCCGAAGCTCGCCTCGCCCGAGATCCCGGAGCGCATGCGCCGCATCCTGCAGTAGCACGGCATGGCCCTTGCTCCTCGTGCTCCGAAAGGAGCTTCCTCCGTATGTACATCGTTGCAGGTCTGGTGAGGGACGCGCACCAGGCGCGCGGCCTGGTGCGCGCGCTGGCCGACGCGGCTTTCGAGCGCGAAGAAATCGACATGTCGGGCGGGCCGATCGCCGGGCTGGTGGCGTGCGGCATCCCCGACGGGGACGCGCACGTGCTCGCCGAGGGCATCCGCAGGGGCGGCGCCGTTGTCGCGGTCAGGGCGGACGACGAGATGGAAGCCGAGCAGGCCGCGCTCCTCATGAGCCGGCACGGCGCGGTGGACATGGACGCCTGCGCGACGGGCTGGCGCAACACCGGATGGCGCGGGCGCATCTCGGCGCCCGAGGACCGGGTGCGCATCGAGCGCTACGCATACGTGTTCGGGGAGTACCCCCCGGGCGCCGGACGGATCTATCGGCTGGAGCGCCGCCGCACCGACCGGCCCTACGCCGGGGTCAACCGGCGAGCGGCCTGAAGAACTGCTCGATCTCGGCGGCGAGCGCTTCGGGCTGCTCGAGAGCGGCGAAGTGGCCGCCCTTCGCCATGCGTGTCCAGCGCTCGAGGCGCGCGTAGGTCTTCGCGGCGAGCGAGCGCGGCGGGCTGAGGATCTCCTTCGGAAATTCCGCGTAGCCCGCCGGCACGTTGATCGTGCGCCCCTCCGGAATCGGCCAGCCCTGCTGCATGCGCGCGTAGTAGGGCCAGAACGAAGAGCCGATCGCGCCGGTAAACCAGTAGAGCGACGTGTTGGCGAGCAGGTCGTCGCGGCCGGGCGGCGTGTCGCTCCAGGCGCGAAACTTCTCCGCGATCCAGGCCGCGAGGCCGGCCGGCGAGTCGGTCAGCCCGTAGGCGAGCGTCTGCGGGCGCGTGCCCTGGATCCACTGGTAGCCCATGCCGTCCTTCATGAAGTGGCGCAGCTGCGCGAGGTAGGCCACCTCCTCCGGCGTCGCCGGCACCAGGCTCGGATCGCGCGGGATGACCAGCATGTTGAGATGGATGCCGATCACGCGCTCCGCATGCGCGAATCCCATGCGCGTCGCGATCGACGCGCCCCAGTCGCCGCCCTGCACGCAGAACCTGCGATAGCCGAGCGCGCTCATCAGCTCGACAAACGCATCGGCCATCTCGACCGTGCCGAAGCGGCGCTGTCCGGGCGCGAAGCTGAGCGTGAATCCCGGCAGCGACGGCGCGACGACGGTGAAATGCTCGGTGAGCCGCGGAATGAGCCGGTGGAATTCCCACACCGAGCCCGGCCAGCCGTGCAGCAGCAATAAGGGGATCGGGCCGCCACGCTGGTGGATGAAGTGCAGGTCGATGCCGGCGAGCGGGAGCCGGTACTGCCCGAACGCATTGAGCGTCTTCTCGTGCGCGCGCCAGTCGAACCCGGTGCGCCAGTAGGCGACCAGGTCGCGCAGGTACGCAAGGGAGGTGCCCGTGCTCCAGGGCTCGAGCGGCGGCTCGTCGGGGAAGCGCGTGCGCGCCAGGCGCTCGCGCAGGTCCTCAAGCGCCGATTCCGGCACTTTGAGGACAAACGGCGCAGGAGCGGCGGCCATGGCGCAGTATGATTTGGCGGTGCCGACCGCGCAGCAGTTCATCTGCAAGAAATGCGGGTCGCTGGTGGATATCCAGAGCTTCCAGCACGCAAAGGACGGCACGCCCTACTGCCCCTGCCCCAACTGCGGGGCCCGAAATGCCGTGGTGGAGGCCGGGCTTACGCCCAGTCATCCCGGCATCGTGCCGGTGACCCGCCTGCTCGACTGACTGTTTCGCCCCGAAGCGCGCTAAGTTCCGAATTTGGCTCGGAAATGTGGTACTCTTGGCGTCTTACCCCGCAGCACCTCCGTTCGCTGACAGCGACGCAAAGCCATTCAACTCGGGAAAGCGACATTGACGATGAGACTCGTGCGACCCGGCCGCTCCGCGGCTTGGACCAGGGAGAGGATCGAAGCACTGAGCATTGCGGAAGTACGCCAGCTGCGCGAGAACGCGGAGCGGCTCGGGGAGGCGGACATCGTCGCGCTGTGCGACGAGGTGATCAAGGCGCGCCCCAAGACGGCGAAGCCGGTGGCCCTGAAATCCAAGCCCAAGGCGGCCGCATGAGCATCCCGACCGTCGAGCGCCGTCGCTTCAAGGTGGGCAAGTACGACATCATCGCCCATCCGATTCCCAACTCCGCGCACATGCTGCGCTACACCGTGTTCGTCGGCGGCAAGCGCATCGGCGCGACCGTGAGCGTGCCGACCGAGTCGGACTGCCGCTTCCTCGAGAAGCCGCCGGTGGTCCCGCCGCTCAAGATCTTCAGCAGCTACCGCCCCGGGCGTCCGAAGAAGGGCAGCCGCCCGCCGCAGCCTGCCGAAAACGCGCAGGCGCCGCGCGAGTCGCTGCCGCTCGACGTATCGCTGGGCGGCATCCGCGCCAGCCAGGACTAGCGCCCCAGGCGCGCCGTCCCCGCGAAGGCGGGGACCCCGTTCCTCAGTCCTGGTCGTCCGGCGCGCCGCCGCTCGCCACGATGTCGGACTGCTTGATCTTGTCGACGTTGAAGCGCTCGACCTTGCCGCGGATGGTCTTGATCAGATCTTCCAGCTCCGGCGGCTCCTTCATGAAGCGCAAGGGATTGCTCCGCGCCACCACGAAGCTCTTGAGATAGGGGCTGACGAAGCCCTTCGCTTTCAGCTTCTGCACCACCTCGGCCACGCGCTCGTCGAGCTCCATCAGCATGTCGGCGACTTTTTCGTGGGCCTTCAGGCTCCTGCTCAATGAATCGTCCGAAAAAGCGGTGAGCCTGCGCACGAACGAGTTGTAGACCGCGCCGCTGAAGCGCGGGTTTTTCTCGTAGCACAGCCCCATCGTCACGAACGACGCCTCCTCGAGGTAAAACGCGAACTGCGATTCCTTCCGCGACGCGTCCTCGTCGATCAGGCCGCGGTAGATGCGAATCACCTCGAGCGACTTCTCGCGCAGGTTATGCGCCTTCTCGGTATTGAGCGCCAGGATCTGCCACGCGATCTCGCGCTTCGGCACCACCAGAGCGGTGATGGCGCGCGCGCCGAGGCGGCGCATCGCCATCAGGCGGTGCATGCCGTTCGGCGTCCAGAAACCTTTCTCCGGTGCCGTGACCGCGATGATCGGATCGAGGAACATGCCGGTGCGGTCGAGCACGTCGGCGAGCTTGCGATGATGCACCTGCGAGAGGTCGCGCTGGAACGGAGTCGGCTCGACGCTCTCGATCGGCAGGATCGCGACCAATACCGGCTGCTTGCCCAGCGGATCGTGGTAGGACCCGAGCAGCTGCCCGCCCACGCTTTCGATCCGCTCGGCGGCCGCCTGCGCGGCGCCGCTCAGGCTCTCGAGGCGCGCCTCCGCCGGCAGCAGCCCGCGCGTTCCCGGCTTCGCCTTGCGCGGCCTGCGCTTCGCCGGCGCCCTCTTCTTCGCCATGCCCGATTATCGCAGGCTGAATACAATTCAGCCCATGATCGATCTCTACGCTGCAGGAACGTCCAACGGCATGCGCGCCCGCATCGCGCTCGAGGAATGCGGGCTCGCGTATAACTTCCATCCGATCGCGCTCGACAAGGGCGAGAACAAGACGCCGCAGTTCCTCGCGCTCAATCCGAACGCGCAGATTCCCGTGATCGTCGACCACGAAGGGCCGAACGGAAAGCCGGTGACGCTCTCGCAGTCGTCGGCGATCCTGATCTACGCCGCCGAGAAATCCGGCAGGTTCATGCCGAAGGATCCGGCTGCGCGCCCGGCGTTCTGGCAGGCGCTGATGAGCGCCTCCACCGACATGACGCCGACGCTCGGCTCGTTTTTCCAGATCGTGCGCTCGAAGGACCCGCATGGCCCGAGCGCCGAGATGTTCAAGGCACGCTGGAAGCAATACCTGAAAGTCTGGGACGAGCGCTTCGCCAAGCAGAAATACGCCGCCGGCAACGAGGTGACGATCGCCGACTTCTCGCTCTACGCCGGCTATGCGCGAGCGAGGGCAGCCACGCCCGAGCTGTGCGAGGGGTTCCCCAACGTCGAGCGTTGGGCGAAGGAGATGGCTGCACGTCCCGCTATCCAGCGCGCGCTCAAGTTCTAGGTTTTGTGCGCCGCATCAAATGATGCGCAAAAACAACACAGACACAATGAGTTTTGGGGATTCCTTCGCACCTTCCCTATAATCTTCGCGCCCCGGCGTTTTGCCGGGTTAATGAAACGAATCAACGAACAATCAGAAGGGGGTTCAATGGAGCTTCGTAAATCGCAGCTAGCCGCTGCAGTAGGCGCCGCTTTGCTGGTCGGCGGCACCGCGGCTCAGGCGCAGGTGACGGGCGGACAGCAGGGCATCCAAGTCCAGCTGTACGGCCAGGTCAGCCGCGCGCTGATGTTTGCGGACGATGGTCATCAGAGCAAGTGGTTCCACGTGGACGCGCAGCCGAGCAGCACGCGCTTCGGCATCAACGCGAGCGCGCAAGCCACGCCGGGTCTTCGCGTCGGTGCGAGGATCGAAACCGAAATCAAGTCGAACCCCTCGAACGAGGTCAACTTCGCGCTCCCCAGCCAAGGGGCGCTCTCGGGTGACGCGGTCGGATTCGCCGAGCGCTGGCTCGACGCGTACTTCGAGGGCTCGTGGGGCCGGGTGAACATCGGCCAGGGTTCGGGCGCCGCGGACGACGCCTCGACGGTCGACCTCTCCGGCACCGGCATGGCGAACGGCAACTGCGTGTGTGACTGGGGCGGCGGCATCCTGTTCCGCGGCTCCGACGGCAGCACGCTCACCACGTCGGTCCAGAATGCGTTCGACATTAACGATTTCGAAAGCCGCTACGACCGCATCATGTACACCACGCCGACCTTCGGCGGGTTCAGAGCGCAAGTCGGCGCGGGCCAGAAGTCGGCGACCGGCGAGGTCGTGGAAGCGTCGCTCTGGTACGCCGGCAAGTTCATGGGCGACCTGCAGGCGGCGATCGGCTACTCGAACGAGAAGCTCGGCACCGGGCCGGCTGGTATCGTACCGGAAACCCCCGACAACGAAACGCTCGGCGGCTCCGTGTCCTGGCTGCATACCTCGGGCTTCAACGTGACGCTGGCCTACACGCAGATGACGGTTGGCGGCGCGGCGGGCCTGTGCGCTCCGGGCGTCAACTGCCCGACCGGCGCGACACTCGGCAGCGAGCGTGACGACGTGAAGTCCACGTGGCTCAAGGTTGGCTACAAGTTCGGCCCGCACGCCATCGCCGTGGACTACGGCCAGGTGAAGAACGGGGCCGCGCAGGACGACGACGGCAAGACCTACGGTGTCGGATACGTGTGGAACCCGCAGCGCTGGCTCGAAATCTTCGCCAACTACCGGATTTACCAGCTGGACCGCGACTCGTCCCTGCTGGCTGCCGGGGTTAACCCCGAAGACGTCACGGTCGGTGCGATCGGCACGCGCATCCGGTTCTAAAGCATGAGAGCACGGTTCTTCGCTTTGGCGGTCGCGGC
>DASVFV010000215.1:0-11722 GCA_036379875.1 Burkholderiales bacterium | reverse complement strand
CTTCTCGACCAGCATGGGGATGGTGACTTTCTTGCGCGCGGGTTGCGCGGGCTTGGCGTCGGCCATGACTCGGATTCCTCCTCTAGGAAGTACTGAGATAACAAGAGCGCGCGCAGATTGCAAGCACGCTGTTTCCCTAGGAAACGCTTTTTCTGTTTCGCTTCAAACCCCACTGCCGGCGGCGCATCCAGAGCGCCTTGCGGCCGATGCCGAGCATGCGCGCGAGCTCGACCTCGCTGTGCGAGTCCTGGAAGCGCTCCACCACCTCGCGGATGTATTCCTCGATGGCGAGCGGGCGCGCGCCGCGCACCACGCGCCGGTCGGAGAGCGCGCGCGCCACGGCGCGCAGCAGCTCCTCGTTCTTGAACGGCTTGATCACGTAATCGCTCGCGCCGGCGCGCAGCGCCTCGATCGCGCTTTCCATCGACGAGTAGCTGGTGATCATGATCATCGGCAGGCGCGGCCGGCGCGCGCGCACCCCGGCGATCACGTCCAGGCCGGTGCCGTCGGGCAGCTTGAGGTCGGTGATGACCAGGTCCGGGTTCGCGGCCAGCCGCTCGAACGCGGCCTTGACCGTGCGCGCGACGTCGACCGCGTAGCCCTCGCGCTCGAGGAGCAGGGCCAGCACCTCGGACAGGCCGGGATCGTCGTCGATCACCAGGATGCGCTCGTTCATGCCGGAAGCTCGATCTCGAAAAGCGCGCCGCCGCGCGGGTCGTTGGCGGCGCGGATGCTGCCGCCCATCTCGTGCACCAGCTCGTAGCTGATCGCGAGCCCGAGGCCGGTGCCCTCGCCGGGCGGCTTGGTGCTGAAGAACGGGTCGAACACGCGCTCCAGGTGCTCGGGCGCGATGCCCGGGCCGGTGTCGCGGATCGCGAGCACGATGTGGCCGTTCTCCCTTCGCGTCCGGGTCTCGATCGTGCCGCTGCCGCCCATGGCCTGCGCCGCGTTCAGGAACACATTGAACACCACCTGCTCGAGCTCGCCGGGGCGCGCGAGGACCGTCACCCCGGGGGCGCCCTGGTACTCGATCTGCACCCCTTCCTTGTGGCTGAGCAGCGCCGCCGCGGCCTCGACCGCCTCGTCGACGGCGAGCGGCGCGGGCGCCTCGCCGCCCACGCGCGAATAGTCGCCGAGCTTCTTGGTGATCGCCACCACGCGCTCGATGTTGGCCGAGATCGAGGCCAGCCCCTTCTCCATGATCTCGGGCGTGACGCCGCGCCTCGACTGCAGGATCTGCAGCATGGACGACACCGCGGCGAGCGGATTGGACACCTCGTGGCACACCGAGGCCAGAATGAAGCCCAGCGAGGCGAGGCGCTGGGTCTGCGCGGGGGTCGCGCTGTCTTCCCTCTTGTCTTCCTTCATGCCGGCCGCAGCGCCCGCTCGTTGATGGGCACGCAGAGCGCCGCCGCGACCACGGACAGCGCGATCGAGCCGATCCACACCGGGAGATAGGAGTTGAACGCGTCGAACACCGCGCCGCCCGCCCACACGCCGAGGAACGCGCCGAGCTGGTGGCCGAGGAAGGTGATGGAGAACAGCGTGGAGAGGAACTTCACGCCGAAGATCTGGCCGACCAGCGAGTTGGTGAGCGGCACGGTGCCGAGCCAGGTGAGGCCGAGCAGCGCGGCGAAGAGATAGGTGCCGAGCGGCGTGAGCGGCGCGGCGATGAACACGCCGATCGCCAGCGCGCGGATGGCGTAGATCCAGGCGAGGATCAGGCGCTTGCTGTAGCGCCCGCCGAGCGCGCCGCACACGTAGGAGCCGATGATGTTGAAGAAGCCGATCAGCGCGAGCGCGGTCATGCCGTCGGTGGCGCTCAGCCCGCGGTCCACCAGGTAGGCGGGCAGGTGCACCATGATGAACAGGGTCTGGAACCCGCACACGAAGAAGCTCGCGGTGAGCAGCCAGAAGCCCCGGTGGCGCGTCGCCTCGGCGAGCGCCGCGCCGATCGACTGGCTGCTCTCCGCCTCGGCGGCGTTGCGCCCCGCCAGCGCGGCGCCCAGCGGCACGATGAGGAACGCAGCCGCGCCCATGACCACCAGCGCGTTCAGCCATCCGAAGCCCGAGATCAGCGCCTGCGCGCCGGGCAGCATGATGAACTGGCCGAACGAGCCGCACGCGCCGACGATGCCGACCGCGACGCTGCGCTTCTCGGGCGGGAAGGCGCGCGCCACCACGCCCATCACCACGCCGAAGCCGGTGCAGGAAAGGCCGAAGCCGAGCAGCAGGCCCGCCGAGAGGTCGAAGGCGAGCGGCGTGGTCGAGTACGCCATCGCGATCACGCCGCTGCCGTAGGCGAGGCCGCCGGCGACGAACACGCGGCCCGCGCCGTAGCGGTCGGCGATCGCGCCCATGAACGGCATCGCGCAGCCCCACACCAGGTTCTGCAGCGCGATCGCGAACGAGAAAGCCTCGCGCCCCCAGCCGAGCTCCATCGACATCGGCCGCAGGAACAGGCCGAAGGTCTGGCGCGTGCCGAGCGCGAGCGCGAGGATGATGCCGCCACAGGCGAGGATGACCGCGGGAGTTCGCCAGCGCATGTACGCTAGTATGCACAAGATGAAGCTCTGCATCGTCTCCGACAGCCATGACCGGGCCGAGCCGCTCGCGCGGGCGGTAGAGGCAGCGAAGGATGCAGGCGCCGCGGCGGTGATTCACTGCGGCGACGTGATCGGCACGCAGACTTTGCGCGGCGCACTAAATGCCGGCCTGCCGATGCACGTGATCCACGGCAATAACCTCGGCGACCCGGTTTCGCTCGCGCGCTGGCAGCGCGAGCGCAGCGGGCAGCTCTGGTACCACGGCGCGGACGCGCGCATCGAATTGGGCGGCAAGAAGATTTTCGTCGTGCACTACCCCGAGTACGGCTATGCGATGGCGTGCACCGGCGACTGGGACCTGGTGTGCTGCGGGCACTCCCATCAGCTCGAAGTGAAGCAGGTCAGGAACGTGAAGGGCGGCATGACCTGGCTGGTCAACCCCGGCACCGTGGCCGGGCTCTCGGCGCCCTCGACGTGGGTGCTGGCCGATCTTGCTGCAATGCAGTTCGATACGCGCTTTCTATAGCGGCATAGTCGTTTTTTGGGCGAGCCTCGCGTAGCGCGACCGTAGAATCGGGCCGCGAGGGAGGCTCGATGCTCGGAACGAATCCGTTCGCCGCAATCCCGGCGAATTTCATGCAAGCCTATGTCGTGCTGATGGCCGTGCTGGTCGCGGCCGGCACGCTGTTCGACGTGGTGCACAAGGGCAGCGCGAAGTATTTTTTCCGCAACTGGCGCAAGCCGAAGGCGCGGCGCCTCGGCGGCGGCGAGCTCGCCGCCATCGCGGTGAAGACCGCGCTCGTCGACGTGGCGGCGTCGGGCGAGTTCTGCAACCCGAAGCGCCGCGTCGCGCACCTGCTCACCATGTACGGCTTCATCCTGCACCTGGTCGCCACCGTGGTCATGGTGTTCGGCAGCCCGAGCGCGGACCTGTGGCCGCACCTGTGGTGGATCGGCGGCCTGATGGTGCTCGCGGGCGGCTACTGGTTCTGGTTCTTCATCCGCGTCGACGTGGCCGCCGAGGGCGGCACGCCGTTCCGCGTCATGCATGCCGATCTCTTCATCCTGTCGCTGCTCGCGAGCGTGACGCTCGGCCTGCTCTGGGCCTGGCTCGGCGGCATGGTGCTGTTCGTGCTCTATATCGTCGCCACCACGGTGCTGTTCGCCGGCGTGCCGTGGTCCAAGTTCGCGCACATGTTCTTCAAGCCGGCCGCGGCGTTCGAGAAGCGCGTGTCCGAGGCCGACGGCACGCACCAGAACCTGCCCCTGCTGAGCCGCGACGACCCGCAGCAGCAGGCCAGGCACTCGATGGAGCTGCTGCGCGATGCGCCGATGGACATGGGCCTGGGCATCAAGCGCGAAGCGCCGCGCCACTACTAGCGGACCATGAGAGAGCGGCAAATTGTCGTCCCCGCGAAGGCGGGGACCCCATTCAGAAAATCCAACTGGACCCCCGCCTTCGCGGGGGCGACGGCCTAGCAGCTTCCCTAAGGGGAGAAAAACACACCGATGCCCACCTTCGTTTACATGACCCGCTGCGACGGATGCGGACACTGCGTCGACATCTGTCCCTCGGACATCATGCACATCGACAAGACCTACCGGCGCGCCTACAACATCGAGCCGAACATGTGCTGGGAGTGCTACTCCTGCGTGAAGGCGTGCCCGCAGCACGCCATCGACATGCGCGGCTACGCCGACTTCGCGCCGCTCGGCCACAGCGTGCGCGTGCACCGCGACGAGCAGAAGGGCACCATCGCCTGGCGCATCAAGTTCAGGAACGGCACGGAAAAGAACTTCCTCTCGCCCATCACCACCAAGCCGTGGGGACAGGCGATCCCGCAGCTGAAGGACGTGCCCGCGCCGAGCCCGGAGATGCGCGACAGCCAGCTGCTCTACAACGAGCCGAAGTGGATCCGCATGGACGAGGGCGGCCTGCGCACGCTGGCCGACGCGGGCCTCACGCTTAAGAAAGGCGTGTACTACTGATGGCCTACGAAACGATCATCGAAGACAACATCGACATCCTGGTGGTCGGCGCGGGCCTGGGCGGCTCGGGCGCCGCCTGGGAAGCGCGCTTCTGGGGCCAGGACAAGAAGATCGTGATCGCCGAGAAGGCGAACATCGACCGCTCCGGCGCGGTCGCGCAGGGCCTGTACGCGATCAACTGCTACATGGGCACGCGCTGGGGCGAGAACAACCCGGAAGACCACGTGCGCTACGCGCGCATCGACCTGATGGGCCTGGTGCGCGAGGACCTGCTCTTCGACATGGCGCGCCACGTCGACTCCACGGTGCACCAGTTCGAGGAGTGGGGCCTGCCGATCATGAAGGACCCGAAGACCGGGCGCTACCTGCGCGAAGGGCGCTGGCAGATCATGATCCACGGCGAGTCCTACAAGCCGATCGTCGCCGAGGCCGCCAAGAAATCGGCCGACAAGGTGTTCAATCGCATCTGCGTCACCCACCTCCTGATGGACGACAGCCGGGAGAACCGCGTGGCCGGCGCGGTCGGCTTCAATGTGCGCACCGGCAACTACCATGTGTTCAAGTCGAAGACGGTGATCTGCGGCGCGGGCGGCGCGTCCAACATCTTCAAGCCGCGCTCGGTCGGCGAAGGCTCGGGCCGCACCTGGTATGCGCCCTGGTCCTCCGCGTCGGCCTACGGCCTGATGATCAACGCCGGCGCCAAGATGACGCAGATGGAAAACCGCATCGTGCTGGCGCGCTTCAAGGACGGCTACGGCCCGGTCGGCGCCTACTTCCTGCACCTCAAGACCTACACGCAGAACTGCCTGGGCGAAGAGTACGAATCCAAGTGGTTCCCCGAGCTGCAGAAACTGGTCGGCAAGGAATACCTGGACCCGGAAGCCTCGCACCTCACGCACCGGCCGATCCCGACCTGCCTGCGCAACCATTGCATCATCAGCGAAGTGAACGCCGGCCGCGGCCCGATCCACATGGTGACGATGCGCGCGTTCCAGGATCCGCACCTCGAGGAGGTGGGCTGGGAGAACTTCCTCGGCATGACGGTCGGCCAGGCGGTGCTGTGGGCCGCGACCGACGTCGACCCCAAGAACGAGAATCCCGAGCTCACCACCTCGGAGCCCTACGTCATGGGCTCGCACGCCACCTGCTCGGGCGCCTGGTGCTCGGGTCCCGAGGACGTTTCGCCGCCGGAATATTTCTGGGGCTACAACCGCATGACCACGATCGACGGCCTGTTCGGCGCCGGCGACGCGGTCGGCGGCACGCCGCACGCCTTCTCGTCGGGCTCGTTCACCGAGGGCCGTCTCGCCGCGAAGGCGGCCTGCAAGTACATCGACGACGGCAAGGCCGAGGGCATCATGGTGTCGGACGAGCAGATCGAGCGCCGCAAGGCCGAGATCTACAAGCCGCTCGAGCACTACAGGATCTATCGCAACGCGATCGTGGCGGGCGACGTGAATCCGCACTACATCAACCCGAAGCAGGGCCTCGATCGCCTGCAGAAGCTGATGGACGAGTATTGCGGCGGCGTCACCGTGAGCTACATGACCAACGAGAAGCTCCTGAACATCGGTCTCAAGAAGCTCGCGATCATGGAGGAAGACCTCGAGAACCTGGCGGCGAAGGACATCCACGAGCTGCTGCGCGCCTGGGAGCTCAAGCACCGCCATCGCGCCGCCGAGTGCGTGACGCAGCACACGCTGTTCCGCAAGGAGACGCGCTGGCCGGGCTACTACTATCGCGGCGACGCCATGAAGGTGGACGACGCGAACTGGCACGTGCTGACCGTGTCGCGGCGCGATCCGAAGACCGGCGAATACACGATGGAAAAGGCGCCTTGCTATCACTTGGTGTAAACATCATCGAAAAATCGGACGAGGAGATCCTCGCCATGGCGAGGCCGCTGTGGCGCGACCTGGTCAAGTATTCGAACGAGGGCAAGTACGGCGACTTCGTGAAGAATTTTTCCAGCTCGCTCGCGCTCGCCATGAACCAGGTCGTGGCCGGGCACCAGTTCGCCAACAGCGAGCTGGCGAGGAGCCTGTCCGAACAATTCGACCCGCTCGGCATCATCCGCCGCGGCGAGCACGTGACGGTGCTGTTTCGCCAGCGCAGCACCAAGAAGCCGGGCGAGTGGCTCGGCCGGCTGGTGCTCGGCTACGAGGACGGCAAACTGAGGATTTTCGGTGCCAGCATCTTCTGAGCGCATCGGCGAGGGCAAGTTTGTCGAGCTCACCTACAAGGTGACCGACCGGAAGACCGGCCACGTCATCACGAAGGTCGAGTTTCCGCTCGGCTACGTCCATGGGCACAACGAGATCCTCGCCCCGTCGGTGCATATGCAGCTCGAAGGCAAGCGCGCCGGCGACACCATCGAGGTGGTGATCGACGGCAACCAGATCTTCGGCCCGCGCGACGAGTCGCTGGTGTTCAGCGACCGCATCGAGAACGTGCCCGAGGAGTATCGCCAGGTCGGCACCTCCATCCTGATGGAGAACGACCGCGGCCAGACGCGCAGCTTTCTCGTCACCCACCTGGACGACGAGACCCTCACGGTGGACGGCAACAATCCGCTCAGCGGCAGGGAAGTCGTCTTCGCCCTCGAGATCCTCACGGTGCGCGACGCGACCGAGGCGGAGACGAAAGCCGGCGGCGCGATTCCCGCCGGCGTGAACATCGACCCTTCGCGCCTGAGACCCCTCTAATAAGGAAGGTGACCCATGAGCGATCCCCACCAGAAGCCCAAGCAGCCGCCCGCCAAGGTCCCCGACGGCAAGGCGCGCTTCTTCACCACGCGCCAGAAGCCGGCCAACGAAAAGGGCTTCGTCGGCTTCGAGACCATCTGGGAGCCGTTCCACAAGGAAGCCGAGTACAAGACGCCGAAGAAGCCTTAGGACGTCATCCCCGCGAAGGCGGGGACCCCGTTTAGAATCGCTGGATGGCGGACCGGCGTCTCCAGGTATTCCATGCCGTAGCGAAGCACCTCTCGTTCACCAAGGCTGCGGAAACGCTGTTCATGACGCAGCCGGCGGTCACCTTCCAGATCAAGCAGTTGGAAGAGCACCTGAACACGCGGCTCTTCGACCGCGCGCAGGGGCGCATCGCGCTCACGCCGGCGGGGCAGGTGGCGCTCGAGTACGCGGAGCGCATCCTCGCGCTTTCGACCGAGCTCGAAACGCGCCTGCGCGAGATGGGCGGGCAGGCCGCCGGGCCGCTCCTGATCGGCGCCAGCATGACGATCGGCGAGTACGTGCTGCCGCGGCTGATCGGCGAGTTCAAGGCGCGCTTCCCGGCCGTGGTGCCGACGCTCTACGTCGGCAACTCCGAGGCGGTGCAGGAGCGCGTGGCCGAGCGCACGCTCGACCTCGGCTTCATCGAAAGCGGCTCGCCGCTCTCCTCGCTGCAGAGCGAAGTGTGCTGCGAGGACGAGCTGCAGCTGGTGTGCGCGCCCTCGCACCCGCTCGCGAAGGAGCCGTACGCGTCGCCCGCGGCGCTGGTCCAGCATCCCTACATCGGCCGCGAGGCCGGCTCGGGCACGCGCCTGGTGGTGGACCGCTACTTCCAGCAGGCCGGCGTGTCGCCCGACGCGATGAATCGCGTGGTCGAGCTCGGCAGCCCCGAGGCGATCAAGGGCCTGGTGGCGACCGGCATGGGCTTTGCGATCCTCTCGCAGGTCATCACCGCGAAGGAGGTCCAGCTCGGCCAGCTCGTGCGGGTGCCGCTCAAGCCCGCGCTGATCCGCCATTTCTCGGTGGTGTACGCGAAAGAGCGCTTCCACTCCAAGCTGGTGGCCGCGTTCGTCGCCTTCGCCAAGGAGCGCCTCGCCGCCGGCGCTAGAACAATGCGGCAGCTAGCAGAACTGCAATCTGGATAGCGGCGAGCGCGGCCTGCAGCCGCGGCAGCACCGGAATCACGCGCGCGTAGCACACCACGGTGATGGTGGTGAACACCGCGACGCCGACGAAGTTCAGGTAGTCGCCCTTGTGCAGGTGCTGCAGCCACGCCCAGCCGGTCGGCGCGCCGGTGCTCGCCACGTAGTGGTCGACCGGCAGGCTCCACAAGCGCACCAGGTCCTGGTGCGGCACGTGCGGATCGAGGAAGCCGAGCACGTAGACCGCGAAGCTGAGCGCGAGCAGCACGAGGCCGATGCGCGTGCCCCAGTCGAGCCAGCGCGCGTAGATCTGCTGCTCCATCAGATCCCCAGTCCTTTCAGCAGCGCGCGGCCGCCCGCGACGAACAGAACCGTGAGGACGATTTTCCGCACCACCGAGGCTTGCGCGACGCGCAGCAGGCGCGCGCCGAGCTTCGCGCCGAGCATCACGCCGATCAGCGAGGGCACCACGATCATCGGCAGCACCGCGCCGCGGTTCAGGTAAATCCACGCCGCCGAGGTGTCGACCACCGACAGCACGAAGCCCGAGGTGCCGACCGCGAGCTTGAGCGGCGCGCCCATCAGCAGGTTGAGCGCCGGCACGTTCGCCCACCCGGCGCCCAGGCCGAACATGCCGGCCAGCACGCCGATCGCGCCGAACACGAAGAACGCGGCGGGCGTGCGGTGCACCTGCCACGCCACGTCACGGCCGAGCGCCGGGTCGTGGTAGACGCCGTGCATGCCGAGCGCGGCGCCGAGCGCGTCGGGCTGCGGCACGTGCGGATGCTCGCTCTTGCCGGCGCGCCACATGAGCGTGGCGATGCCGAGGATGGTCGCGCCGAGCGCGATCTGCACCGCCTCGGTGGGCAGCGCAAGGCCGACCAGCGCGCCGATCACCGAGGTCACCGAGCCGATCAGCGCGAGCGGCATGGCGAGGCGCATGCTGGCGAGGCCGTTGGCGAGCAGGCTGGGCGCGGCCGAGAGCGCGCTGGTGAGCGCGATGAGCAGGCCCGCGGCGCGCACGAAGTCGAGGTGGAACGGAAAGAACGCGCTCACGATCGGCACGAACAGCACGCCGCCGCCCACGCCGGCCAGCACCGCGACGATGCCCATGGCGAAGGTGACCGCGAACAGCGCGATCGGCCAGGCCCACCATTCCATTACCTGGCGTAGTGCTGGCGCAGGATGGCGAGCACCTCCGGGCGCGAGAACTCGGGCGGCACCTCGGCGCCTTGCTCCAGCCACTGGCGCAGCTGGGTGCCCGAGACCTGCAGCTGGTCCTTCGCGTCGTGCGGGCAGGTGCGCCCCGAGGCCATGCCGTGGCAGCGGAAGCACCAGAAGGTCACGTCCATCTTGAACGGCTGGGTCTCGAGCGAGCCGGCCGGAATCTCGTCGAAGATCTTGTGCGCGTCGAACGGGCCGTAGTACTTGCCCACCCCGGCGTGGTCGCGCCCCACGATCAGGTGCGAGCAGCCGTAGTTCTGGCGGAACAGGGCATGCAGCAGCGCCTCGCGCGGGCCGGCATAGCGCATGTCCAGAGGATACCCGGCCTGCACCACGGTACCTGGCCGGAAGTAGTTTTCGATCAGCACGGCGATCACCTTGGTGCGCACCTCGGCGGGAATGTCGCCCGCCTTCAGCGCGCCGAGCAGCGAGTGCACCAGCACCCCGTCGCACACCTCGACCGCGGTCTTTACCAGGTACTCGTGCGAGCGGTGCATCGGGTTGCGGGTCTGGAACGCGGCGACGCGCGACCAGCCCAGCCGCTCGAAGAGGGCGCGCGTCTCGGCCGGCGTCATGAAGAGCGCGCCGTACTTGGCCTTGAAGCCGCCGTCGGACAGCACCTTCACCGGCCCGGCGAGGTTCCACTCCGGCTGCGCCATCACCATCGCCACGCCCGGGTGCGCCGCGTCGGTGGTGCGGAACACCGCCTCGCATTCTTTTCTCTTGTCTATGCGATAGCACTCCGTGACGCGCATCGTCGCAACGGGCCCGTCGTCGTCGAGCAGCGCGATCTCGGTGTTTTGTATCTTGTCTTTTGAAGACAGCGTGATCGGGATCGGCCAGAACAGGCCCGAGGCGGTGCGGAAGTCCTGGCACACGCCTTCCCAGTCGGCGTGCGTCATGAAGCCGTCGAGCGGGGTGAAGCCGCCGATGCCCATCATCACCAGGTCGCCGCGCTCGCGCGAGCTGACGCGGACCTGCGGCAGGGTGCGCGCGCGCGCCACCTCGGCGGCGCGCGCGGCGCCCGTCAGCGCAAGCGGCTTGAGGCCCGTATTTCCGTGCGGCGCGACCAGCGGCATAGAACGCGAGCTTATTGTGGGAGGCGCGAGCGCCTCAGGCAATCTTCTGATCCGGCGATAAGCCGCTTTGATTCGCACGCTCGAGCACGCGCGCCAGATCGTCCGCCTCCACCGGCTTGGTCAGGTGCACGTCGAAGCCGGCCTCGCGCGAGCGCTGCTGGTCGCTCCGCGCCCCGTAGCCGGTCAGCGCGATGAGGAAGATCCGGTCGTTCAGCTCGCGGCGCGCCGCGCGGGCGAGCTCGTAGCCGTTCATGCCGGGCAAGCCGATGTCGAAGATCGCCACCGGCGGGCGCACGCGCTGCAGCAGCTCGAGGGCGGCATGGCCGTCGGGCGCCGCCACCACGCCGTGGCCCTGCATCTCGAGCAGCGCGCGCAGGCTGTCGCGCTCGTCCTCGTGGTCCTCGACGATGAGGATGGTCTGCGGGGTCGCGGCGCGCCGTGCGGCGGCTTTGGCGGGCGGGGGCTGCGCGGCGTCGAGCGCGGGGAAGCGCACCGTGAACGTCGCGCCCTGGTCCTTGCCGGCGCTGCGCGCCGAGACGCGGCCGCCGTGCAGCTCGGCGAGGCGCCGCACCAGCGTGAGGCCGATGCCCAGGCCGCCGCTCGCGCGCTCGATGCCCTGGTCCGCCTGGTAGAAGAGCTCGAACACGCGCTCGAGGTCCTGCGGCGCGATGCCGCGCCCGTTGTCGCTCACCTCGAGCAGCGCTTCGGTGCCTTCGCGCGCCACGCGCAGCCGCACGCGGCCGCCGGCCGGCGTGTAGGTGAGCGCGTTCAGCAGCAGGTTGGCGGCGATCTGCTCGACGCGCGTGTGGTCGCCGTCCACCCAGACCGGGGCGGCGTCGATCTCCACGCGGCGCTGCGCGGTGCGTCCGGCGGCCTCCAGCGTGGCGGCGACGTGGCGCACCGCCGCACCGAGGTCGAGCGGCGCGCGCTCGAGCACCACCTTGCCGGTCATCAGCCGGCCGACGTCGAGCAGGTCGTCGATCAGGCGCTTCAGGTGGCGGCTCTGGCGCTCG
>DASVFV010000214.1:0-23364 GCA_036379875.1 Burkholderiales bacterium | reverse complement strand
CGGGCGCCGCCGCCTCGGGCTTGCTCTCCGGCGCGGCCGCCGGCGAGCCGAGGTCGAGGTTGAAATCGAGACCGGCGTCCGGCTTCGCCGCGGGCGCCACCACCGTTTCTTCGATCGAAGCGTCGTTCCTTGTGGTCTTCGCGCTCGCGCCGCTCACGTCGAAGTCGAGACCGGTGTCCTCGGCGGGCTTCGCCGGCGCCGCGTCGAGCGAAAGGTCGGGCGCGGATGCCGACACGCCCTGCGTGGCCCCGCCGATGTCGAAGTCGAGCGTCGGTGCGGGCGCGGCGGGAACCGCGACGGCCGCAGCGGTCGCGGCGGCGGCGCCGCCGGCACCGGCATAGAGGCCGTTGGTGGGATCGATGGAACGGCCGAGCGCGGCCGCCTTTTCCCAATCGGGGCCGGCGCCGCCGCTCAGGCTCTTCAGCTTCGCCGCGCTTTGCTCGAAGGCCTTGGTGTCCTTGCGCTTGGCGTAGATCTCGAGCAGCTTGGCGTGCACCGGGATGCGGCTCGAGTCCTTCTGCAGCGCTTCCTTGAGGATTTCCTCGGCCTGCGCGTCGCGGCCGTAGGCCATGTACACGTCGGCTTCGGCGATCGGGTCGACTTCCTCGGCGCCGGCGGCAGCCGGCTGGGTGCTCGCGGTGACCGGAGCGGCGGGCGTCGAGGCGCCGAGCGTCGGCTCGCTCAGGCTCGCGCCGGCCGCCGCGCCTGCGGCGGCCGCGCCGATCACGCTGTCAGTGAATTTGGCTTGCGCGGTCTTTTTTTTTCTCCAGGCCCAGGCGGCGTAGACGAGGAGCAGCACCACCACGCCGGCCAGCCCCGCGAGCGCGACCGGGTTGTCGAGGAATTCATCGATCAGGCTCGGCTCGGGCGCGGGCTGCGGCTGGGCGGCGGGCTTGGGCGCGGGCTTCGGCGCCTCGGGGGCCTTCGCTGCCGGCGCCGGGGCCGCGGGAGCGGGAGTCGGCGCGGCCGGCTTCGGAGCTTCCGCAGCGGGCTTCGGCGCTTCAGGCGCCTTGGCAGCCGGCGAGGGCGCCGGCGCGGCAGGCTTGGGGGCTTCCGGCGCCTTGGCGGCCGGCGCGGGTGCAGGCGTGGGCGCGGCCGGCTTGGGCGCCGGCGCGGGCGTGGCGGGCGCGGGCTTCGCGCCGGCCTTCTTCTCCAGCTCGGCGAGCTGCTGGTTCTTGAGCTCGAGCAGCTTCTGCAGGTCGGCGACGTTTTTCTCGAGGTCGCCGATGCGAGATTGCGCATCCTTCAGCGCGCGCTCGCGCGCCGCCAGATCGTCGCCACGCGCGGCGGCCGACGGCTTCTGCGGATCGGCTTTGGAGAGACGCACTTGATCCTGCGGTGCCGCGGGCGCGGGGGCCGCGGGCTTCGGCTCGATTTGGCCGGCAGCGTCGCGCTGTCCGGGGGTCGCTTCCGCGCTCGCCGGCGTTGCGGCGAGCTTGCTGCGGTAATCGCGGAACTCCGCCATGTGCTGGCGCACGAGGCGGTTGGCTTCCTGGGCGTCCACCGTGCCGATCGCCTCGGCCGAGGGAATGTTGAGGATGCGCCCGGTGCGCACCCAGTTCACGTTTTCGCGGATGAAGGCGTCCTGGTTGGCGCGATAGATCGCGACCAGCATCTGGTTGAGGCTGACCCCGGCAGGCAGGTTGTCGCGGGCGATCTTGCCCAGCGTGTCGCCCTTCAGAACTTCGTACACCTTCGGCTCACCGGCGGCGCCGCCAGACTCCTGCGCGAGCTCCTTGGGCGCCTCGGGTTCCTTCGCCGGCTCCTTGACGACCTCGACCGCGGGCGCGCCAGACTGGGCCTCGGCGGGCCGCGCCGGCTTCTCCGCCTCGGCAGCCGGCTTGTCCGGCTCGGCGGCTGGCGCGGCTTGCGCGGCCGGCGCGGGAGTGGTGCCGATGACCGGCTCGGCGGACTTCGCCTCGGCCTGCGGCGCGGGCTTCGGTTCCTCGGCGAGCGTAGTCGGCGCGGCCGGCGCGGCAGGCGTAGCAGCGGGAACGGGTGCGACGAGCGCCGGCGGCGCGGCCGGCGCCGCGGCAGACGGTTGCGCAGGCGCCGCGGGCTTTGCCCGCTGCGCGGCGGCGAACGTGTCGCGCGCCTTGTATTCGGGCGGATCGAGCAGGAAGGTGTACTCGCGCACCAGCCGGCCGCTCGCCCATTGCAGCTCGACCAGCAGCTCGACGAACGGCTCGTTAACCGGCTGCGTGGTGGTGACGCGCAGGATGCGCTGCGCGCCGCGGCGCTCGATCGCGAAGCGCATGGTGTTCAACACCGCGCTCGGCTCGATGCCGGCGGAAGCAAATGCGTCGACCGGTGCGACGCGCGCCGTCAATCCGTCTTCTTCGCCGGGCCGCAGCGCGACGATCTCGATTTCGGCGTTCAGGTTCTGGCCAAGCGGCGAGAGCACGTTCAGCTTGCCCAGGCCGGCGCTATGCGCGGCGAGCGGAGCTGCGAGCGCTAGCGCGGCTGCAAGGATCGCGGCGTTTGTCGCTTTGCCCACTGGTTGCCCATCCCCCTTGAGTCTTCTTAGCAGGACCAACTACCTTAACATCATGGGCTTAGGCCTGCAAATCAAGAAACTTTCTTACGTTCTTACGGCTTCGCCCCTGCGTCCAAAAGGATCCGGACCATCCGGCGCAACGGCTCGGCCGCCCCCCAAAGCAGCTGATCGCCCACGCTGAAGGCCGCGAGGTAGTCCTCGCCCATGGGCAGCTTGCGCAGGCGGCCGACCGGCACGGTGAGCTTGCCGGTCACTGCGGCCGGCGTGAGCTCGGCCAGGCTTTCCTCGCGCCGGTTCGGCACCACCTTCACCCAGTCGTGCGCGTCCGCGAGCATGCCCTCGACCTCGTCGAGCGGCACCGGGCGGCGCAGCTTGATCGTCATGGCCTGGCTGTGGCAGCGCATCGCGCCGATGCGCACGCAGATGCCGTCCATCGGGATCACGTTTCCATTGCTGCGTCCGAGGATCTTGTTCGCCTCGGCCTGCGCCTTCCATTCCTCGCGGCTCTGGCCGTTACCGAGGTCCTTGTCGATCCACGGCAGCAGGCTGCCGGCGAGCGGATAGCCGATTTCCTTCTTCGGGAAAGCCGGCGACCTCATGGTGTCCGCGACCGTGCGGTCGAGCTCGAGGATCGCGGACGCGGGGTCTTCGAGCTGCGCCTCGGCGCGCTCGCCGATCGTGCCCATCTGCGCCACGAGGTCGCGCATCGCGGCGGCGCCCTGCCCCGACGCCGCCTGGTAGGTCATGCTCGTCATCCATTCGACTTCGTCGCGCTGGAACAGGCCCGCCATGCCCATCAGCATCAGGCTGACCGTGCAGTTGCCGCCGATGTAGTCCTTGACGCCTTTGGACACCGAATCCTTGATCAATTCCAGGTTGAGCGGATCGAGGATGATGACCGCGTCGTCCTTCATGCGCAGCGCGCTCGCCGCGTCGATCCAGTAGCCCTTCCAGCCGGCCGCGCGCAGCTTCGGATAGATCTCGTTGGTGTAGTCGCCGCCCTGGCAGGAAATGATCACCGGCAGCTTCTTCAGCTCGGCGATGTCCTTCGCGTCCTTGACCGGCTCGACCGACTTGCCCGCCTTTGCTCCCGTTTCCGGGCCCTTGCCGCCAATCTGCGAGGTGGAGAAGAACACGGGCTCGACGTGGTCGAAGTCGCGCTCCTCGCGCATGCGCTGCACGAGGACCGAGCCCACCATTCCGCGCCATCCGACGATACCGACTCTCAACATAAACAGGAGTTTATAGCGCCGCGAGCACGGCGTCGCCCATTTCTTGGGTGCCGACCTTGCGCGCGCCGGGCGTGTGGATGTCGGCGGTGCGCAATCCGGCTGCGAGCACGCGCGAAACCGCCGCCTCGATGCGCTCGGCCGCCTGCGGCTGGCCGAGCGAATAGCGCAGCATCATTGCCGCCGAGAGGATGGTGGCGAGCGGGTTGGCGAGGCCCTTGCCGGCGATGTCGGGCGCGGTGCCGTGGATCGGCTCGTAGAGCCCCTTGCCGCCCGCGTCGAGCGAGGCCGATGGCAGCATGCCGATCGAGCCGGTGAGCATCGATGCTTCGTCGGACAGGATGTCGCCGAACATGTTGCCGGTGACGATCACGTCGAACTGCTTCGGGTTGCGCACCAGCTGCATGGCGCAGTTGTCGACGTACATGTGAGTGAGCTCGACGTCCGGGTAATTTTCTGATTCGTGGGAAACCACTTCTCTCCAAAGCTGCGAGGTCTCGAGCACGTTCGCCTTGTCGACCGAGCAGACGCGCTTGTTCCGCTTGCGCGCGGCTTCGAACGCGACACGCGCGATGCGGCGCACCTCGCTCTCGCTATAGAGCATGGTGTCGAAGCCCTCGCGTTCCTCGCCTTTCCTGCGGATGCCTTTGGGCTGGCCGAAGTAAATGTCGCCGGTGAGCTCGCGCACGATCAGGATGTCGAGCCCCGACACCACCTCGGGCTTGAGCGCCGAGGCCGCCGCGAGCTCGGCGTGCACGCGCGCCGGCCGCAGGTTGGCGAACAGGCCGAGCGCCTTGCGCAGGCCGAGGATGGCCTGCTCGGGGCGCTTGGCGCGCTCGAGCTTGTCGTAGCGCGGGTCGCCGACCGCGCCGAACAGTACGGCGTCGGCGTCTTGGGCGGCCTTCAACGTGGCCGGCGGCAGCGGATCGCCCGATTTCTCGTACGCGGCGCCGCCCACCGCGGCCTCTTGCATTTCAAGCGGTATTTTCAGGTGAAGAAGAACCCGGCAGGCCTGCGCAATGATCTCCGGCCCGATGCCGTCACCGGGCAGAACGGCGACTTTCATTGCAAGACTCAGTTCCTCAGAAGTACCAGGGGTACTGCGCTTTGCGCTGCGCCTCGAAGGCGCGGATCTTGTCCGCGTGGCGCAGCGTGAGGCCGATCTCGTCCAGGCCGTTCAGCAGGCAGTACTTGCGGAACGGATCGATCTGGAAGTGCATCGCGAACGACGCGTCCACCGGCGATACCGACTGCTTCTCCAGGTCGACGACCAGCCGGAAGCCCGGGAATGCCGCGCACTCGTGAAACAGGCGGTCCACCTCGTCCTCGCGCAGCACCAGGGGCAGCAGCCCGTTCTTGAACGCGTTGTTGAAGAAGATGTCCGCGTAGGACGGCGCAATGATGCAGCGGAAGCCCCACTCCATGAGCGCCCAGGGCGCGTGCTCGCGCGAAGAGCCGCAGCCGAAGTTCTTGCGCGAAAGCAGGATGCTCGAGCCCTTGTACTGCGTCCGGTTGAGCACGAAGTTCGGGTCCTTGCGCCACTCCGAGAACAGGCCCTGCGAGTAGCCGGTGCGCTTGATCGAGGCGAGGAACTGCTTCGGGATGATCTGGTCGGTGTCGACGTTGGCGCGGTCGAGCGGCGTCACCACGCTGTTCAAGACGGTGAACTTGTTCATCGGCTGATGTCGACGAAGTGCCCGGCGATCGCCGCGGCGGCGGCCATCGCGGGACTGACCAGATGGGTGCGCCCGCCGGGGCCCTGGCGCCCCTCGAAGTTGCGGTTCGAGGTCGAAGCGCAGCGCTCGCCCGCCTCCAGGCGGTCGGGGTTCATGCCCAGGCACATCGAGCAGCCCGGCTCGCGCCACTCGAAGCCCGCTTCGCGGAAGATGCGGTCGAGGCCTTCGCGCTCGGCCTGCTGCTTCACCAGCCCGGAGCCGGGAACCACCAGCGCGACGCGCACGTTCGACGCCTTCTTCTTGCCCTTGACCACTGCGGCGGCGATGCGCAGATCCTCGATGCGCGAGTTGGTGCAGGAGCCGATGAACACCTTGTCGATCTTGATGTCGGTGATCGGCGTGCGCGGCTTGAGTCCCATGTACTGCAGCGCGCGCTCCATGCCTTCGCGCCGCAGGCTGTCCTTCTCCTTGTCGGGATCGGGGACGCGATCGTCGACCGAGACCACCATCTCGGGCGAGGTGCCCCAGGTCACGTGCGGGCGGATCTCGCGCGCATCCAGCGTCACCTCGCGCTCGAACTTGGCATCGGGGTCGCTTTTCAGCGTGCGCCAGTAGGCCACCGCGCGCTCCCAGTCGAATCCCTTCGGCGCGAACGTGCGGCCCTTGATGTAGTCGAGCGTCGTGTCGTCGACCGCGACCATGCCGGCGCGCGCGCCCGCCTCGATCGCCATGTTGCACACCGTCATGCGGCCTTCCATGGAGAGCGCGCGGATCGTGCTGCCGGCGAACTCGATCGCGCAGCCGGTGCCGCCCGCGGTGCCGATGCGGCCGATGATCGCGAGCACCACGTCCTTCGCGCTCACGCCGCGCGCGAGCGGCCCTTCGACGCTGACGCGCATGTTCTTCATCTTCTTCGCCACCAGGCACTGGGTGGCGAGCACGTGCTCGACTTCCGTGGTGCCGATGCCGTGCGCGAGGCACGCGAACGCGCCGTGCGTGCTGGTGTGCGAGTCGCCGCACACCACCGTCATGCCCGGCAGCGTGGCGCCCTGCTCCGGGCCGATCACGTGGACGATGCCCTGGCGCTTGTCGAGATAGGGGAAATACACCTTCGCCCCGTGTGCCTTCATGTTGGCGTCGAGGGTCTCGATCTGCTGGCGCGCCATGGGGTCGCGCACCCCGGCGATCCCTTCGTCCCAATTGGTGGTCGGCGTGTTGTGGTCGGCGGTCGCGACCACCGAATCGGTGCGCCACACCGGGCGTCCGGCCTCGCGCAGGCCCTCGTAGGCCTGCGCGCTCGTCACCTCATGGACGAGGTGGCGATCGATGTAGAGGAGCGCGGTGCCGTCGTCCTCGGTGTGGACGACGTGGCTTTCCCAAAGCTTGTCGTAGAGTGTCTTTGCCAAGCATGGGATTTTAAATTATTTGCCGGCCGCTGCGCTTCCCTTCGCCGCGGTGTAGAGCGGCATCACCCGCGCCGCGTAGTTGCGCAGGTCGGCGATGCGGTCCTGGTGCGCCGGGTGGGTCGACAGCCACTTCGGCGGCTGGCTCGAGCTGAGCTTGGCCATTTTTTCCCACAGCGAGATGGCGGCGTTCGGGTCGTAGCCGGCGCGCGCCGCGAGCTCGACGCCGATGCGGTCGGCCTCGGTCTCGGCCTCGCGCGACTTGGGCAGGTTGAGCGTGACGTTGGCGACCGTGCCGGCGATGTTCTGGCCGAGCTCGCCGACGCCGAGCAGCGCGCCGACCAGCCCGATGCCGAGCTGCATGCCCATCTGGCGCGAGATCTGCTCGCGCGAGTGCTCGCGCAGCGCGTGCGCGATCTCGTGGCCCATCACCGCGGCGAGCTCGTCGTCGGTGGCGCCGAGCTTCTGGATCAGCCCGCTGTACATCGCCATCTTGCCGTGCGGCATGCACCAGGCGTTCACTTCCTCGACCGTGATGACATGCACTTCCCACGGCCACTTGGCCGCGTCGTCGCGGAAGGTGGTGGTTTGCGGGATCAGGCGCTTGGTGATCGCCTGGATGCGCGCGACCTGCGCCGCGTCCTTGTCGAGCACGCCTTTCTTCTGCGCCTCGGCCATCATCTGCGCGTAGGCCTTGGCCGAGCCGGCATTGACCTCCTCGGCCGACACCATCATGCGCTGGTCGCGGTCCACGCCCACTACGCCGGACTTGGTCGTATCGACGGTCTGGCAACCGGACAGCACGAGCGCCGCGGCAGCGGCGGAAGCGACGAACATCTTCTGAAGTGCCATAACGCCCTCTTAACGTTGGCCGGCCCAATCTGTTGACAGCTCAGAGCCCGGCTCGTTTCAACCGTCCAGCAAACAGCGCGCCCGCAGCCGCCGCCATGGCCGAAACGGTGAATGCCGACTGGGCCCCGCCGCCCTGCCAGGCCCAGCCCGAAAGTACGAAGCCCGCGGCCGCGCCCGCCCCGTAGCTGATGCCGGAAAACCACGTCTGGCCGCGCGCTTGTGCGCCCTGCGGGAACACGCGATGCACGGCGGCGACGGCTGCGGCGTGGAACGAGCCGAAAGTGGCGGCGTGCAGCAACTGAGCCAACAGGACTACCCACAGCAGCTCGGCCGCCCAGCCGATGGCGAGGAAGCGCACGGTGCCGCTCGCCAGGCTGAACACGAGGAGGGTCGACAGCGCGAAGCGCCGGAAGAGCTGCGGCAGGTAGAAGAACACCGCGATCTCGGCCAGCACGCCGAGCGTCCATAGCATGCCGATGCTCGTCGCGCTGTAGCCGAGCGCCTCGAGATGGATGCTGAGGAACGCGTACAGCGCGCCGTGCGCCACGGCATTGCAGAACCCCGCGGCGCAAACCGCCCGCGCTGCGGGCGTGAAGCGCACCGGTTCTGCCTTCTCCCGGATTTTTTCTTTGGACGGGGGGAGCGCCAGCGCGACGGCGAACGTCGCCAGCATGAAAAAGACCAGCACCGCGGGCAGCGTCGAGACCGGTCGGTAATCGAGCCACAAGCCGCCGCCCAGCACCACAGCGATGAAGCCCACCGAGCCCCAGACGCGGATCGGGCCGTAGCGGCCTGACTGCCCGGCGAGCGAGCCGAGCGTAATTGCCTCGACGATCGGCAGCGCGCCCGACGAGAGCAGGCTCATCAACGCGATAAGCAGGGCGATGTGCTGCGTGAAGGGCATTGCCGCAAAGCACAGGGCGGTGACGGCACACGACATGACTACGACCGCGCGGTGCGCGCCACTGCGGTCGGCGACCCAGCCCCAGAACGGCGGCGCGACGATGCGCGCGAGCGGCGGCAGGGCGAGCACCCAGGCCACCTGCGCCGGGTCGAAGCCGCGGCCGGCGAGGTAGAGCGGAAAGTAGGCGACGAACGCGCCGGCGTGGGCGAAGAACGCGCAGTAGAACGCGGAAAGACGAAACGCCACCGCTTAAATTAGCATCGGCCCCGATGTCGCGCGGCGCCTTCTACGTCCTCTTCACCGCCTCCGGGTTCGCCGGCCTGATCTACGAGTCGGTCTGGACGCATTACCTCAAGCTCTTCCTCGGCCACGCCGCGTACGCGCAGTCGCTGGTGCTGGCGGTGTTCATGGGCGGCATGGCGGCGGGCGCGGCGTGGTGCGGGCGGCGCTCGGCGCGCTTCGCCAACCCGCTCGCCGTGTATGCGGCCGTCGAAGCCGCGGTCGGGCTCTTCGCGCTGGTATTCCACCCGGCGTTCGTCGCAGTCACCGACTGGTCGTACGACCGGCTGCTGCCCGGCCTGGGCAACGAGTGGCTTGCGCTCGGCGCCAAGCTCGCGGTCTCCTGCCTGCTGATCCTCCCGCAATCGGTGCTGCTCGGCATGACCTTCCCGCTCATGAGCGCGGGGCTGGTGCGCGCGCGGCGCGACGCGGCGGGCGAGTCGATCGCGATGCTCTACTTCACCAACAGCCTGGGCGCGGCGGCCGGCGTGCTGGCGAGCGGCTTTGTGCTGATCGCCTGGGCCGGGTTGCCCGGGACCCTGCGCACCGCGGGCGTCCTCAACCTGCTGATCGCGGCGGTCGTCTGGGTCCTTGCAAAGCCTGCGCGCCATCCTTCCGTAGAGACATCGGAGGGACAGGGCAGCCAACTCTTCCTCGTGGTTGCCTTCTTCACCGGCCTCGCCTCCTTCATCTACGAGATCAGCTGGATCCGCATGCTGTCGCTGGTGCTCGGCGCCTCCACGCACTCGTTCGAGCTGATGCTCGCTACGTTCATCCTCGGCCTGGCGCTCGGCGGGCTGGCGGTGCGCCGGCGCGCCAACGCCGATGCCGAGCCCGCGCGGCTCCTCGCCTGGGTGCAGGTCGCCATGGGCCTCGCGGCGCTCGCCACGCTGCCGGTCTACGACCTCACGTTCACGCTCATGGAGGCGCTCCTCAAGGGCATCGCGCGCACCGACGCGGGCTACGCGCTTTTCAACCTGTCGGGCGCCGGCCTCGCCGCGCTGGTCATGCTGCCGGCGACGTTCTGCGCCGGCATGACGCTGCCGCTCATCACCGCGGCGCTGCTGCGGCGCGGCGCCGGCGAGGCGGCGATCGGGCAGGTCTACGCCGCCAACACGCTCGGCGCGATCGCCGGCGTGATCCTCGCCGTGCACATGGGCCTGCCGGTGCTGGGGCTCAAGGGCACGCTGATCGCGGGCGCGCTCGTGGATGTGGCGCTCGGCTTCTTTCTGTTGCGTTTTCTAAACGTCAACTACCTGTATGCAGCAGCCGTTTGCGCGGCAGCGTTCCTCGCGATCGGTCTCGGCGTGCAGCTCGATGTGCACAAGATGACCGCGGGCGTGTTCCGCCACGGCGAGCTGCAGACCTCGCGCGACGCCACCATCCTGTTCCAGAAGGACGGCAAGACCGCCACGGTGCACCTGGTGAAGTATTCCGACGCCACCAGCCTGCGCACCAACGGCAAGTCCGACGGCTCGATCAACCTGGACCCGGCGGGCGAGCGCGGCACCGACGAGATCACCATGGTGCTGACCGCCGCGCTGCCGCTCGCGCTCAAGCCGGAGGCGAAGAGCGCGGCGGTGATCGGCATCGGCACCGGGCTCACCACGCACACGCTGCTGCAGAGCCTCGACATCGAGCGCGTCGAGACGGTCGAGATCGAGTCGGCGATGGCGCAAGCCGCGCGCGGCTTCATGCCGCGCAACAGCGGCGCGTTCGCCGACCCGCGCGGCGCGATCCTGATCGACGATGCGAAGAGCTTCTTCTCGACGCGAAACCGCAGCTACGACCTGATCATCTCGGAGCCGTCCAACCCGTGGGTGAGCGGCGTGTCGAGCCTCTTCACGCGCGAGTTCTACCGGCGCATCCGCAAGCACCTGAACCCGGGCGGCCTGCTCGTGCAGTGGATCCAGCTCTACGAGATGGACGCCTCGCTCGTCGCCACCGTGATCGGCGCGGTCGGCGCCGAATTCCCGCACTACGCGGTGTTCGCGCCGAGCGACTACGACCTCCTGATCGTGGCGGGCGACGCGCCGGTGCCGCTCGAGGCGCAGCCGCGCGTCTTCGAGCACCCGGGCATCGCCAAGGAGCTGTGGACGGTGCACGTGCTGAGCGCCGGCGACCTCGACGCGCGCTACCTCGGCAGCCGCGCGACGCTCGAGCCGCTGTTCGCGAGCTACGGCATGCCGGCCAATTCCGACTACGCCCCGGTGCTCGATCTGAACGCGGCGCGCCAGCGCTTCACCGAGAAGAGCGCGGGCGACGTGGTCGCGCTGCTCAACGCCGAGCTGCCGCTGCTCGAGCTCCTCGAGCGCGGCCGCAGCCGGCGCGCGGTGAACCCGCTGTTCCGCGGCGCCTACGCCTTCGAGCGCGTGGAGAACGCGCGCCTCGCTTGGTATGCGCGCGACTTCCTGCTGCGCCCGCGCCACCCGCTGCCCGAGGGCATCCCCAAGGAGCTGCAGAAGGATCTCGAGCTTCTGAAGCTGCGCCTGATCGAGTGCCGCGAGCCGCGCGAGCTCGACGTCTGGCTGCACAGCGCGATCCGCGTGGCCAAGGTGCTCAATCCCTACCTTGCGGCCGACGACCTGGCGCCGGTGTGGACGCGCATGATGGGCAGCGCGTGCTACGCGGGACTGGAGGATTTCCAGCGCCGCTGGCTCGCGCTCTTCCAGGCGATCGGCGCGCGCAACGCCCCGCGCATGGCCGAGCTCGCGGCGCCGCTGGTTGCCTCCGAGCAGCCGATGATCGTCGAGGCGCGCGAATACCTGCTGCTGGCGGCTCTCGCCGGCTATGTGGCAAGCGGCGAGAAGGCCAAGGCGCTCGAGCTCTGGAACAAGTACGGCTCCGGCACGCGCGCCACGAAGCCGACGTTCCGGCTGCTGCGCTGCCACGCCGAGCCTTCGAGCTGCGCGCAGGCGTTCTCGGACTATGCCGAACGCTGAGCGAAACGCATCGCGCCCAGCACCTTCCTGAGGAACCCCTCGTCCTGGTCGACGTGGCCGGCGATCGCCAGCTGGGCAAGGCCGTGGACCAGCGACCAGGCGGCCGCCGCAGCAGCCTTCGAGTCGGCGCCGGATCCCGCAAATGCCTGCGCGAAGCGCTCGTACATGGCCGCGCCGCGTCCCATCGCGAACATCATCTGGAAGCGCCGCGGATTCGCCAACGCGAAGCGCACGTACGCTTCGCCGAGCTCGCGCCCGGAGCGCCCTTCCAGCGCCTTCTCGAGCTGCGCCAGTCCGTCGGCGGCCAAGGCGGCCAGAAGCGACTCGCGATCCGGGAAGTGCCGGTACGGAGCGTTGTGCGACACGCCGGCGCGGCGCGCGGCCTCGCGAACGCTGAGCCCGGCCACCCCCTCCTCTTCGACGAGGCGCGCGCCCGCGGCGAGCATCGCCGCGCGCAGGTCGCCATGATGATATGTAGCCATTGACAACATGCTACCGCATGAATGTTGTCAGTGCCAACGCCTATAATGCCGCCGCTGCACCAACCAGAACAAGGGGAGACAACATGCTGAGAATCTTCGCGATCGCAGTCGCCGCCGCGGCCCTGGTCTTCGCGGGTTGCGCGGTCACCCAGCCGATCCAGGACGTCGAGAAATCGCCGATCATCCTGCCGCCGGGCAAGACGGTCACCATGCAGCAAGTCACCACCGCGATCATGCGCGCCGGCACGCGCCTGGGCTGGCAGATGCAGCCCGGCTCGCCGGGCAAGCTGAGCGGCCGCCTGGATTTGCGCGCGCACACCGCGCTCGTGGATGTGGAGCACGACACCAAGACCTACAGCATCAAGTACCGCGACAGCACCAACCTGAACGCCAAGGACGGCATGATCCACCGCAACTACAACAGCTGGGTGCAGAACCTGGACAAGGCGATCCGCGCGGAGCTGACCGCGCTCTGAGCTAGGCGGACTGGATGGAGCGGCGGCGGCGGAACCACGCCGCCACGCTCTGCCGCAGCATGAACAGGCTCTTGACGTAGTAGATGGCCTGGAAGGCGACGAGCCGTGCGCGCCACGGCGTGTTGCCGAAGATGTCCCCGGCCAGCACCGAGACCAGCGAGGCCTGCAGGCCGAAGCGCTCGGAGGGCGCCATGAAAAGCTCGCGGATCGCGGGCGTGGTGACCCGGTAGATCAGCCACGAGAAGATCCCCGGCCCGCGCCGCATCGACGCATCGAAGCGCCGCAGCGCAGCGTGCGCGCGGCGCGGGTGGTCGAGGCAGGTCTCGATCGTGTCGGCGCCCGAGAACGCGCTCTGCATGGCGAGCAGCACCCCGGTGGAGAACACCGGGTCGATGAAGGTATACGCGTCGCCGAGCATCACGTAGTTGCGTCCCGCCGAGCGCTTCGCCACGTACGAGTAATTGCCCGTCGCCGTGACCGGCGAGGCGAGCCTTGCGTCGCGCAGCCGCTCGGCGAGCGCGGGACAGAGCTTGATGGTGTCGAGCAGGAACTGCTCGGTGCTCGTCTCGCGCGTCTTCAGGTAATAGGGCCAGCACACCGCGCCGACGCTGGTCGCCCCGTCCGAGAGCGGGATGAACCAGAACCAGCCGTGCTCGAACCAGAACACCGTGATGTTGCCCTCCGCCTTGCCGGGCAGGCGCCTGGCGCCGGTGAAGTGCCCGTAGAGCGCGGCGCTGTTGTGCTTCGGGTTGCGCCGCTTGATGCCCATGCGGCTGGCAAGAAAGGTATCGCGCCCGGAGGCGTCCACCACGAAGCGCGTGCGCCAGCTGCGCTCGCTGCCATCCTCCAGCCGCGCGCTCACCGTCGCGCCCTCGGGGGTGAACTCGACCGCGCTGACCTTGCAGCCCTCGAGCGCCCGCGCGCCCTTGCGCTCGGCGTTGCGGAACAGGATCTCGTCGAACTCGGAGCGGCGCACCTGGTAGGCGTACGGATACGACTTGTCGAGCTGGCCGGCGAAGTCGAAGGTCACGGTACGCCGGTGCCACGGCGAGACGAACTCGGCGCCGTGCTTCAGCATGCCGATGCGCTGGATCTCGGCCGCCACGCCGAGCCGCTCGAACAGCGGCAGGTTGAGCGGCAGCAGCGATTCGCCGATGTGAAAGCGCGGGTGGCGCTCCTTCTCGAGCATCACCACGTCGCGCCCGCGCTCGGCGAGCAGCGCCGACACCGTCGACCCGGCCGGTCCGCCGCCGATCACCAGTACTTCGCAGCGTTGCTGGTCCATGTTTTGTAAGAATTACGCGGCGCGGAACGCGGGCCGGCCGCTCGCCGCCCGTATAATCTCACTCAAAGAGCCTCACGGCCATCGGGAGGGAGAACATGAGCATTGCCACCACGCTGAATTCGATCCCGCAGCCGGACACGCTGAGCCCGGCCGAGCTGGAGCTCGCGCGCCTCATCGTCGCCACGCTCAAGCTCGACATGGACCCGGCCGAGGTCAGCCCGACCGCGCCGCTGTACGGCGAGGGCCTGGGCCTCGATTCCATCGACGTGCTGGAAGTCGCGCTCGCGATCTCGAAGACCTACGGTGTGAAGCTGCGCTCCGACAACAAGAACAACGCGACCATCTTCGCCTCGCTGCGCAGCCTGTGCGAGCACATCCAGGCGCACCGGACGCCCTAGCGTGACGCGCCTCGCCGGCATCGCGTGGAAGGTGCTTGCCGTCGCCGGCATCCTTGCGTATCAGGTTCTCGTGCATGTCGGCATGCTGGGTAACCTCGAGCGCCCCATGAGCGCGCTGCTCGCCGCTCCGATGGTCGCGCTGGCCGCCTGGATTCTTCTGCGCTCGAAGGAGCGCGGCCTCTGGTTATTGATCATCGGCGCCGCGGCCGCGCTTACCTTTTCGCTCGGCCAAAGCGGCGCGGCGCTCTACGGCGTGCCGCACGCCGCCGCCTACCTGTCGCTCCTGTGGTTCTTCGGCCGCACCCTGGTGCGCGGGCGCGAAGCCTTCATCACCCGCCTCGCGCGCCACGCGCGCGGCGGCGTGCTGCCGCCGGGCATGGAAAGCTACACGCGCCGCCTGACCTTCGCCTGGTGCGTGTTCTTCGCCGCGCAGCTCGCGGTCTCGGCGCTGCTGCTGCGCTTCGGCGCCCTCGAGAGCTGGTCGCTGTTCATCAACGTGCTGAACTTCCCGCTGCTCGCGCTCATGTTCGCGGTCGATTATCTCTACCGGGTGCTGCGCTTCGGCGACTCGCCCGCGTCGCTGGCGAGCGCGGTGCGCGCCTACGCGAAAGACCGCGCGTCGAGCTTGCTCACGCGCTAGCGCTTCAACCGATGGCCGATCTGCCGCTCGTGCGCCACGAACCGGCCGCTACGTTCGCCTGGCGCGAGCGAACCGCCGTATCGGCCGCGCAGTTCCTCGCCGACGTGACCGACCTGGCGCGCCGCCTGCCGGAGCGCCGCTACGTGATCAACCAGTGCGCCGGGCGCTATCGCTTCGCGGCCGGGTTCGCCGCGGCGCTGCTGCGCGGACAGGTGAGCCTGATGCCGCCCAACTACACGGCGCACGTGGTGGAAGGCCTGTTGCGCGCCTATCCGGACAGCTATTGCCTCGACGATGGTTTTTCGGCTCCGCAAACCAGTGCAGTATCCAGGCGGGCTATTCCGGAAGAGCAGGTGGCGGCCATCGTGTTCACTTCGGGCTCCACCGGCGACCCGGTGCCGCATCCGAAGACCTGGGGCGGCCTGGTCGCCTCGGCGCGCGCCGAGTTCGACGCCCTCGGGCTCGCCGCTTTCCCCGGCATCGCAATCGTCGGCACCGTGCCGCCGCAGCACATGTACGGCCTGGAATCGACGGTGCTCATCGCGATGCAGGGCGGCCTCGCCATGCATGCCGGCCGGCCCTTTTTCCCGGCCGACGTGTGCGCCGAGCTCGAGGCGATGCCGCGGCCGCGCGCGCTGGTCACCACGCCGGTGCATTTGCGCGCCATCCTCGGCGAAGCGGCCGCGCTCCCGCGGCTCGACTTCGTGCTGTGCGCCACCGCGGCGCTGCCGGTGCAGCTCGCCGCCGAGGCCGAGGCGCGCTTCGGCGCGCCGCTGCTCGAGATCTACGGCTGCACCGAAGCCGGGCAGCTCGCCACGCGCCGCCCGGCGCAAACGCTGGAGTGGGAGCTGTTCCCGCAGTTCAGCATGCGCCAGGATGAAAAAGGCACCTGGGTGCAGGGCGGCCATGCGCGCAGCGAGCTGCTGCTCGCCGACGTGATCGAGCGCCGCGGCGCGCGGCGCTTCGTGCTGCACGGCCGCACCGCGGACCTCGTGAACATCGCCGGCAAGCGCACCTCGCTCGCGAGCCTCAACCACCACCTGAATTCCATTCCCGGCGTGCGCGACGGCGCGTTCGTCGTGCCGCCCGGCGACGACCAGGCGGTCACGCGGCTCGCCGCGTTCGTGGTCGCCCCCGGGCTCACCGGCGAGGCGATCCTCGCGGCGCTGCGTCAGCGCATCGACGCGGCGTTCCTGCCGCGGCCGCTCTGCCTGGTCGACGAGCTGCCGCGCAACGAGACCGGCAAGCTGCCGCGCGAGCGCTTAGATGCCCTATGGGCGAAGGCAGGCTAGGTGAACTCCGAGAAACAGCATCCTGTCGTCCCCGCGAAGGCGGGGACCCCGTTTAAAAAATTCAAATGGGGTTCCCGCCTTCGCGGGAACGACGAACCCAGACCTTGGGTAAATTGAAAATCCTCAAGCAAACATTGCCCGCCGACCACCCCGCGGCCGACGGCCACTTTCCCGGCAACCCGGTGATCCCGGGCGCGGTGCTGCTGAGCGAAGCGCTGCGCATGATCGAGGCCGGCCTGGGCCGGCGCCTCTCGCCGTACCGCATCCGGCGCGCGAAGTTTCCGCACCCGGCGCGCCCCGGCGACGAGCTCGAAGTGTCGTTCAGCGAGGCGCGCGATGCGGTGCGCGGTGCGGTGCGCTTTCACTGCGCGGTGCGCGGCAAGGCAGTGCTGGTCGGCGAAGTCGAATGCGCCGCGACCTAGAAGCCGAGCAGCCCGAGTGGCTCGAGCGCCCCGAGCGCGGCAGCGTGCTCGCCATGCGGCTCATCGTGTGGCTGATGCTGACCCTCGGCCGCCCGCTGGCGCGCGCGCTGCTCCACCCCATCTGCGCGTACTTCCTGCTCTTCTCCCCGCGCGCGCGCCGCGCCTCGGTCGCCTACCTGCGCCGCGCGCTCGGCCGCCGCGCCGGCCCCGCGGACGTGTACCGCCATTACCACGCGTTCGCCTCCACCGTGCAGGACCGCGTGTACCTGCTCGCGGGGCGCTTCGCGGAATTCGACGTCACGCTGCACGGCGTGGGCGAGGCCGACCGGCTGCTGCACGAGCGGCGCGGCTGCATCCTGCTCGGCTCGCACCTCGGCAGCTTCGAGATCCTGCGCGCGCGCGGCATCGCCGCGGGCCTGCCGCCGGTGAACATGCTGATGTACGTCGACAACGCCGAGAAGACCGGCGGCGTGATGCGCTCGCTCGCGCCCGAGCTCGCCTCGCGCATCATCCCGCTCGGCGGGCCGGAGTCGCTGCTGCGCGTGCACGAGTGCCTCGCGCGCGGCGAGATCGTCGGCGTGCTGGGCGACCGCGCGTTGCGCAACGAGCGCAGCGTCACCTGCGAGTTCCTCGGCGCGCCGGCGCGCTTTCCGCTCGGGCCGCTGCTGCTCGCCGGCCTGCTGCGCGCGCCGGTGCTGCTGTTCTTCGGCTTGTACCACGGCGGGCGGCGCTACGAGATCCGCGTCGAGCATTTCGCCGACGCGATCGAGCTCGATCCGCGCGCGCGCGAGGCGAGCGTGCGGCCCTGGGTCGAGCGCTACGCGCGGCGCCTCGAGCACCACTGCCGCGCCGCGCCGTACAACTGGTTCAACTTCTATGATTTCTGGGCTTAGGCCGGCGATGGTGCGGATCGCGCTCGTCCTCATGGCGTTCGCCCTGCCCGCGCACGCGGATGCGCTCGAGGACCTGATGCTGCGCCTCGCGCAGGTGAAAAGCGCGCGCGGCAAGTTCGTCGAGCGCAAGGAGCTCGCCATGCTGAACGCGCCGCTCGAGTCCTCGGGCACGCTGGTCTACGCCAAGCCCGGCCGGCTCGAGAAGCACATGCTCGAGCCGCGCCGCGAGAGCATGATCCTCGACGGCGATACGCTCACGCTCGAGGACAAGGACCGCGGACAGGTGCGCAGCTTCGCGGTGCAGGAAAATCCGGTGCTGTGGGGCTTCGTCGAGAGCATCCGCTCCACGCTGAGCGGCGACCTCGCCACGCTCAAGCGCTTCTACGAGGTGCGCCTCGAGGGCGCGGGCGCCGACTGGCACCTGCGCCTGCGGCCGACCGACCGGCGCATGCAGAAGGCCGCGAAAGAGATCCGGGTGAGCGGCAGCGGCACCTGGGTGAGCACGATCGAGATCGACGAGGCGGGCGGCGATCACTCGGTGATGACGATCCGCCGCGAGGCGCCGTGACGCGCGCGGCGCGCTGGGCGCTCGGCGCGTGGCTCGCGCTGCTCGTCGCGTGCGGGCTGGTCGTCGCGCGCACCCCGTTCACGACCGACCTCTCGGCGTTCCTGCCGCGCTCGCCCTCCCCGGTGCAAGAGCTGCTGGTGGAGCAGCTGCGCGACGGCGTCGCTTCGCGCCTCATGCTGATCGGCATCGAGGGCGCGCCGCCCGAGCGGCTCGCCGAAGCGAGCAAGCGCCTGGCGGCGGCGCTGCGCGCTTCCGGCGTTTTCGCCTCGGTGAACAACGGCGAGGAAGCCGGCTTCGAGACGGACCGCGAGGTACTCTGGCGGTACCGCTACCTGCTCAGCCCCGCGGTGCGGCCCGAGCGCTTCTCGGCCCAGGGCCTGCATGCCAGCTTGACCGAGCTGCTCGGCCAGCTCGCCTCGTCCGCTGGCGTGCTGGTGCAGCGCATGGCGAGCGCCGACCCGAGCGGCGAGCTGCTGAGCCTCGCCGAGCGGCTCGCGCCGCAGGCGCGGCCGCGCACCCAGGCCGGGGTGTGGTTCTCGAAGGACGGCGCGCGCGCGCTGCTCGTCGCGCAGACGCTCGCCCCCGCCTCGGACATCGATGCGCAGCAACGCGCGCTGTCGCTCGTGCGTACCGCGTTCGCCGAGGCGGCTGCCGGCGGCGAAGCGAAGCTGGTCGTCACCGGGCCGGCGGTGTTCTCGGTCGCGAGCCGCGAGCACGTGCGCGAGGACGCGTGGCGCCTGTCGCTCATCGGCAGCGTGCTGATCGCGGGGCTCCTCATCGCGCTCTACCGCTCGCCACGCGTGCTGGGCCTCGGCCTGCTGCCGGTGGCGAGCGGCGCGCTTGCCGGCATCGCGGCAGTGAGCCTCGCGTTCGGCTCGGTGCACGGCATCACCATCGCGTTCGGCGTCACGCTGATCGGCGAAGCGGTGGACTACGCGATCTACCTCTTCACGCAGAACGCCCCCGGCGCGGCGCCGGAGAGCACGTTCGCGCGCATCTGGCCGACCCTGCGCCTCGGCATGCTCACTTCCATCTGCGGCTTCAGCGCCATGCTGCTGTCCAACTTCACCGGCCTCGCGCAGCTCGGCCTGTTTTCGACCGCCGGCCTGCTGGTTGCCGCCGCCGTGACGCGCTGGATCCTGCCGAGCCTCGTGCCGCGCGGCTTCAGCGTCGCGGCGGTGGCCGCGCTCGTGCCCGGCACGCTGGCGGCGGTGCGGGCGGCGCCGCGCCTGCGCGGCGCGCTGCTCGTCGTCCTCGCAACAGCGGTGGTATTCCTGGTCGCGCGGCCGCAGCCGCTCTGGAGCTCGAGCCTCGCCAGCGTGAATCCAGTCTCGGCCGCCGAGCAGGCGCTCGACCGCCAGCTGCGCGAGGACGTCGGCGCGCCCGACGTGAGCTACCTCGTGGTGATCGGCGCGCCCGACCAGGAAGCCGCGCTGCAGGCGAGCGAGCGCGCCGCGGCCGCGCTGCGCGAGGGCGTGTCGCGCGGCTGGCTGCAGGGCTTCGACCATCCCGCCGCTTACCTGCCGAGCCTCGCCACGCAGCGCGCGCGCCAGCAGGCGCTGCCGCCGGCGGAAGTGCTGCGGGCCAACCTGCAGGCGGCGCAGAAAGGCCTGCCGTTCCGGCCGGCGGCGTTCGAGCCGTTCGTGCGCGACGTCGCCGCCGCCGCCGAGCTGCCGTTGCTCGAGCGCTCGAGCCTGCAGGGCACGAGCCTCGGGCTGCGCCTCGACGCGCTGCTCGTGCGGCGCGGCTCCGGGTGGGCCGCGATGCTGCCGCTGCGCGGCGTGGGCGACGCGGACGCGATCGCGGCGCGGCTTGCGGACCTGCCCGGCGTCACCCTGCTCGACCTCAAGCGCCAGTTCGACGAGCTCTATCGCGGCTACCTGCGCGAAGCGGTGCTGCACTCCTTGCTGGGCGCCGCGGCGATCGCGCTGCTTCTTTTCCTCGCGCTGCGCTCGCCGCGGCGCGTGCTCGACGTGGCCGCGCCGCTCGCCGCCGCGGCGCTCGCCACCTGCGGCGTGCTCGCGCTGGGCGGCGTGCAGCTTTCCATCTTCCACCTGATCGGCCTGGTGCTGGTGGTCGCGGTCGGCTCGAACTATTCGCTGTTCTTCGACCGCCAGGCGCCGGCGAGCCAGGAGCGCGGCCGCACCGTGGTGTCGGTGCTCTTCGCCGCGCTCACCACCGTGATCGGCTTCGGCCTGCTCGCCACCTCGAAGGTGCCGGTGCTGAGCGCGATCGGCACCACGGTCGGCCTGGGCGCCGCCATGGCGCTCGCTTTTTCCGCCATTATGAGCAGGCAGGACGCCCATGCCGCGTGACCTCCTCGTCATGCTGCCGCCGGCCAAGGCCACCGCGCAGGACCTGCTCGCCCACGGGTTCGGCGCCGCGGTGCCGATCGACGTCGAGGCGATCGACGCGCAGGCGGACGACTACCTCGACAGCGACATCGGCGCGCGGCTTGAATCCGAGATCATGGGTAGGCGCCACGCACGCCTCTGGCTGATGGGAATCTCGCTCGGCGGCTGGGGCTGCCTCAGCGTCGCGCGCAGGCGGCCGGCCGCGATCGAAGGCGTGATCCTGATCGCGCCGTTCCTCGGCTCGCGCGATCCCGAGCCGCTCGAAGACGGGCTGCCGCCGGTGTACCTCGGCTTCGGCGAAGCGGACCGCTATGCCGGGCCGAGCCGCAGGCTGGCCGAGCGCCTGCCCGAGGACCGCGTCGTGGTCCTTCCCGGCGCGCACGACTGGCCGACCTGGCTGCGCGTGTGGCGCGCGCTGCTCGCGAAGCTGCCGTTCGCGGTGCCCGCATGACACCCGCGCTGCGCGTCACCGTTGCGCTGCACGCGGCCGGCATCGCGCTGCTCGTCGCCGCGCCGGCGTGGTGGCCCTGGATCGCCGCCGCGCTGGCCGCCAACCACCTGGTGCTGACCGCCGGGGTCTTCCTGGTGCGCGGGCGCCTGCTCGGGCCGAACCTGAGCCGCCTGCCCGCCGCCGCCATCGCGCAGCGCGAGGTCTGCCTGACCTTCGACGATGGCCCGCATCCGGAAATGACGCCGCGCGTGCTCGCCGTGCTCGATCAATACCGCGCCACCGCGAGCTTCTTCTGCGTCGGTGCAAAAGCGCGCGCCTACCCGGAGCTGGTGCGCGAGATCGCGCGGCGCGGCCACAGCGTCGAGAACCACACCTACTCGCACTCGCACGCCTTCGCGCTCTATACCGCCGCGCTGCTGCGCCGCGAGGTCGAATCCGCGCAGGCCGTCGTCGCCGCGATCACCGGCCGCGCGCCGCAGTTCTTCCGCGCGCCGATCGGCTTCCGCAGCCCGCTGCTCGAGCCGGTGCTCGCGCGCCTCGGGCTGCGCTACGTGTCCTGGACGCGCCGCGGCCTCGATACCGGCGGCGCCGACCCGGCGCGCGTGCTCGAGCGCCTGACCGGCAGCCTCGCCGCGGGCGACGTCCTGCTGCTGCACGACGACCGGCCCGGCGCGCTCGCCGTGCTGCCCGCGCTGCTCGAGCGCCTCGCCGAGCTCGGCCTGAAATGCGTTTCGCTCCCCGCAGCATGCAGCCGCTCCTGATCAGCGCGTTCTCGGTCGCGAACTGCCTCGGCGAGGGAGCCGCGGCGGTGCTCGAGGCGCTGCGCGGCGGCCGCTCGGGACTCGCGCGCTGTGATTTCGAAGACGCGGCAGTGGACACCTGGATCGGGTGCATGCGCGGGCTGGAGGAGCGGCCGGTGCGCGCCGATCTCGCGCCCTACGACTGCCGCACCAACCGCATCGCGCAGGTCGCGCTGGAAGCGGACGGCTTCGCCGCCGCGGTGGCCGCGGCGCGCGCGCGCCACGGCGCTTCGCGCATCGGCGTATTCGTGGGCACCAGCACCTCCGGCATCCTGGAGGCCGAGCTCGGCTATCGGCGGCGCGACCCGCAAACCGGCGCGCTGCCGCGCGGCTTCAACTACCAGGCGACGGTGAACACCTATTCGCTGGGCGACTTCGTCGCGCGCTATCTCGGGCTCGGCGGCCCCTCGTTCGTGGTGTCGTCCGCCTGCTCGTCGACCGCCAAGGTGTTCGGCAACGCGGCGCGCATGATCGCGGCCGGCGTGTGCGACGCGGCGGTGGTCGGCGGCGCGGATTCGCTGTGCTTCACCACGCTGTACGGCTTCCGCTCGCTCGAGCTCACCTCGCGCCACCCGTGCCGGCCGTTCGACGCCGGGCGCGACGGCATCTCCCTCGGCGAGGGCGGCGGCTTCGCGCTGCTCGAGAAATCGGGCCACGCCGACCTCGAGCTCCTCGGCGTTGGCGAGAGCGCCGACGCCTACCACATGTCCACGCCCCACCCGGAAGGCCTGGGCGCGCGGCTCGCGATGCAGCGCGCGCTCGAATCCGCCGGGCTCGGCGCCGGCGACATCGACTACATCAACCTGCACGGCACGGCGACGCGCACCAACGACGCGGCGGAGGACAAGGCGGTGGTGGAGCTGTTCGGCCGCACGGTGCCGTGCAGCTCGACCAAGGGGGCGACCGGGCACCTGCTCGGCGCCGCCGGGATGACCGAGGCGGTGGTCGCCATGCTCGCCGTGCGGCACGGGCTCGTGCCCGGCAGCCCGCATACGCGCGTGGTCGACCCGCAGCTCGGCTGCAACTACGTCCTCAGGAGCCGCGGCGCCACGGTGCGGCGCGCGCTCAACAACTCGTTCGGCTTCGGCGGCAGCAATTGCAGCCTGGTGATCGGCGATGCGCGCGTACGTTGAAGGCATCGGCCTGCTCGGCCCCGGCCTGCGCGACTGGCATGCCGGGCGCGCCATCCTCTCGGGCGCCGTTCCCTACGCGCCGGCGCGCACCGCGATCCCCGCGAGCGAGCTTCTGCCGCCGGCCGAGCGGCGGCGCGCCGGCATTCCCGTGAAGCTCGCCCTGGCGATCGGGCGCGAAGCGTTCCTCGCCGCCGGGCGCGACGCGACGGCGACCGCGACCGTGTTCACCTCGTCCTCGGCCGACGGTGAGATCCTGCACCAGCTCTGCGAAGTGCTCGCCACGCCGGAGCGCGACGTTTCGCCCACCCGGTTCATGAACTCGGTGCACAACGCCGCGGCGGGCTACTGGAGCATCGCCACGCAGTCGCGCGAGCCCTCCACCAGCCTG
>DASVFV010000213.1:0-19459 GCA_036379875.1 Burkholderiales bacterium | reverse complement strand
AGCCGCCTCGGCGAACTTGCCGGCGTCGGCGAGCGCCTGCGCGCTCTCGAACGCCTGGCGCTCGTCGCCGCGCCAGTAGGGCCTGAGCTCCGACTCGGTGGCCTCGATGCCGCGCAGCCCGGCGGTCACGGTCGCGGTGGTGGCCGGAGGCGGGGCGGACTTCGGGGTCGCTGCGCGCAGCTTGGCCCACAGGTTCTGCAGGGTTTCCTTGAGGCCCGCGGTCTGATCCTGGGCTTGTACAGAACCGATGAACACGAGGAGGAGGATGAAGGCGATCTTTCTCATGAGCTCAGTTCCCCAGCAATTTTGAGAAGCCGCTGTACTGCGCGGCGAGGTCGGCGCGCAGCTCGGTCGCCTCGCTGAACTTGCCGCGCGCCTCGGCGAGCTTGCCCAGGCGGTAGTAGGCGAGCGCGGCGTTCATGCGGATGCCGCCGTCGGCCGGGTCGGCGTTCTCGGCGGCGCGGTAGCTCTCGAGCGCGCGCTCGTAGTCGCCGCGCGCGAAGTAGAGGTTGCCGCGGTTGTTGTGCGCCGAGGCGTGCTTCGGGTTGGCGGCCAGGATGGCTTCGAACTCCTTGAGCGCCACCTCGTCGATGCCGTTCCTCGCGTAGAGCGTGCCGATCTGCAGGCGCGCATCGAAGTCTTTCGGGTTGACGCGCAGGGCCTGGCGGTACGGCTGCACCTCGCGCTCCAGGCGCCGCGCGAGGAGCAGGGTGTGCTCGCGCTGGATCAGCCGCCGCGCGTGCTCGCCGGCCGGCGGCTCGATGGTGTAGCCCGCCGGCGCGAGGCTGGCGGGCGGATAGCGCTCCCAGGCCTGGCGCAGCGACACGATGCGCGCCTGCTTGGTCGCAGCGGCCGCGCGGTAGCGCTTCGCGCCCTCGGCCCACGCCTCGCTGAACGAGGTGGCGACGAGCGTGGCTTCCACCGGGATCCACACCTCGCCGTCGCGGATCACCAGCAGCTCGTCCTGCAGGCTGATCAGTCCGCGCTCGGCTTCCTTCACGCCGGTGCGGAACATCATGAAGAGGTGCCCCGGCACCTCGACCAGCGCCGACTCGATGCCGAGGTTCTCGAACCCGGCGGCGAGCAGCACCGAGAGGTCGTCGCAGTCGCCGCTCTTCAGCCGCAGCGTCTCGCGCGGGAACTGCACGTAGTCGACCTGGTCGGCGCGCAGCTTGGAGAACGGCAGGTTGGGGTCGGGCTGGTAGCGCACGCCGAGCGCGGCGAGCGTGTTGAAGAGCGTGGCGGCCTGCGCGAGCGGCCGGTTGAGCACGCCGGTGGACGGTGCGCCGTAGCGGTTCACCGCCTCGCGCACGAAGTTGCGCAGCGTGTCGTCGCGCGGCGTGATGAACGAGCCGATCATCTCGCTGTTCGACCAGACGATCGCGTTGCGGCCGTAGAGCGTCATGGCCTGGGTGACTTCCTGCGCGCCGTCGCGCGCGTCGGCCATGGCGAGCGTGGCGACCACCAGCACGCGCGTGTCCTCGTCGATGTCGAGCACCTTCTTGTTGAAGGTGGCGTTGAGCGGCACCTCGACGAAGGTCTTGGCCTTGAGCTCGGCGATCTCGCGCGTCACCGGGAAGTCCATGTACTCCTTGATGAAGAACGAGAGCTTGAGGCCCTGGTAGTCCTCGGCGCTGTCGTTGCGCAGGCGAATGCGCCCGAGCGGCTCGGTGGCGTACTGCTTGTGCGCGGCGACGAACATGCGCTCGAGGCGCAGGTCCTCCATGACGATGCGCCCGCCGGTGCCGGACAGCGCCTTCTTCTTGCGGTCGTAGGCGGCGTCGAGCTCGCGGCGGTTGGCGTCGCTCGGGTTGAGCGCCACGGCGAGCGTCATGGACTGGATCGCCGCGTCGTAGGAGCGCTGGTTCTGGTGCATCTGCGCGAGCAGCAGGTGCGGCGCGTCGCTGCGGTCGTTCAGGCGCGCGGCGCGCTCGAGGTGCGCCTGCGCGTCGCTGTAGAGGTTGTTGTCCACGTAGCTGCGGCCGAGCTTGTAGTGCACGTCGTAGGACTCGGGGTCGAGCGCGACTGCGCGCTTCAGCGTCTCGATCGCCTCGCCGTTCTTGCCCTGGCGGTAGGCCGCCTCGGCGCCCAGCACCAGCGCATCGACGCGCTTCGGGTCGAGGCGCTGCACCTCGCGCGCCGCGTTGCCCGCGTCGTGCCAGCGTTCCATCTGCGCGTAGGTACGTGCCAGCGTGAGGCGCAGCTCCGCGTCGTTCGGCTGCATGGCCGCCGCCTTCTCGAGCGGCGGCAGCGCGGCGGCGTGCCTGCCCGCCCGCACCTCGAGGTCGGCGAGCTGCCGGAACACTTGCGCCGGCGCGTCGGGCAGCGCGGTCGCGGCGCCGAGCGCTTCGCGCGCCTTCGCGTCGTCCTTGAGCGCGAGGTAGCCCTCGGCGAGGCCGGCCCAGGCCGCGCCCTGCCTGGCGTCGAGCCGCGTGGCGCGCGCGAAGGCGATCACCGCGTCCTCGGGCTTCTGCTGCTTGAGCGCGATGTGGCCGAGCACGTACTGGCCGCGCGCTTCCTGCGCGGGGCTGCCCACCAGCGAAAGCGCGATGGTGCGCGCCTGGTCGAGCTCGCCGAGCTGCAGATGGATCTCCGCCGCGGCGAGCAGCGCGTCGGCGTCGCGCGGCGCAAGCTCGAGCACCTTGGTGTAGCGCTGCAGCGCTTCCTTGCTCTTGCCCAGGCCGAGCATCACGCGCGCGCTGCGGCGCCAAAGGTCCACTTCGCCGGGCGCGGCGGCGGTCGCGGCGTCGAGCTCCTCGATGCCTTTGTCGGCGGTGCCGAGGCGCACCAGCGCCTCGCCGCGCATGGCGCGCGCGTAGGCGTTGGCGGGTTCGGTCGCGAGCGCGAGATCGGCGCAGCGCACCGCGCCCGCCGCGTCGCGCAGCTGGAGGCTCAGGTCGGCGCACAGCGTGAAAATGGACGGGTCGGCGTGCTTGGCGGTGATGGCGCGCTCCACCACGCTGCGCGCCGCGAGCAGGTCGCCGCTCGAGGCGAGCGCCATCGCTTCGAGGAGCATGCCCTGCTTCTCCAGCCCGGCGCGCTTGCCGAGCGCCTGGAACTGCGCGATCGCCGGCTCGTAGCGGCCGAGCGCGAGCAGGCTGCGGCCGAGGTACTCGATGTAGGCGGCGTGCGCCGGCGCGAGCTTCGAGGCGCGCTCGAAGCCGGCCAGCGCGGCGTCGAACTGCTTCGCCTCGTACTGGCGGTAGGCCGGGCGGAACAGGTCCTCGGCGGGCGCGCTCGCCTCGCCTTCCACCTCGAGCGTGGTGAGCGCGCTCACGGTGAAGTAGGCGTGCGGCTTCGCCCTGACGTCGAACGTGGCGTCGAGCTCCTTGGTCTGCGCGAGGCGCTCGAAAGGCCCGCCGCGCTCCACCGCGCCGTACACGCGGTAGGCGGCGACGTAGCGCTCAGGCGACTTGCGCCAGGTGACGCGCACGCGGCCCGGCTCGCCGAGCGCTTCCACGCCCGCGACGGCCTGCGGCGACTGCAGGTAGTGGTAGACCGCGACCTGCTTGCGGCCGCTGTCGTGCAGCGTCATGTCGTAGCCGCCGAGCGGGATCGACAGCGTCGCCTCGCGCGAGAGCTCCTGCTTGGGCGCGCGGTAGGCGGCGAAGCTGAACTCGAGCGCGGTGCCGTAGTACACGTCGACCATCTGGCGCGAGCGCTCGGTCGAGGCGAGCACGTAGATGCGCCCCTCCGCGTCCGCGCCGATGCTCTGGATGCTCTCGTAGCCGCGCTCGGCGCCGAGCGACTGGCGCCATTCGCGCTGCGGCGTGTAGACGTGGATCTGCCGGCTCTCCGAGTCGGCGATGTACAGGTTGCGCGCCGCATCCGTCACCACCGCGACCGGGCGGCCGACGCGGCGCGTCTGGCTGTTCGGCGCGTCGGCGATCTTGCCCACCAGGATGCCGTCGCGCGTGAAGATCTGCACGCGGCGGTTGCCGCTGTCGGCGACGTACAGGTAGTCGGCGAGATGCATGCCGTGGATGTCGTAGAACTCGCCGTCGCGCGAGCCGCTGCGCCCGACCGCGAAGCGCGGCGCGCCCTCGTGCGAGAACACGCGGATCGTGGCGCCGTCGCTGAGCGCCACGTCGCGGGCGTCGAACGCGGCGACCTTGGCGTAATCGAACTTCTCCGGGAAGGTGATCTTCGCCCGGCCGGTGGAGTCGAGGCGCGCGACCTTGCCGGAGCGGCCTTCCAGGCAGAGCAGCTCGCTCTCCACGAACGCGTACACGCGCTCGCACTCGAGGTTGCTGGCGGCGGCGCGCCGCACGCTCGGCAGGCGCTCGCGCGCCGGCGGCGCGCCGCCGGCTTCCGGCACGCGGAAGAACTCGATCTTGCCGTTGCCCGCGTCCGCCACCGCGAGCTCGCGGCCGGAGATCGCGAGCGCGCGCACGTCGCCGAACTGGCCGCGCCCGCGCCCCGGGCTGCCGAAGCGGCGGCGCACCTGTCCCGCTTCCCAGTCGAGCTCGCTCACGTTGCCGTTGCCGGTATCGGCGACGAAGAGGCGTCCGTGCGAGTCGGCTGCGATGGCGCGCCAGCGCGCGTTCTGCACGCCGGGCAGGGTTTCGGCCGCGAGGCGGTTGAGCAGCTTGCCTGTGCGGTCGTACACGGAAATGCGCCCGTTGCCGGTCTGCTCGAGGACGTAGACGCGCTCGGCGGCGTCGACTGCGACTTGCTGCGGCTTCACGAGCGCGGTAGCGGGATCGCGGCTCGCGCCGATCGCGTGCAGGAACACGCCGGACTCCGAGTACACCGCGACGCGGTTGTTGCCGTGGTCGGCAACATAGAGCCGCCGGTTGGCCGAGAACGCCAGGCCTTCGGGGTCGTCGAGCTCGCCATCGTTGCGGCCGCCGCCGCCGAACACGCGCTCGGCGCCACCTTGCGCGTCGAGCACCGCGAGCAAGTCGTTGCGCGTGTTGCCGACCGCGAGGCGCCCTTCGCCCATCCAGGCCACGCCGCCCACCTTCTTCGCCTCGAACGGGCGCTCCTTGCCGACCAGCTCGCTCGAAGTGGCATCCTTTTCGGTGATGCGCCACAGCGCGCCGCGGTCGCGGTCCATGACGTACACCGTGCCGTCGGGGGCGAGCGCGAATCCGGAGAGCTCGTCGAGATCGAGGGTGCGCGGCGCCGGCTGCCAGGCGCGCACGAACTGCACTTCGAGGGGCTGGGCGATCGCCGCTGCGCTCGCGAGCCCGAGCAGGCAAGCGAGCCCGAATCTAGAATACCCGGGTAGCAATGGCGTCGTTCTCCCCTATTAGAACGCCGGACTTCTTTTGAAAATTCTAGCACCCGGGCGCACCGCGAGAGGCGTGGCGGCACTCATCACGCTGTGCGTTATTGCACTTTTTGTCGCGGACGAGCTCGGCCTCGACGTGCCGCTGCTCGGCCAGATCGAGCGCAAGACCTACGACATGCGCCTGCGCGCGCTGCCGAGCGCGCCGCCGCGCTTTGTCACCATTGCCGCGATCGACGAGGCGAGCCTGGCGAAGATCGGCCGCTGGCCGTGGAGCCGCACCACCTTCGCGGCGCTCGCCGAGCGCCTCGACCAGCTCGGCGCCAAGGTGATCGCCTTCGACCTGTTCTTCCCGGAGCGCGAATCGCCGCGCGCCGACGCCCAGTTCGCACGCGCGATCAGCGCGACGAAGAAAGTGGTGCTCGGCACGGTGTTCATCGACAACGACACCGAGATCCGCTACCTCGGCCCGGCCGGGCTGGCGGCGGCGCGCCTCGCCATCGCGCCGCAGGCGATCGCCGACGTGCGCTCGAGCGCGCAGGGCGAGCCGGTGTTCAAGCGGCCCGAGCCCTACGGCGTGCTGGTCAACATCCTCGAGCTGCAGGGCGGCGCGGCGTACGCAGGCCATATCGACGTGCCGCCCGATCCCGACGGCGTGGTGCGGCGCGCGCCGCTCATCCGCCGCTTCGACGGGCGCTACTACCCGGCATTCGACGTGCAGGTGGCGCGCACCTATCTCGAGGCCGAGGTGCCGGCGCTCGAGCTCGCCTCGTACGGCATCGCCGGCCTGAAGCTCGGCGAGCATTCGATCCCGCTCGACGAGGAAGGGCGGCTGCTGGTCCGCCACCGCCGCCCGGGCAGCTTCGCCGCGGTTCCGATCGCCGACATCCTGGAGGGGCGCGCGGATGCGGCGCTGCTCAAGGGGCGCGTGGTGCTGGTCGGCAATACCGCCACCGGCATCGGCGACGTGCGCGTCACGCCGTTCGGCGCCACGCTGCCGGGCGTCGAGGTGCGCGCGAGCATCATCGAGAGCCTGTTGCAGGGCGACGCGCTGCAGCGGCCGGAATGGATGATGGTGGTGGACGCCGCCGCGATGGCGCTCATCGCGCTGGTGCTGATCGTGCTGCTGCCGCGCCTCGGCGTGAGCGGCGGCGGCGTGCTCGCGGCGGCGCTGCTCGGCGGCTATGTCGCGCTCGCGATCTATCTCTTCGAGACCCAGGGGCTATGGCTCAACCTGGTCTACCCGACGCTTCTCGTGGCGCTGCTCTTCGCCACCGCCACGCTGGTCGAGTATTTCTTCACCTTCTCGGAGAAGCGCTATCTCAAGGTGGCGTTCCAGCACTACGTGCCGCCGGCGGTGGTGGAAGATCTGGTCGCCGACGCGGGCAAGCTGCAGCTCGGCGGGGAGAAGCGCGAGCTCACGGTGCTGTTCTCCGACATCCGCGGCTTCACCACGCTGTCCGAGGCGATGGCGCCGGAGGACCTGGTGAAGCTGATGAACGAGTACTTCACCGTGATGACGGAGAAGGTGTTCGAGCATCGCGGCTCGCTCGACAAGTACATCGGCGACGCGATCATGGCGGTGTTCGGCGCGCCGCTGCCGGAGCCCCAGCACGCCGCGCTCGCGTGCCGCGCCGCGCTCGACATGGTGAGGACGCTCAAGACTTTCCAGGACACGCTGCGCCGGCGCGGCCTGCCGGCGATCGACATCGGCGTCGGCATCAACACCGGGCCGATGGTGGTCGGCAACATGGGCTCGAAGAGCCGCTTCAACTACACGGTGGTCGGCGACGCGGTGAACCTCGCCTCGCGCATCGAGCACCTCAACAAGGAGTACGGCACCAACGTCCTGGTGAGCGAGTACACCTACCTGCCGGTGAAGGACGAGTTCCCGCTCGCGCGCGAGGTCGACCGCGTGCGCGTGCGCGGCCGCGCGCAGCCCGTGCACCTCTTCGAGCTGTTCGTGGAAGAGAGGGATTGGCTGGATGAGTATCGCGCCGCTTACGCCGTGATGCGCGATGGCGACGCCACGCGCGCCGCCGGCTTGTTCGCCGCGTTGCACGCGCGCACCGGCGACGGCGTGAGCGCGTTCCATGCGCTGCATTGCACGACGCCGCAGCGGCGCCGCGTCGACGAAACTCTCGCGTAGAAAGGTTTCCTAAGACAGCCGCTTCAGGCCGCGCTCTTCCTCGGGCTTGAGCACGCGGATGCACGGCGCGTAGCCTTCGTGCACGATGCCGTGCATCTCCATGCGCTTGTGCGAGTGGAGCAGGGCGCCGAGGTAGTCGATGATCTTGCGGGTGATGAGCTGACCGGGCACCAGCACCGGGATGCCCGGCGGGTAGGGCACGATCTGGTCGGCGGCGATACGCCCGGCGAGCCTGCCGTTCACGCGCTCGCGGTCGTCGAATACCGGCACCAGCTCGCCGCCGCAGTAGTACGCATCCCGCGGCAGGAATCTCAGCTTGGTAAACGCCGGGATATCCGGCGTTCGCACCAGGCGCCGCGGCGCGTGGCCTTCGCGGGCGATGCGCATCAGCGCGTCGTAGAGGCGCGAGACTTTCGATCGGGTGGTTCCAATCGTCAATAACAACGTCAGGGTGTTGAAGGTCGACTTCTCGACCTGGATGTTGAAGCGCTCGAACAGCGCCTTCTGCAGGTCTTCCACGGTGTAGCCGCAGCCCGAGATGTCGATCGTCACCTTGGTCGGGTCGAGCCGGATGCCGTCGTGCTTCACCGCGTCGGGCAGCAGATCCTCGAGCTCCAGCACGCGGAACACCTTGGTGGAATTTATTAACGTCCTAATTTCGTTGGCAAGATCAAGCGTGCGCGACAGCAGCTTGTAGCCTTCCATCACCGCCTGCTTGCGCGCCACGTCGAGGCTCGCAATCAGCCCGTATTGCGGGCTGGTCGAGGTATGCATGTTGAAGTTCTCGCGGAACAGGTGCTCGCGGAACCCCGGGTCGTTGACGTGGATCATCGAGGCCTGCGAGAACGCCGACAGCACCTTGTGCGTGGACTGCGTGGCATAGTCGGCGCCGGCCTCGAGCGCGGTGGGGCGGAACGCGGGATGGAAGCGCGCGAAGCCGTACCACGCCTCGTCGATGATCACCTTGATGCCGCGCGCATGCGCGGCCTCGACGATCGGCGCAAGGTCGTAGCGCAGGCCGTCGTAGGTGCACGAGGTGAGGATCAGCGCCTGGGCGTCCGGGTGCTTTTTTATTTCTCGCAGAAGCGCTTTTTTCGGTACCGGGCCGTACAGGCCGTACTTGCGATTCAGCGCGGAATCGAGATAGATCGGATGCGCGCCGGAGAGCACCACGCCGTGGTGCACGCTCTTGTGGCAGTTGCGGTCGAGGAGCAGCTTCTCGCCCGGCGCGAGCAGGGTCTGGAAGATCACCTTGTTCGCGGTGGAGGTGCCGTTGGTGGCGAAGAAGGTGCGCTTCGCGCCGAACGCCTTGGCCGCCATCGCCTGCGCCTCGCCGATCACCCCCTTCGGCTCCATCAGCGAGTCGAGCATCGGCACCGACACCGAGAGGTCGGCGTCGAACACGTGCTCGCCCATGAACTCGTAGAAGTCGTTCACCCACGGGCTGCCGCGCAGCGACTCGCCGGAGGAGTGGCCCGGCGTGTGCCACTGGTCCTTCGCCATCCAAACGTAGTTCTTGAGCTGGTCGTAGAACGGGGTGCGCGCGCGCTCCTGGATCTGCGCGTTGAGGATGCGGTACATGCCGCGGTAGTCGCGCTCCTCGCGGTAGAAGTAGCCGTCCACCGATTCGGCGAACAGCGCGTCGACCACGTCGTCTTCCTTCTCCTGCGCGATCACGATGTAGACGTCGAGCTCGGGACGCAGGCGCGTGATGCGCTGCACCAGCTCGAGCGCGGACATCTGGAGGGTTTTCCTGGAGTTGTTGCCAATCTTGTACAGCGTGTCGTCGACGAGGACGGCCTGCACGTTGCCGTCCGACTCGATGATGTCGAGGCCTTCCTTCGCCGTGGTGGCGCCGAGGAAGCTGATGCCGAGCGGATTGTCGAGCGTGCGCGCCGCCGCGTTCAGGCCCTTCACGAACTCGCGCAGCTCGAGCTGCTCGTCGTTGATGACCAGGATGCGGCTGGAAGGCTTGGCCATCAGGGCCGATTACAATGGGCTATGGGAGACGATGGGGTGGTCGAGTTCGTCATTCTCGGGGTGACGCTCGACGGCAAGCCGTTCCGGCCCAGCGACTGGGCCGAGCGGCTGTGCGGGGTGATGTCGGCGTTCGGCGGCGACCACCGCATGCAGTACTCGCCATTCGTCCATCCGGTCACGTCGAACGGGGTGCGCTGCGTGGTGGTCGACGTGCGGCTCGAAGCCATCGAGCCGATGGCCTACCGGTTTCTCGTGAACTTCGCGAAGGACAACGAGCTGCAGGTGCGCGACGGCCGGGTGGCGGAGCGCACCAGGCTAGCCGAGATGCAGCGCGTCGGGGATACCGCGTAGAACTACTTCAGGCCCTTGATGGCGTGGGCGAGCCGGCTCTTGTGGCGGTCGCCGGCATTGCGGTGAAGCACGCCTTTGGCGACGATGCGGTCGATGACCGCCTGCGACTCCTGCAGCACCTTGGCCGCCTCGTCCTTCTTGCCGGCCGCGACCGCCTTCTTCACGTTCTTGATCGCGGTGCGCACCTCGGTGCGCAGGCTCATGTTGTGCTCGCGGCGCTCGACCGCCTGCTTGGCCCGCTTACGGGCAGATTTGATGTTAGCCATTGAGAAGAAAATTTTAGCATGAACCTGCTGCGAATCCTGGCCACGGTGAGCAGCCTGACCATGGTGAGCAGGATCCTGGGCTACGCGCGCGACTTCTTCATCGCGCGCATCTTCGGCGCCGGGCTGTTGACCGACGCCTTCTTCGTGGCGTTCCGCATCCCCAACCTGCTGCGCCGCCTGTTCGCCGAGGGCTCGTTCTCGCAGGCCTTCGTGCCCATCCTGTCCGAGTACAAGACCCGCCAGACGCACGAGGAGACGCGCGGCCTGATCGACGCCATCGGCACCGTGCTGCTGGTCGCGCTGGTGGTCGTGACGGCGATCGGCGTCCTCGCCGCCCCCCTCATCGCCTACGTGTTCGCGCCGGCCTGGTTCCACGCCGAGCCGGGCAAGTTCGGCCTCACGGTGGCGATGCTGCGCATCACCTTTCCCTACATCGCCTTCATTTCACTCGTCGCGCTGGCGGCCGGCATCCTCAACACCTGGAACCGCTTCGGCGTGCCGGCGATCACGCCGGCGCTGCTCAACGTCGCCTTCATCGTCGGCGCGGCGCTGTTCGCGGACCGCTTCGACCCGCCGGTGCTGGTGCTCGCCTGGGCGGTGTTCGCCGGCGGCGTGCTGCAGCTCGCCTTCCAGGTGCCGTTCCTGATCAAGCTCAAAGTCATGCCGCGCTGGCGGCTGGACTGGAGCCACCCGGGCGTGCGGCGCGTGCTCGGCCTCATGGCGCCGGCGCTGTTCGGCGTGTCGGTGGCGCAGATCTCGCTCCTCATCAACACCATCTTCGCTTCGTTCCTCGAGACCGGCAGCGTGTCGTGGCTGTACTACGCCGACCGGCTGATGGAGCTGCCGGCCGGCGTGCTCGGCGTGGCGGTCGGCACGATCCTGCTGCCGAGCCTGGCGAAATACCACGCCGCGGCCAACACGCAGGAATACAGCCGGCTGCTCGATTGGGGATTGCGCATCACCATCCTGCTGGCAGTACCGGCGGCGGCCGCGCTGGCGGTGCTCGCGCTGCCGCTGGTGGCGACCTTGTTCAAGTACGGCGCGTTCCGCGTCGATGACGCCTGGATGACCTGCCGCGCCCTGGTCGCCTACAGCGTGGGCCTGGTCGGCATGATCCTGGTCAAAATCCTCGCGCCGGGCTTTTATGCAAGACAAAACGTCGCGACTCCGGTCAAGATTGGCGTCCTGACCCTGGTCGCCACGCAGCTCATGAACGCCGCCTTCATCGGACCCCTGCGCCACGCCGGCCTTGCGCTGGCGATCGGCCTGGGCGCCTGCCTGAACGCGCTGCTGCTCTACTGGTTCCTGCGCAAAGACCGGGTCTACCTCGCGCAGCCGGGCTGGCCGGTATTCGCGCTGAAGGTGGCGGCGTCGGTGGGCTTCATGGCGGTGGTGCTCTTCACCACCATGGGCGAGGCGCGCTGGTGGCTGCAGGCCGGCTGGCAGCTCAAGGTGCCGGCGATCCTCGGCCTGGTAGTGCTCGGCACCGCGACCTACGCCGCGTGCCTGCTCGCGTTCGGTTTCCGGCCGCGCGACTTCTCCCGGCGGGCGGCGGAATGATGGGCGCGACGCTCGAGCCCTTCGCCCAGCTCATCGCGCGCGACGACTCGCGCATCGACCTCGCGCGCGCCTGCCTGCTGATCGCGCAGGACGCCTACCCGGGGCTCGACGTCGATCGCTACATGGGCGAGATCGAGCGCATGGCGATCCGCCTGCGCGGCCGCCTGCCGCAAACCGGCGGCGCGGAGGAGCGCGTGGTGGCGCTCAACCAGTTCCTCTACGGCGACCTCGGCTACTGGGGCAACACCGACGACTACTACGATCCGCGCAACAGCTACCTGAACGAGGTGATCGATCGCAAGACCGGCATCCCGATCACCCTGTCCATCCTCTACATGGAGCTCGGCCGGCGCATCGGCCTGCCGCTCGAGGGCGTTTCGTTCCCGGGGCACTTCCTGGTGCGCCTCAAGCTGCGCGGCGGCATGCTGGTGCTCGACCCCTTCTCCGGCGGCGCGCCGCAGTCCGAGGAAGAGCTGCGCAGCCGCGTGAAGCGCGTGATCCCCGACGGCGTCGCGGACGACCTGCCGGCCGCCGAGCTGCCGCTCGACCAGTTCCTCGAGCCGGCCAGCAATCGCCAGATCCTGTCGCGCGTGCTGCGCAACCTGAAGGGCATCTACCGCGAGAGCGACAAGCCCGAGCGCATGCTCGACGTGCTGAACCGCATGCTGCTCGTCACCCCGGACGCGAGCGCGGAGCTGCGCGACCGCGGCCTGGTGTACCAGCGGCTGGAGTGCTACCGGGCGGCGCTGAAGGACCTGACCGACTACGCCGAGCGCGAGCCCGACGCGCCCGACCTCGACGAGGTGCGCGGCAAGCTGCTCGAGCTATCCGCCCTGTGCGCGCGGCTCAACTGAAGGACGCGCTCGTGTAGCTGCGGCTTGTAGCCCAGCGCGAAGAACACTTCGGCGGCGAGGAAGATCGGCGCGACGAAGATCTGGAACAGGTTGTCGGCAAGCGCCGGCTTGCGGCCCTCGAACACGTGGCCGACGAGCTGCAGGATCCAGCCCCCCACGAACAGCACCGCGAACCAGGTCCAGCCCTGCAGCGCGCCGAGCTCGGCGATCTTCTGTCCGGCCAAAACCAGCAGCGCGGTGACCGCCAGCATCGCCAGCGCGAGCGGCACGTCGAGGAAGAAGTAGTAAAGCACCACCGCGCCGGCGAACACCATGGCCGCCGTGATCGTCATCCCGCCGGCGTCAAAGCCGATCCAGGCAAGCGGAATGAAGAGCGAGAGGATGATCGCGGGCACGCCGATGAAGTGCGTGGCCTTGTTGCGGCCATCCTGATGGTAGGCCGCATAGAAGCTCATTTGCTCTTCGATGGTCTTCACAAACACACTATAATTCAGTGTGTTAACCGAGTCCATGGTCGTCACGCACGGCTCTTTGCAGCGCGCCCGGGGCCGGTGTGCGCTGACGATCGGCAACTTCGACGGCGTGCACCGCGGCCATCGCGCGCTCATCGACCGGGTGACGGCGAAGGCGCGCGAAGCAAAGCTCACTTCCTGCGTCCTGACCTTCGAGCCCCATCCGCGCGAGTACTTCAGCCCCGATGCGGCGCCACCGCGCCTCACGCGGCTGCGCGACAAGCTCGAGCTGATGGCGCTGGCCGGCGTTGAGCGCGTGCACGTGGCCCGATTCGATGCTCACTTTGCGGCGCTTTCCGCCGAGCGGTTCATTGAAGAGATCTTGATAAACAGCCTTGCAGTGCAATGGCTGCTGGTGGGCCGCGACTTTCGCTTCGGCGCCAAGCGCGCGGGCGATTTTTCCACGCTGCAGAACCGGGGCTTCGCAGTGGAAGCGATGCCCGACGTGCAATTCGAGGGCAAGCGCGTGTCGAGCTCGGCAGTGCGCGCCGCGCTCGCGGCGGGCGACCTGGCGGGCGCCGAGCGGCTGCTCGGCCATCCGTACACCATCAGCGGGCGCGTGGCGCACGGCGCGAAGCTCGGCCGCGGCCTGGGCTTTCCTACCGCCAACATCGTGCTGCGCCGGCCGCCGCCGATCGCCGGCATCTTCGTGGTCGAGGTGGATGGCTACGGGCATGGCGTGGCGAGCGTGGGACGGCGGCCAACGGTCAACCCGGTGGCGATCCCGCTCCTGGAGGTGCATCTCTTCGACCACCCGAAGAATGAGCACGATGGCGATCTTTACGGCGAGCACCTGCGCGTGCGCTTCCTGAAGAAGCTGCGCGACGAGCAGAAGTACGACGGCCTTCCGGCGCTGCAGGCGGCGATCGCCCGCGACGCGCGGCAGGCGAGGGAATTCTTTCTCGAACATGGCTGACTACAAAGACACGCTGAATCTTCCGGACACGCCGTTCCCGATGCGCGGCGACCTCGCCAAGCGCGAGCCGCACTGGGTGAAGGAATGGCAGGAAAAGGGCACCTACCAGCGCCTGCGCGCCATCGCGAAAGGGCGCCCGACCTTCGTGCTGCACGACGGGCCGCCGTACGCGAACGGCGACATCCACATCGGCACCGCGGTGAACAAGATCCTCAAGGACATGGTGGTGAAGTCCAAGTCGCTGGCCGGCTTCGACGCGCGCTACGTGCCGGGCTGGGACTGCCACGGCATGCCGATCGAGGTGCAGATCGAGAAGAAGTACGGCAAGAACCTGGCGCCGGCCGAGACCCAGCGGCTGTGCCGCGCCTTCGCCACCGAGCAGATCGAGCGCCAGCGCGCCGACTTCAAGCGCCTCGGCGTGCTCGGCGAATGGGAAAACCCGTACCTCACCATGGCGTACGGCAACGAGGCGGACGAGATCCGCGTGCTCGGCAAGCTGCTCGAGAAGGGCTACGTCTATCGCGGCTTGAAGCCGGTGAACTGGTGCTTCGACTGCGGCTCGGCGCTCGCCGAGGCCGAGGTGGAGTACGAGGACCGCAAGGATCCGGCGATTGACCTGGGCTTCGCTTTTGCCGAGCCGCAAAAGCTGGAAAAAGCGTTCAACACGAAAATCGCCAAGCCCGGTTTCGCGGTCGTCTGGACCACCACGCCCTGGACGCTGCCCGCCAACCAGGCGCTGAACGTCCATCCCGAGGTGACGTACAACCTGGTCGATACGCCGCGCGGTTTGCTGATCCTCGCGGCGGATCTGCAGGAAGCGTGCTTGAAACGCTTCTCCCTGGAGGGCAAGACCGTAGCGAGCTGCAAAGGCACGGCGCTGGAGAACATCCGCTTCAAGCATCCGTTCTACGACCGCGAGTCGCCGGTCTACCTGGGCGACTATGTCACGCTCGACACCGGTACGGGCATCGTCCACTCGGCGCCGGCGTACGGCGTGGAGGACTTCGAGTCGTGCCGCCGCTACGGCATGAAGGACGACCAGATCCTCACGCCGGTGATGGGCGACGGCAAGTTCGCGCCGTCGCTGCCGCTGTTCGGCGGGCTGTCGATCTGGGACGCGAACGCCAAGATCGTTTCCGTCCTGGAAGAGAAAGGGGTGTTGTTTTCCAGAGAAAACTACATCCATAGCTACATGCACTGCTGGCGCCACAAGACGCCCGTCATCCTGCGCGCCACCACGCAGTGGTTCGCCTCCATGGACCAGAAGGTCGGCGGTTCCAGCTTGCGCGAGACGGCGCTGCGCGGCATCGAGGAAACGAAGTTCTTCCCCGCCTGGGGGCAGGCGCGGCTGCACGGCATGATCGCCAATCGCCCGGACTGGACGCTGTCGCGCCAGCGCCAGTGGGGCGTGCCGATGCCGTTCTACCTGCACCGCGAGACCGGCGCGCTGCATCCGCGCACGCAGGAGCTGCTCGAGCAGGTCGCGCAGCGCGTGGAGCAGGGCGGCATCGAGGCGTGGCAGAGCTTCAATGCGGACGTCGGTCCCGAGTACGAGAAGAGCAAGGACACGCTCGACGTCTGGTTCGATTCGGGCACCACGCACTTCACCGTGCTGCGCAACTCGCACAAGGCGCAGTCGACCTACCCGGCCGACATGTACCTGGAGGGCTCGGACCAGCACCGCGGCTGGTTCCACTCCTCGCTCCTCACCGCGTGCATGCTGGACGGGCATCCGCCGTACCGCAGCCTGCTCACGCACGGCTTCGTGGTGGCCGGCGACGGGCGCAAGATGTCCAAGTCGCTCGGCAACACCATGGCGCCGCAGAAGATCTCCGGCTCGCTCGGCGCCGACATCCTGCGCCTGTGGGTGGCGAGCACCGACTATTCGGGCGAGCTCGCGATCTCCGACGAGATCCTGAAGCGCGTGGTGGAGAGCTACCGGCGCATCCGCAACACGCTGCGCTTCCTGCTCGCCAACACCTCGGACTTCGACCCGGCGCAGCACGCCGTGCCGGTCGCCGGGATGGTCGAGATCGACCGCTACGCGCTGGCGCTCGCGGCCGAGATGCAGAAGCGGGTGCTCGAGGACTATTCGCGCTACGAGTTCCACCTCGTCGCGCAGCGGCTGCAGGCCTTCTGCTCGGAGGACCTGGGCGCGTTCTACCTCGACATCCTGAAGGACCGCCTGTACACCTGCGCCGCCGACTCGAAGGCGCGCCGCTCCGCGCAAACCGCGTTGTGGCACGTCACCAATACGCTGCTGCGGCTCATCGCGCCGATCCTGTCGTTCACCGCCGAAGAGGCGTGGCAGGTTTTCTCGCGCCAGGCGGACGACAGCGTGTTCTTCCACATGCGGCACGACATTCCCGACGCCGGGCTCGAGCCGGCGGTGCTGGAGGCCTGGCAGGCGGTGCGGCAATTCCGCGACAGCGTGGCAAAACGCATCGAGGAGCGCCGCGCCGCGAAGGAGCTCGGCTCCTCGCTGCAGGCCGAGGTCGACATCCGGGCTGCCGCGCCGCTTTATGACGCGCTGGCCCGCCTCGGCGACGACTTGCGCTTCGTGCTCATCACTTCGCGCGCCTCCGTGCGGCGCGGCGATGCGGCGGCGGTGGAGGTCACTCCGAGCACGCATCCGAAGTGCGACCGCTGCTGGCACTACCGCGCCGACGTCGACGCCGAGGGGCTGTGCGGACGCTGCCAGCAGAACCTCAAGGGCCAGGGAGAGCCGCGCCGCTATGCGTAGCGCGTGGCGCTGGTTCGCGCTGGCGGCGGCGTGGGTGCTCGCCGACCAGGTGACGAAATGGCTCGTGCTCTCGCATTTCGCCTACGGCGAGCGGCGCGAGATCACCGGCTTCTTCAACCTGGTGCTGGTCTACAACAAGGGCGCGGCGTTCAGCATGTTCGCCGACGCGGCGGGCTGGCAGACGCCGCTGCTCGTGGCGTTCGCGCTCATTGCCGCCGGCATCGTCGGCTATCTGATCGTGCGCAACCCCGGCAAGCGCGTGCTGTGCTTCGGCCTCGCGCTGATCCTCGGCGGCGCGCTCGGCAACCTGGTCGACCGGCTGCGCTTCGGCCACGTGGTCGACTTCCTCGACTTCCACGCCGCGGGCTGGCACTGGCCGGCGTTCAACGTCGCGGACTCGGGAATCACGGTGGGCGCGCTGCTCCTGATCCTCGACGGCTTCGCGCAGCATGAAAAGCGAGCTAGCGCTCCTTCTTAAGGCGCTCGCCTTCGCCGCGCACAAGCACCGCGACCAGCGGCGCAAGGATCGGAGAGCGTCGCCTTATATCAATCACCCCATCGCGCTCGCCAGCGTGTTGACCTTGGAAGGTGGCGTTCAGGATCCAAAAATTCTCGCTGCGGCTTTGCTGCACGACACGATCGAGGATACGCGCACTTCATACGGGGAGCTGCGCGAGGCATTTGGGCCGAGCGTCGCCAAGATCGTTCTTGAAGTGACGGACGACAAGAGGTTGCGTAAGCACACGCGCAAGCGTTTGCAGGTCGAGCATGCGCCGACGCTGAGCCGCGCGGCTAAGCTGGTCAAGCTGGCGGACAAGATCTGCAATGTTCGCGACCTGGGCGACCATCCGCCGGTGGGCTGGGACAGGAAGCGCCGACGCGAATACTTCGACTGGGCAAAGCAGGTCACGGATCGGATGCGCGGTACGAATCGCCGCCTGGAGGCGGCCTTCGACGCGGCCTATGCTCGGCGACCGCGCCTGAAAGTGAGAAAATCACGCTAATGGAAGTCCTGCTGGCAAATCCCCGAGGTTTCTGCGCCGGCGTCGAGCGCGCCATCGAGACGGTGGAGCGCGCGCTCGAGCTGCATGGCGCGCCGATCTACGTGCGCCACGAGATCGTGCACAACAAGTTCGTCGTGGAAGACCTGCGCGCCAAGGGCGCGGTGTTCGTGGAGGAGCTGGACGAGGTGCCTTCCGGCGGCATCGTGATCTTCAGCGCGCACGGCGTGTCCAAGCAGGTGCGCGCCGACGCCGAGCACCGCGGCCTCAAGGTGTTCGACGCCACCTGCCCGTTGGTGACGAAGGTGCACGTCGAGGTGATGCGCATGCTGCGCGCCGGGCTCGACGTGGTGATGATCGGCCACCGCGGCCATCCCGAGACCGAGGGCACCATGGGCCAGACCGCACGCGGCATGCACCTGGTCGAGACCGTCGAGGACGTGGCCACGCTCGTCGTGCCGAACCCCGAAAAGCTCTCCTACGTGACGCAGACCACGCTGTCGATCGACGACGCGCGCGCCATCGTGGCGGCGCTGAAGGCGCGCTTCCCGGCGATCCGCGGGCCGAAGAAGGACGACATCTGCTACGCCACGCAGAACCGCCAGGACGCGGTGAAGTTCATGGCGCCGCAGTGCGAGGTGGTGATCGTGGTCGGCTCGCCGAACAGCTCGAACTCCAACCGGCTGCGCGAGGTGGCGCAGCACATGGGCGCGCAGGCCTACATGGTGGACCGCGCGAGCGACCTGAAGCCCGAATGGATCGCCGGCAAGCGCCGCGTCGGCGTGACCGCCGGCGCCTCCGCGCCGCAGGTGCTGGTCGACGAGCTGGTCGCGCGCCTGAAGGAGCTCGGCGCCGAAAGCGTGCGGCCGCTCGACGGCATCGTGGAGAAAGTGGTGTTCACGCTCCCGCGTGAACTTGCTATTCGGTAGGGTAGATCTCGACGAGCTTCTGACTTTTCACCGCGCGGCCGTGCCGCACCGCGGGGAAGAAGCGCGCGGCGAGGAACTCGCGCCGCACTTCGTCCTCGAACGCCGGCAAGCGAGCCTGGTCCTCGAAGCGCACGTCGTCCACGCCGCCCGCCTCGCTGATGAACACGCGCAGGCGCAGCGGCTTCTCGGCCATCTGGTCCACGCCGAAGCGCAGGCGGTCGAAGCTGAGCGGCGTGAAGGGCGCGGCGAGCCGGTCGAGCTCCTTGGCGGTGAAGTAACGCTTCTCGTCGGGCAGCGGCACTTCGAGGGCCGGGCCGTCGCGTCGCGAAGCGTCCATGCCCGGGGCGAATTCGCGCGCCTCGGCGAAATCGTGCGGCAGGGTCTTGTCCGAGAGCGCGCGCAGGTTCGCGTCCTTGGGCGGCGTGGTCTGCTGCGGCTCGACCGGGCCGCGCACCCCGGGCGCGAGGGGGAAGGTGAACGCCTTGCCCGTCAGGTAGTCCGAAACGCCGCTCGGCTCGCGCACTTCGAGTCGCGCTTCGAGCACCACGTAGCGCGGCTGGGTGCGCGGCGGCGCGACCGAGGCGAGCACCATCGCATGCAGGACGATCGAAGCGCCGAACGCGGCGCGGATCATGGGCCCGGCCTTACCTCGACCAGCAGTACTGTTGGCTCTCGGCGCCGGTCTTGGTCTTGGCGCCGGCGTTGTTCAGCCCGAGGGCGCCGCACTTGTCGTCGGTGAAGGTGGGCGTCGCGGTGAGCGTGAAGGCCTGCGCCGTGGTGGTCACGGTGAGGTTGTACGCGCTGCTCGCCGCCGAGTCGCCGGAGTGCGCGTTGACCGACACGGCGGCCAGCGCGGCCGCGCTGCTCCCGGCATTGCCGCAGTTCGCGGTGTTGCTCGGATAGCAGTTGTTCAGGCTGTAGAAGCGCTCCATCTGCTGCGCGGCGCGCATCAGGTGCGCCTTGCC
>DASVFV010000212.1:0-55077 GCA_036379875.1 Burkholderiales bacterium | reverse complement strand
CGCGCGCGGATCTGCGACTTCGGGCTGTAGGCGGCGCGCGCGAGGAAGTGCTTCGACGAGTCGAGCACGTCGAGCGTGTCGCCGGCCTTGCCGCTCGCCTTCTCCACCGCGCCGGAGAAGATCCACGGGTGGCGGCGCTTGAGGGACTTCTCCCGGCCTTTTTTCAGGACGATCATTTTTTCTTGGCGCGCGGGTGCGCCGCGTCGTAGACCTTGGCGAGGGCCTGGTAGTCGAGGTGGGTGTAGACCTGCGTGGTGGAGATGCTCGCATGCCCGAGCAGCTCCTGCACCGCGCGCAGGTCCTGCGAGGACTGCAGCACGTGGCTCGCAAAGGAGTGGCGCAGCATGTGCGGATGCACGTGCTCGGCGAGGCCGCGGCGCTTCGCCCACGCGCTCAGCCGGCGCCATACGCCGCTCGGGGTGATGCGGCGACCCCGCGCTCCCACGAACAGGGCCTTTTCACCCGGGGACGCCAAGGTTGTCCTTACGGAAAGCCAACCCAGCAGAGCCGAGCGTGCCTTGGCCCCGACCGGCACGGTGCGGGTCTTCGAGCCCTTGCCGGTCACGGTGACTTCGCCCTGCGCCGGGTCGTCGTCCAGGTTGAGCGCGACGAGCTCGCCTACGCGCAGGCCCGACGAATACAGCAGCTCGAACATCGCCTGGTCCTGCCGGAAGAGCGGCGCACTATCGTCCTCGCCTTCCAGCAGGCGCTGCGCGGTCTCGACCGAGAGCGCCTTGGGCAGCGGCCGCGCCGCCTTGGGCGCGCGGATGCCAAGCACGGGATTCGACTGGAAGCCGCGGTGGCGCGCGAGCCAGCGGTAGAACCCGCGCCACGCCGACAGCGTGAGCGCGAGCGTGCGCGGCGAAGAGCCTTTCGCGTGCAGCACGGCAATCGAGCGGCGCGCCTGCGCAGGCTCCAGCTTCTCCAGGGAAGAAGTTTCGGCGAGAAGCAGATCGATCGCATGCGCGTAATTGCGCACCGTCGCGGGCGACAGGCGCCGCTGGTTCTTCAGCGCGTCGAGGTACTCGATGGCTAGAGTCTTGCCGTCACTCCGGCTGCGCATAGCTCGCCGATGCGGCGCAGGTACAGCGTGCCCATCTCGGGGTAGAAGCGCTTCGGGTCCTCGCTGCCGAGCGCGAGCAGGCCGAACACCGCGGTCTGGCCGAGCGGCACGAGCGCGACCGAGCGCACATGCTCGCCGGCCTCGCGAAACCACGGCAGGAATGGGTTGCCGGTCGCCGGGCCGCACTGCGGCGCGCCCATGTCGTGCGCGTGCCGGCGCTGCGCCTCGTCGACGGCCTGCGCCTCGTCGAAGTCCGCGGGCACGCTCTTGCCCCACACGCGCAGCGCGACGTGCGGCACGGCGAAGTCCTCGCGCAGGTGGAAGTAGAGCGACGAGGCGAGCGCCGGGAAGTCCTTGGCGCCGGCGAGCGCCACCGACAGACGGTGCACCTTCTCGCTGATCGCGTCGTTCTCCTCGCCGAACTGCAGGAGCTCGCCGAGCCGGCCCTCCAGCAGCTTGAGCTTCTCGCGCAGCGCCACGGTCTGGCGCTCGGCGAGCGGGATGGCGCGCCCGCCGTACGGGTGCGGCACGTTGATCGACTCGAGGAGCTCGGGGTGCTGGTCGAAGAACTGCGGGTGGGTGCGCAGGTAGCGCGCGATGTCGTCTGAGTTCATCTTGTTCTTATAGTTCCAGCGTCCCCTCGAACACCGTCTCTGCGGGTCCCTTCATGAACACCGCATTGTCGCCGCCGGCCCAAGATACGGTCAACGTGCCGCCGCGCGTCCCGACCCGCACCGGCGAGTCGACGAGCTTGCGCGAGATGCCGGCCACCACCGCGGCGCACGCGCCGGTGCCGCAGGCGAGCGTCTCGCCGGCGCCACGCTCCCATACGCGCAGCGCGATGGCGTGGCGGTCGAGCACCTGCACATAGCCCGCGTTCACTCGATTGGGAAAGCGTGGATGGATCTCGATCTGCGGCCCTTGCGTGGTGACCGGCGCGCTCGCCACGTCGGGCACTACCTGCACCGCATGCGGGTTGCCGATCGAGAGGATGGTCACTTCCAAGTGGCGTCCCTGCACGTTCAGGCGCTCCACCACCGGCGCCGAGGGCTTGCCCATGTCCACGCTCACCTCGCCGTCGGGCTCGAGGCGCGGCTGGATGGTGCCGCCCAGCGTCTCGACGGTGATCTCCTTCTTGCGGGTCAGGCCCTTGGCATGCACGAACTTCACGAAGCAGCGCGCGCCGTTGCCGCACTGCTCCACCTCGCCGCCGTCGGCGTTGAAGATGCGGTAGCGGAAGTCGGCGCCCTGCGACGGCTCCACGACGAGGATCTGGTCGCAGCCGACGCCGAAATGCCGATCGGCGATGCGCTTCAGTTGTTCTTTCGTCAAACGAAATTCGTCTTGAGTGCAGTCCAGAACCACAAAATCGTTTCCCGCGCCCTGCATCTTGGTGAACGCCAGCCTCATGCCGCCTGGCGCACGCAGGCCGCGATGCGGTCGATCGACGCCTCGTCGAGGAGCGGATGGATCGGCAGCGAGAGCACGGTCTTCGCGCATGCCTCGGCATTCGGCAGCGAAGGCTTGTTGCCGAGCCCCGCGTAGGCCGGCTGCTGGTGCAGCGGCATGGGATAGAACACCGAGCTCGCGATGCCTTCCTTGCCGAGCGCCTCGCGGATCGCATCGCGCCGCTCCGAGCGGATGGTGAACTGGTGGTACACGTGCGTGCCGCGGCCGTGCTCGACCGGCAGGGTGACTCTGGCGCCGGCCAGCTTCTCGCGGTAGCGCTTCGCCACCGCGCGCCGGCGCCGGTTGAAATCCTCCAGGCGCTTCAGCTTCACGCGCAGCACCGCGGCCTGCAGCTCGTCGAGCCGGCTGTTCCAGCCCACGCGGTCGTGCAGGTAGGTCTGGCGGCTGCCGTGGTGGCGCAGCATGCGCAGGATCTTCACGTGTTCCTCGCTTTTCGCCGTCATCATCCCTGCGTCGCCGGCCGCGGCGAGGTTCTTGGTCGGGTAGAACGAGAAGCCGCCGAACTCGCCCCAGCTGCCCGCGCGCCTGCCGTCGTAGTCGGCGCCGATGCACTGCGCGCAGTCCTCGACCAGGACGAGCTTCTTCTCCTTGCAGATCGCCGCGATCTCGTCGAGCGCCGCGCACTGGCCGAAGAGGTGCACCGCGATGACCGCCTTGGTTTTCCTGGTAATGGATTTCCTGAGCGATTCGGGGTCGAGGTTGAACGTGCCGGCGTCGACGTCGGCGAACACCGGTGTGGCGCCCGTGTACGACACCGCCTCGCCGGTGGCGAAGAAGGTGAAGCCCGGGATCACCACTTCGTCGCCCGGTCCGATGCCGGCCGCCAAAAGCGGGAAGTGCAGCGCATCGGTGCCGGAGTTGCAGCCCACCGCGTGCGCGGCGCCGATGAACTGCGCGATCTCGCGCTCGAGCGCTTCGCCCTCCGGGCCGAGCACGAAGCGCCCGGAGGAAAACACGCGAGCGACAGCGGCATCGATCTCGCCCTTGAGCTCGCGGTACTCGCCCGCGGGGTCCACCATCGGTATGTTCATGAGCTGAACCTCTCCAGGCGCTCGCGCACCAGTCGTCCGATGTCGAGCGCCAGCTTGAGCACCCGCCGGCCTTCGGCGCCGTCGACCAGCACGGGATGCTTCTGGGTAATGGCCAGGATGAAGCTCTCGGCCTGCGTGGTGAGCGCATCGCCGCCGGCGTGCGTCTCCTCGGTTTCCTGGATCACGCCGCCCGCCTGACGCACGAAGCGCAGCTTGCCGCCGCCCAGGTCCGCCGATACGTAGAGCCCGGGCTGGAACACGCGGAATTTCCGCACCACCGCCTGGCTCACGCGGCTCGCGGTCAGGTCGGCGACGCAGCCGCTCTCGAACTCGAGGCGCGCCGAGGCGATGTCGATGTCGCTGGTGAGCACGCGGAAGCCGCAGGCGCTCACCGCGCTCACCTCCGAGCGCGCGAGCGACAGCGCGAGGTCGAGGTCGTGGATCATCAGGTCGAGGATCACGTCGACCTCGGCGCCGCGCTGCTTGAACCCGGCCAGCCGCTCCGCGTCGATGTACAGCACGCGCTCCACGCCGCGCGCCAGGGCCTGGAACGCGGCGCTGTAGCGCTGCACGTGGCCGACCTGCAGCACGACGTTCTGCTTTTTCGCCAGGCCGACCAGGTCGTCGGCTTGCTCGAGCGTGGCGGCGATCGGCTTTTCGATCAGCACGTGCACGCCCTTCTCGAGGCAGGCGCGCGCCACTTCGTGGTGCAGGTTGGTCGGCACCGCGATCACCGCGGCGTCGATGTCGCCGATGATTTTTCGAAAATCGGAAACCTTGGCGCGCGCCGGATCGCGGTCGACCACCGCGGCGAGCTCGACGCCCGGCAGGCGCGCGAATTTCTCGGCGTGGAAGCGCCCCATGTGGCCCGCGCCGATGACTGCGACTTTCAATAGAACCTGGCCTCGCCCTCGGGGCGCGTCTTGAAGCGCTTGTGCAGCCAGAAGTATTGCTCGGGCATCTCCAGGATGCGTTCCTCGATGAAAGCCATCATGCGCCGCGCGTCGGCACGCTCGTCGCCGCTCGGAAAATCGCGCCACGCGGGATAGAACCGGGCGACGTAGCCGCCGCCGGCGGGAAGCATGCGCGTCACGCACGGGACCACGGCGGCGCCGGTCGTGCGAGCAATATACGCGAGTCCGGTGACGGTGGCGGCGGGCACGCCGAAGAACGGCACGAACACCGCGCGCTTGATGCCGTGGTCGAGGTCGGGCAGGTAGTAGAACAGCGTGCCCGAGTCGATGATCTCGATGCCGCGCTTGATGCCGCCCTGGCGCGGGTACATCACGCCGCCGAAGCGCGTGCGCCCGGCGTAGAGGCGCGCGTCGAAGCGCGGGTCCTTCTGGCGCGAATACATCATCGCCACCGGGTATTCGGTAGCGAGGCGCGCAAGCGTGGCCTCGAAGCCGACGAAATGCGGCGCGAACACGATGGTCTTGGCGTGTCCCTTGAGATTCTCGACGCCCTCGAGGCGCACCAGGCGCTGGATGCGCTCGCGCGGCGACCACCACAGGATGCCCTGCTCCATGAACGCGCGGCAGAACGCGCGCATGTGGGCGCGCGCAAGGCGCTCGCGCTCCTCGGGCGATTTTTGCGGGAAGCATTTCGCCAGGTTGGTGCGCGTCACCATGCGCCGCTCCGGGATCAGCCAGAACGCGAGCACGCCGATCGCGGCGCCCACTTTCGCCAGCAGATGGAGCGGCAGGAAGTGCGCGAGCCACATGAAGCCGATCGCAACGCGCGTCATGGCGGCCGTGGCTTCGCCCGGGCGGGCACCTTGTAGCGGTTGTAGCCCCATAAGTACTGCTCCGGGCACTCGCGCACCAGTTCCTCGAGCGCGCGGTTGAGGTGGCGCGTCGGACTCTCGTCCGGCAGCCGCCGCGGATACTCGCGCAGCACCAGCGCATAGCCCGCGCCGCGCGGCAGGCGCTTCGCATAGACGAGGAAGCACGCGACGTTGTCGCGCTCGGCGAGCTTCGGCGCGAGCACGCCGGTGTAGGCCTGCTCGCCGAAGAACTCGGCCCAGTCGCCTTCGCCCTCGCCCGGTACCTGGTCGGGCAGGAAGCCCACCGCCTCGCCGCGCTTGAGCGCAAGGAACATCTCGCGCACGCCGCTGTAGTCGGCCGGCACCAGGCGCACGCTGCCGCGGCTGCGACCCTCGTGCATCAGCGGCTCGAGCCAGCGCATCTTCGGCGCGCGGTATAGCACCGTGATCGGCACGCGGTGCGAGGCGTACTGGGCCGCGATCTCGAACGAGCCCATGTGCGGCGTGAGGAAGACGAGCGCTTTTCCCGCGTCGCGTGCGGCGAGCGCCGCGTCCAGCCCTCGCACCTCGCGCACCAGCGCGGCCACTTCGTCCTGCGGGCGCAACCACAGGGCGGGCGTCTCGGCGAGCATGCGCCCGGCGTGCGCGATCGCGGCGCGGCGCAGGCGCGCGTCGGCGCCGTAGCCGGCGCGCGCGAGATTGGCGCGCAGGTTGCGCCGGTACGTGGGCGAGATCCCATAGATGGCCCAGCCGAGGACGCTTCCCAACGCGTGCAGCAGCCGCAACGGCAGACCTGCGAACAAACCGAGGAGAATCCTGGGGAGGCGCGGCAAGTTTTGGTATCCTTGCGGCCTTCCCACCTAGTAGAAGAAACGCAGGCAATGAGCGATTTTCTGTTTACCTCCGAATCGGTGTCCGAAGGCCATCCCGACAAGGTCGCGGATCAGATCTCCGACGCCGTGCTCGACGCGATTCTAAAGCAGGACAAGACCTCGCGCGTCGCGGCCGAGACGCTGGTCAAGGACAACCTGGTGGTGCTGGCGGGCGAGATCACCACCAACGCGCGGGTGAGCTACGACACGGTCGCGCGCAACACCATCCGGCGCATCGGGTACAACGATCCGCAGCTCGGCTTCGACGCCGCGACCGCCACGATCCTGATCGCTTACGGCCAGCAGTCGCCCGACATCGCGCAGGGCGTGGACGAGGGCAAGGGACTCGACCTGGAGCAGGGCGCCGGCGACCAGGGCCTCATGTTCGGCTACGCGTGCGACGAGACGCCGAGCCTGATGCCGCTGCCGATCTTCCTCTCGCACCGCCTGGTCGAGCGCCAGGCCGAGCTGCGCCGCAACGGCCGGCTGCCCTGGCTGCGCCCGGACGCGAAGTCGCAGGTCACGGTGCGCTACCTGAACGGCAAGCCCGAATCGATCGACACGGTGGTGCTGTCGACGCAGCACGCGAAGGGCGTCGAGTACGCCAAGCTGAAGGAATCGATCATCGAAGAGGTGATCAAGCCCATCCTGCCGAAGAGCATGGTCAAGGGCAAGGTGAACTACCTCGTCAACCCGACCGGCGCGTTCGAGATCGGCGGCCCGAAGGGCGACTGCGGCGTGACCGGGCGCAAGATCATCGTCGACAGCTACGGCGGCTCGGCGCCGCACGGCGGCGGCGCGTACTCGGGCAAGGACCCGTCGAAGGTCGACCGCTCGGCCGCGTACGCGGCGCGCTACGTGGCGAAGAACATCGTCGCCGCCGGGCTCGCGTCCAAGTGCCTGGTGCAGGTCTCGTACGCGATCGGCGTGGCGCGCCCCACCAGCGTGATGGTCACCACCCAGGGCACCGGCAAGATGTCCGACGACGCGCTCTCGGCGCTGGTCACCAAGCACTTCGACCTGCGGCCGAAGGGCATCATCCAGATGCTGGATCTCTTGCGGCCGATCTACGAGAAGACCGCGGCCTACGGCCACTTCGGCCGCGAGGACCCGGACTTCAGCTGGGAAGCGACGGACAAGGCGCTCGCGCTGAAGCAGGCGGCGTAGCGTCAAACGGGGCCCCCGCCTTCGCGGGGGCGACAGCCTAAGGAGAAAACGATGCGCAACCTCGAGGAAGTCCTCAAGGCGGCCGGCAATCCAGTCGAAATGCTGCGCAACTCGCCGATCGGCGCCTACGTGTATCCGGTGGTGCCCTCCGAGTTCTCGAACTGGCGCGACGAGCAGGCCGCCTGGGCGAAAAGCGCGGTGCTGTTCGACCAGTCGCACCACATGGTGGAGCAATACGTGCAGGGCCCGGACACGCTGAAGCTGTTCAGCCACCTCGGCATGAACAGCTTCGCCAACTTCCCGGTCGACCGCGCCAAGCAGCTCGCGCCCACCAACTACGACGGCTACGTGATCGGCGACGGCATCCTGTTCCACCTCGAGAAGGACCACATGGTGTTCGTCGGCCGCGCGCCGGCGGCGAGCTGGATCCAGTTCCACGCCGAGACCGGCGGCTTCAACGTGAAGACGAGGAAGGACGACCGCTCGCCGGGCAACACCAAGGGCCTCGCGATCAACCGCACGAATTACCGCTTCCAGATCCAGGGACCGAACGCCGGGAAGGTGATCGAGAAGGTGAACGGCGGCCCGGTGCCCGAGCTCAAGTTCTTCCACATGGGCACCATGAACATCGCGGGGCGCAAGGTGCGCACGCTGCGCCACGGCATGGCGGGCGCGCCCGGCCTGGAGATCTGGGGCCCGTACGCCGAGCGCGAGGAAATCCGCGCCGCGATCGTGGCCGCCGGCAAGGAATTCGGCCTGAAGGAGGTCGGCTCGCGCGCCTACGCCACCAACACCTGCGAGTCGGGCTGGATCCCCTCGCCGCTGCCAGCCGTGTACACCGGCGAGAGGATGAAGAAGTACCGCGAGTGGCTGCCGGCCAACAGCTACGAGGCGACCGGCTCGATCGGCGGCAGCTTCGTGTCGAAGAACATCGAGGACTACTACGTCACGCCCTACGAGATGGGCTACGGCTCGTTCATCAAGTTCGACCACGACTTCATCGGCAAGGAGGCGCTGCAGAAGATGGCCGGCAAGCCGCACCGCCGCAAGGTCACCTTCGCCTGGCACCCCGACGACGTGATGAAGATCTGGCGCTCGATGCTCGAGACCGGCGATCCGTACAAGTTCCTCGATCTGCCGCTGTCGAACTACACCTCGGCTTCGTACGACCGCATCATGCTGAACGCCAAGCAGGTCGGCCTCAACATGTTCAGCGGCTACAGCTACAACGAGCGCTCGTACCTCTCGCTCGGCATCGTCGACGCCGACGTGCCGCTCGGCGCCGAGGTGAAGCTGGTGTGGGGCGAGGAAAACGGCGGCACGAAGAAGACCACCGTGGAGCGCCACCGCCAGATCGAGATCCGCGCCAAGGTGAGCCCGGCGCCGTACTCCAAGCAGGCGCAGACCACGTATCACGAGGGCTGGCGCTCGAAAGCGACGGCATGAACGCGCCGTTCCGCGCCGACCACGTCGGCAGCCTGCTGCGCCCGCGCGAGCTGCACGAGATGCGCGAGCAAGTCCGGCTCGGCAAATCCGATGCGCACAGGCTGAAGGAAACCGAAGACCGCCTGATCCGCGAAGTGGTGAAGATGCAGGAGGACCTCGGCCTGCCGTCCATCACCGACGGCGAGTTCCGCCGCGACTGGTGGCACATCGACTTCATCGCCGGCTTCGACGGCGTCGAGCTGCAGCGCGAGGGCGACTCCTACCACGGCGTGCAGTTCAAGGGCGTCGAGGCGAAGCCGCCCACCATGTTCGTCAAGCGCAAGCTGCGGCGCACCAAGCCGAGCATGGTTCCGCATTTCCAGTTTTTGAAATCCGTGGTGAGGAAGGGGACACCCAAATTCACCATGCCCTCGCCCGCCATGCTGCACGCGCGCGGCGATCGCGAGTCGATCAAGAAGACCTATCCGAACGCCGACCACTTCTGGGCCGACCTCACGCAGTGCTACCGCGAGGAGATCGCGGATCTCTACAAGGCCGGCTGCCGTTACTTGCAGATCGACGACACCACCATCGCCATGTTCGGCGATCCCAGCGTGCAGGAGACCTTCCGCAAGCTCGGCGACGATCCGAAGAAGGACGTGGCGATCTACGCGCAGGCGGTGAACGAAGCGATTCGCGACGTCCCCGACGACATGACGGTGGCGATCCACACCTGCCGCGGCAACTTCCGCAGCACCTGGCTCGCGAAGGGCGGCTACGACTACGTGGCCGAGACCGCGTTCTCGACCATCGACGTGGACGGCTTCTTCCTCGAGTACGACGACGAGCGCTCGGGCGGCTTCGAGCCGCTGCGCCACATCCCGAAGGGCAAGCGCGTGGTGCTCGGCCTGGTTTCATCGAAAGTGCCGGAGCTGGAATCGAAGGAAAAACTGAAGCAGCGTATCGAGGCCGCGTCCAAGTTCGTGCCGCTCGAAAACCTGTGCCTCTCGCCGCAATGCGGATTCTCGAGCACGCACCACGGCAACAACCTCACGGTCGAGCAGGAGAAAGCCAAGCTGAAGCTCTGCATCGACACCGCCAAGGAAGTGTGGGGAAAGCTGTAATTCCCGACACCAGCATCTTCGACCTGCGGCTCTCGCGCCGCGGCGTGCGGCTGAACCGGATGTGCGCGGCGCTGTGCTCGCCCGCCGAGCGCGACGCGTTCAAGCGCGACGAAGAAGCCTTCATGCAGAGATTTTTCTTGAATGAAGAAGAGAAGCAGCTGATCCGCGCGCGCGACTTCAAAGGCCTGATCGAAGCCGGCATGAACATCTACGCCATGCTCAAGATCGGCTCGGCGACCGGCAACAGCCTGTACAGGATGGGCGCGCAGATGCGCGGCGAGACCTACGAGCAATTCCTTTCCACCCGGAACATCAAAGGTGCCGTCTAGGATCGTCGGCGGCATCGGGTTGTCGCACGTGCCGTCGGTGGGACCGGTGGTCGACCGCAAGCGCGAGCAGGACCCGGCGTGGAAGCCGCTCTTCGACGCCTACGTGCCGGTGCGCTCCTGGCTGGAGAAGCTCAAGCCGGACGTCGCGATCGTGGTCTACAACGACCACGTCGCCGATTTCACCTTCGACAAGTACCCGACCTTCGCGCTCGGCGTCGCGGATCGCTACGCCATCGCCGATGAGGGTTTCGGCACCCGCGCTTTGCCCGAGGTCGCGGGCGACGCCGAGTTCTCGATCCATCTCTGCGAAGCGCTCGTCGAGCAGGAGTTCGACCTCACGGTGTGCCAGGACATGGGCGTCGAGCACGGCTTCCTCGTGCCGATGAACCTGTGCTTCCCGCATACGAGTGCCGGATGGCCGGTAAAAAGCGTGCCGCTGCAAGTCAACGTGATCCAGCATCCCTTGCCAACCGCGCGGCGCTGTTTCAGGCTCGGACAGGCGATCCGGAATGCAGTCTCTTCCTACGAAAAAGATCTAAAGGTCGTGGTGCTCGGCACTGGCGGCATGTCGCACCAGCTGCAGGGCAAGCGCTTCGGCTTCATGAACGAGAAGTTCGACCAGTGGTTCCTGGACGAGCTGGAGCGCAACCCCGAAGGACTCGCCGGGATCTCGCACCACAAGATCATGGAGGAGGCCGGCGCCGAGGCGGTCGAGCTCATCATGTGGCTCACCATGCGCGGCGCGCTGTCGCCAAATGCGCGGCGCGTGCACCGGCACTACTACGCGCCCATGACCACGGGCATGGGCCTCATCACCTTCGAAGACTAGATAAAAGCGATCAGGCTGCCGGCCGCCGCGGCGAGCGCGGTGACGACGAACAGGCGCCGCGGCAGCGTGTCGTACGCGATGCGCCGCAGGAAGCCGACCGGCCGGGCCGGACGGCCGGTGCGCTGCGACTTCGCCAGGCGCTTCAGCGCGACGGTGGAATCGAAGTGGCGCGACACCGGCAGGCGCGTGTCGGTGGCGATCGCGCTGGCGGGCGGCGCGCCGACCGTCGGCTCGCCCGAGTCGCCGAGCTTCACCGTCTTGCTGCCTTCGCCGGGCGCGTCCGCGCCCTCCTCGCTCGCGCGCAGCTCGGCGAGGCAGGTGTGCAGGTCGGCCGCCATCTCGTCGGCGTCCTGGTAGCGCACCGCCGGGTCCTTCTTCAGCGCGCGCGCCACCACGAAGTCGAGCATGGCCGGCAGCTCCGGGTTCACGCGCGTGGGCGGCTCGTGCTCGTCGTAGGTGATGCTGTGGCTGACCTGCGCCATCTCGGTGCCGCTAAAGAGGCGCCGCCCGGTGAGCATCTCCCACACCACGATGCCGAGCGAGAAGATGTCCGAGCGGTGGTCGACCGGCTGCCCGGAGATCTGCTCGGGGGACATGTAGCGCGGCGTGCCGAGCACGATGCCGGTGCTGGTCTTGTGGTCGGCGAGGCGCATGCGCGCGAGGCCGAAGTCCATGATCTTGGCCGGCCCGCGCTCCGGCAGCATGATGTTGCCGGGCTTGATGTCGCGATGCACGATGCCGCGGTGGTGCGCGTAGGCGAGGCCCTCGGCGATCTGGCAGGCGATCTCGACCGCCTCGATGGGCGGAATGCTGCCCTGCTGCACGCGCTTGCGCAGGTCGGTGCCCTCGAGCAGCTCCATCGCGAGGTACGCCACGCCGTCGGTCTCGCCGAAGTCGAACGTGGTGACGATGTTCGGGTGGTTGAGCTTGCCCGCCGCCTTGGCCTCGAGCATGAAGCGCTTCTGGTATTCGGCGCGCCCCTCGGTGTCTTTCTCGAGATTGATGGTCTTCAGCGCGACGATGCGGTCGAGGTTCGGATCTTCCGCCTTGTACACCACGCCCATCGCGCCGCGGCCGAGCTCGCCGAGGATCTTGTAGCGCCCGATTTTCTTCGCGCTCTTCGCCATCAGTAGCTCACGCGCCGCACCAGGCTGCGCCAGTACGGCACGGTCTTCTCGATCATCGCGTCCACGAACGGCTGCTGGCGCGGGTTGGCCGAGCGCATGGTGACGCCGGCGCCGACCAGGACCACGACGAGCACCAGGCCGACGAAGCCGTAGCGCCGGCTGCGCCGTGCGAGCGCGCGCTCGTTCGGCGTGAACACCTCGTGCGTGCGCAGCCCCGGGTCGGTGAACGTGCCGGCCGAGGCGAGCGGCGCCTCGGCGCCGGGGCGGGCCTCCGCCACCGCATCGCGGAACGAGCGCGACACCAGCACGCGCGACGCACCCGCGAAGGCGGCAATGGCGGCCGCCACCGCGATGCCGTCGCCCGTCATGCCCTCGCCGCCTTTTCGGCCGGCGAGCTGCAAGGCGCCGTGGTTGAGCCCGGCGGAGAGCGGCAGCCCGACCGCCACGGCATTGAGGGCGCGCTCGGCCAGCCTGAGCGCGGCGCGCGGGTCGTCGAGCACCACGATGGCCGCACCATCGGCCGCGTCGAGCATCACGCGTCCCGCGGGCGGAATCTCGGCGGCGGTGACAGCCACCACGGCCTGCAGCTGCGCGCGCAGGCGCGCCTGCTCGGTCGCCGGACGGCGCGCAAAGTCCTGGATCTTCAGGAAAACGACGCTGGCCACGATCGAAGCGGGCATCCATCAAGTATAATTTCGTCCGCTGAGGAGCGTTGCGTCCCTTTTCCACGCAGGGGTCAGGCTCAGCTAAAGACAACGGCGCTCGCACCGGAAACGGTGCGGGCGCTTTTCATTTCCAGGAGCCATTTGATGAAGATCGATTCGAAGTTCACCGATTTCAAAGTCGCCGACCTGGCGCTCGCCGACTGGGGACGCAAGGAGATCGCGATCGCCGAGTCCGAGATGCCGGCGCTGATGGCGATCCGCAAGGAGTTCGCCGCCAAGCAGCCGCTCAAGGGCGCGCGCATTGCCGGCTCGCTGCACATGACGATCCAGACCGCGGTGCTGATCGAGACGCTGAAGGCGCTCGGCGCCGAGGTGCGCTGGGCCTCGTGCAACATCTTCTCCACCCAGGACCACGCCGCCGCGGCGATCGCCGCCGCCGGCATCCCGGTGTTCGCCTACAAGGGCGAGTCGCTCGACGAGTACTGGGAATACACGCACAAGATCTTCGAGTTCGGCCCGGGCAAGGGGCCCAACATGATCCTCGACGACGGCGGCGACGCTACGCTGCTCGTCCATCTGGGCCAGCGCGCGCAAAAGGACCCCGGCCTGCTGTCGAATCCCGGCAGCGACGAGGAGATTTCCTTGTTCAAGTCGATTAAAAACAGAAAACCGGGCTGGTACGCCGAGATGGCGAAGGACATCAAGGGGGTCACCGAGGAGACCACCACCGGCGTGCATCGCCTCTACCAGATGGCGAAGGAAAAGCGCCTGCTCTTCCCGGCCATCAACGTGAACGACTCGGTGACGAAGTCCAAGTTCGACAACATCTACGGCTGCCGCGAATCGCTGGTCGACGGCATCAAGCGCGCCACCGACGTGATGGTGGCGGGCAAGGTGGCGGTGATCTGCGGCTACGGCGAGGTCGGCAAGGGCTCGGCCCAGGCGCTGCGCGGGCTGCAGGCGCAGGTGTGGGTGACCGAGATCGACCCGATCTGCGCGCTGCAGGCGGCGATGGAAGGCTACAAGGTCGTCACCATGGAGTACGCGGCGGACAAGGCGGACATCTTCGTCACCGCCACCGGCAACTACAAGGTGATCACCCACGAGCACATGAAGCGCATGAAGAACAACGCCATCGTGTGCAACATCGGGCACTTCGACAACGAGATCGACGTGGCCGCGCTCAAGCAGTACACGTGGGAAAACATCAAGCCGCAGGTCGACCACATCATCTTCCCGGACGGCAAGCGCATCATCCTGCTCGCCGAGGGCCGCCTGGTGAACCTGGGCTGCGCGACCGGGCACCCGTCGTACGTGATGAGCTCGTCGTTCGCAAACCAGGTACTGGCGCAGATCGAGCTCTACGGCAACACCGCCAAGTATCCAATCGGCGTGTACATCCTGCCCAAGCGCCTCGACGAGAAAGTGGCGCGCCTGCAGCTCTCCAAGCTCGGCGCCATGCTCACCGAGTTGACCGACGAGCAGGCGCGCTACGTGGGCCTGCCGAAAGACGGGCCTTACAAGAGCGACCATTACCGGTACTGAAACCGTCATGCGGATCGCAGCAATGGGAGCGGGCGGCGTGGGCGGCTATTTCGGCGCGCGCCTGCAGCAGGCCGGCCACGACGTGGTGTTCTTCGCGCGCGGCAAGCACCTCGCCGCGCTGAAGGAGAACGGGCTCACGCTGAAGAGCCCGCACGGCTCGGCACAGCTCAAGGTCCAGGTGTTCGAGCGTGCCGCCGACGCCGGCGGGACGGTCGACGTGGTGATGTTCGCGGTGAAGCTGTGGGACACCGAGAGCGCCGCCGAGCTGCTGCGACCGGTCGTCGGTCCGAGGACGCTCGTGATCCCGTTCCAGAACGGGGTGGAATCGGTCGAGCGTTTGAGAAAAATTTTTGGTGAAGAAAAAGTTCTGGGCGGCTCGGCGTATATCGCCACGCGCATCGCCGCGCCCGGCGTGATCGAGCACATCGGCCAGATGGCCGGCCTGGAGTTCGGCGCGCTCGTGCCGTCGCAGCGCGCCGCGGCCGCGGCTTTCCACGGCGCGTGCCAGGGCGCCGGCATCAACGCCAAGCTCGCCGACGACATCCAGCGCGTGATCTGGCAGAAGTTCATCTTCCTGGTCGCCGTGAGCGGCTGCACCGCGTCGGCGCGCGTGCCGCTCGGCGTGGTGCGTGCCGACCCGGACCTGCGCTGGATGTTCGAGCAGGCGATGCGCGAGACTTATCGCCTGGCGCGCGCGCGGGGCGTCGACGTGCCCGAGGACTATGTCGGCGGGCGCGTGGCGTTCCTCGATACGCTGCCCGCCGAGATGCGCGCCTCGATGGCGCACGACCTGGAAGCCGGCAACCGCCTCGAGGCGCCGTGGCTGTGCGGCGCGGTCGCCAAGATGAGCGCGGAAGCGGGCATCGATGCGCCGGTGAATCGCGCGATCTATGCCGCGCTCAAGCCGTTCGTGAATGGATCTCAGGGCAAAGCTGCCTGATCGCGGGCAGACGGTCCTGCTGTACGGCACGACCCCGCCGCGCCTCGGCACCGCGCCGGAAGCGGTAGCGGCGGCGGCCGACAAGCTCGCCGGGCGCCTCGCCGCACTGCCGCTCGACGGCGTGGTGCTCTACGACATCCAGGACGAGACCGGCCGCGCGCAGAATCCGCGGCCCTTCCCTTTCGTCGGTACCATCGACCCGCGCGAGTATGCAAAGCACTTCAAGCTGCCGGCCGTGGTCTACAAGGCACTCGGCACCATGGACGAGGCCAGCTGGCGCGCCTGGCTCGCCGAGTCGAAAGGTGACATCGAGTTCCTGTCCATCGTCGGCAGGCCGGCGTCCGGGGTGCGCTATCCGCTTCCGCTCTCGCGCGCGATTCGCATCGCCGCGAACACCGAGGATTTCGTGGTGGGCGGCGTGGTGATCGCGGAGCGCCACGACAGCGAGCGCAGCGAGGCCGCGCGGCTTCTCGCCAAGGGCATCGAGGGCTGCGGCTACTTCATCTCGCAGACGGTCTACCACGCGCCGCCGACCCAGCGCCTGCTCGCCGACTACCTGCGCGACTGCCGCGGCGCGGGCGCGGCGCCGAAGCGCGTGGTGCTGACCTTCGCGCCCTGCGGGCGCGAGAAGACGCTCGCGTTCCTGCGCTGGCTGGGCGTCAACGTTTCCGCCGACACCGAGCGCGCGATCCTCGGCGCGGCCAACCCGCTCGCGCGCTCGATCGAGATCTGCCGCGACAACCTGCGGCGCATCCTGGACGGCGCGTACGCAAGCCACATCCCGCTCGGCATCAACGTGGAAAGCGTGTCGATCAACCGCGACGAGATCGACGCCAGCGTGGACCTGTTCCACGCGCTGAAGGAAGTGATGGACGGCCGATGAAGCGCCGCGGGCTCGCGGTCCTGCTCGCCGCGGTGCTGGCCGTGCTCTCGCTCGAGATGTTCTGGCTGCACTGGATGCGCCCGCTCGAGAACCGGCTGCTCGACGGCTTCGTCAAGCGCCACGCCGCGGCGCTCGCCCCCGACCCGGACATCGTGCTGGTGGACATCGACGAGAAGAGCCTCGCCGCCATGGAAGGCGAGGCCGGCCGCTGGCCCTGGCCGCGCGTGGTGTACGCCGACCTCATCGAGGGGCTCGCCGCGCAGAAGCCGCGCGCTATCGTGTTCGACATGATGTTCGTCGAGCGCGACCGCTTCCGCCCGCAGGACGACGCCGCGTTCGCCGAGTCCGCCGCGCGGCATCCCAATACCTACTTCGCGTTCCTGCGCCTGCCGGAAGCGAGCGACGCCAAGGGCGTGCGCATCGGCGACTACGCCGGCGACTTCGGCCTGGTGCGCTCGAAGGGCGCCGATCCGGAGGCGAAGATCGCGCTGGTGCCACCGCTCGTGCTGCCCAAGCAGACGCATGCGCGCGCCGGCCTCATCACTTTCCGGGACGACGCCGACGGCGTGGGCCGCCAGTACCTGATGCGCGAGACCTTCGCCGGATGGCAGATCCCGTCGCTGCCCGCGCGCGTGGCGTTCGACCTCGGCTTCCCGGTGCCGGACGAGGAGCGGATCGTGCTCGCGTGGCGCGGCGCCGCCAATGCCTTTCCACGCGTGTCGTTCTCCGACCTCTACGAGGACTTCGGCCGCTCGGTGAAGCAGCGTCCCGCCGCCGAGTTCGCGGGCAAGATCGTCATCGTCGGCACCGCCGCGACCGGGCTGCAGGACCTGCGCGTCACGCCGATGCACACCTTCCATCCCGGCGCGGAGATCCTCGGCACCGCGATCGAGAACCTGAAGAACCGGCGCCATGCGCGCTACCTGGCGCCGTGGTGGGCGGCCGGCCTCGGCGTTGTCTTGCTCGTTATTCTTTATGTGGCTTTTCATCGCGGCCTCGAAGTGCGCGTGATCGGCGCCGCGCTCGCGCTTGCCACTGCACTGGCGATCCTCCTCCAATGGGTGCTGGTCGGACGGCTGGTGTTGTGGCCGGTGCTGACGCCGCTCGCCGCGGCCTGGACGTTCTACGCCGCGGCTGCGCTCGGGGAGTACCTGCGCGCGCGGCGCGAGCGCCAGCAGGCCATCGCCGAGTTCTCGCGCTTCACCAACCCGCACGTGGCGCGCCAGCTCGTCGAGCGCGGCGGCATCGAGACCGGGCGGCGCGACGTGACGCTGCTCTTTTCCGACATCCGCGGCTTCACCACGCTCTCCGAGACGCGCAAGCCCGAGGAGGTAATCGCGCTCCTCAACCGCTATTTCTCGCTGCAGGTGGACGTGGTGTTCAAGCACGGCGGCTCGCTCGACAAGTTCATCGGCGACTGCATCATGGGCATCTGGGGCGCGCCGCTCGACGACCCCGACCATGCGCGCAACGCCGTGGCCTGCGCGCTCGACATGGCCGACACGCTCGCCGCCTTCAAGCGCGAGCTCGGCGCCGAGAATACCGACTTCGACGTCGGCATCGGCCTGCACTCCGGGCCGGCGGTGGTCGGCCTGATGGGCTCGCAGAAGCGGCTCGAATACACCGCGATCGGCGACACGGTGAACCTGGCGAGCCGCATCGAGGGCCTGACCAAGGACGCGAAGCGCCGCATCCTGGTGTCGCGCGAGACCGCCGAGCGCTGCGGCGACGCCTTCGAGTTCGTGTCTTGCGGTACATTCCCTGTCAAAGGACGCGCGCAGCCTGTAGAGTTGCTCGAACCAAGACGAAAGCCATGAAAGCCCTCGCGGCCCTGCTTCTCCTGCCCCTCGCGGCGCTCGCCGAGCCCGCCACCATCCTCAAGCCCACCGAGCTCAAGAAAGAACCCGCCACCGACGCCGCCACGCTCGCCACGCTCGCGGAAAACACCGCGGTCGACGCGCTCGAGCGCAAGAGCGGCTGGACGCGGGTGAAGGCCGGCGCGAACGAGGGCTGGGTCCGCATGCTGTCGCTGCGCTTCGGCGAGCCGGCGGCCGCCAAGCCGGGCGCGAGCGGCTTCACGCAGCTCTTCAACGTGGCGCGCACCGGCACGAGCGGGACGCAGGTCACCACCGGCGTGCGCGGCCTCGACGCCGAGCAGCTCGCCACCGCGCAGCCCAACCCCGCGGAGCTGGAGAAGCTCGAGAAATTCGCCGCCGACCGCGGCGCGGCGGAGAAATTCGCCGCGCAGGGCAAGCTCAGCGCGAAGCCCGTGGATTACCCGAAATGAAGGCCCTTCTCTTCCTCCTGACTTTCGTGCTGGCCGGCAGCGCGCACGCGCAATTCCGCCTGCCCAGCTTCGACATCAACAAGATGGTCGACACGGTGAAGAACGTCGGCAAGGCGGTGAAGGACATCGACGAGCCCGAGGAGATCTCGATCGGCCGCGACGTGGCCTCGCGCCTGCTCGGCGCGGCGCCGCTGGTGGCGGATGCCGGGCTGCAGCGCTACGTGAACCACGTGGGGCGCTGGCTCGCCGCGCAATCCGAGCGCCCCGACCTGCCGTGGCACTTCGGCGTGCTTGACTCGCCGAACGTGAACGCCTTCGCGGTGCCGGGCGGCACCATCTTCATTACCAAGGGCCTCGTCGACAAGATGCGCAGCGAGGCCGAGCTCGCCGGCGTGCTCGGCCACGAGATCGTGCACGTGCTGCGCAAGCACCACCTGAAGGCGATCCAGAAAGGCGCGCAGAGCGCGCTCGCCGGCGACGCGATGTCCGCCGCGCTGCGCGACCGCGCCGGCCCGGCGCGCGACAAGCTGATCGCGTTCGGCACCGAGATGTACAGCCGCGGCCTCGACAAGGGCGACGAGCTGGAGGCCGACAAGCTCGGCGTGGTGATCGCGGCGCGCGGCGGCTACGACGCCTACGGGCTGCCCTCGGTGCTGCAGACCCTGCAGGCGATGAACGCGCAGGACTCGGCGCTCGCGCTCATGTTCAAGACCCACCCGGCGCCCGCCGAGCGGCTCGATGCGCTCGCCGAGAAGATGCAGCCGGTGCTCGACGCCTACGCCGGCCAGGCGCAGCTCGCCGACCGCTTCGTCCGGCAGGTCAAGAAATAACGAGCTTCCAGGGCGACCCCGGCCGCTCCCGGCACACGCGGTAGCGGAAGGGCATGCCCTCACGCCCAGGCGTGAGAAACCTGAGGTCGGTGAACCACACGCAGGTCGAACCTTCGCCCATGCCGTCGAACGCCGGCAGGTCGGCGAACCAGCGAAAGAAGGCGAGCGGAGCAGAGTTCCAGGCTTCCTTGATCAGCGCCTGGTCGGTGGCGCCGTAGCGCGGGCGCGTCACCCAGATCGCCTGATTGAGCGGCAGATAGGGCGAGTCGACCCTCGCGATGAAGCCGTCGCCCGGGGCGTAGCGTCTTGGTTCTGTCCTGATCAAATTGACATGGGAAAACCGGTGCGCCTCGTCGTCGCTCACGAATACGGTCCAGTTGAACGGGGATACGGGCCGGGGCTGCGCGCTGACGCGCGGGTTCTTCAGTTCCATGCTTCTTGCATATTCGTCGCCGAACCGCAGGGCGTGCTGGCGCTGCACGTACTGGAAGCCCACGTACCCCGCGAGCACCGCGCTCGCCGCGATGGCCGGAATGCGCGACTTGTGAAGAAACGCCGATGCGACCAGCCCGGCGAGGATGATGCCGCTGAACCAAAGATCGATGATGAAGGTGGTGCCGATCGCGGCGCGCCAGTCGGAGAAGGGCGCGAGCACGATGGTGCCGAAGCTGGTGATGAGGTCGCCCACGATGTGCGCGAAGAGCGCGAGCGCGGTCACGCCGTAGAGCGCACGCCAGCCGCCCGGGTCGCGCAGCAGCTTGGCCAGGATCCAGGAATAGAGCAGCGCCCACGCCGGCAGCAGGACGAGCGAGTGCGTGACGCCGCGGTGGTTGAGCAGGTACTCGACCGGACCGGCGAAGGCGACCACGAAGTCGAGGTCGGGCGCCGCGCAGGCGAAGAAGCCCGCGGCCACGCGCCGCGGAATGTTCTGCTTCGAAGTTGCCCTTGCCAGTAGCGCGCCCGAGAGCGCGTGAGTCAGCGTATCCAGACGCCGGATACTACCAGCGCGACCCGCGCGCTCGCGCGGCGAGGCGCTAGGCGTCTGCGCCGCGCAGCCAGGCCTTCGCCGCGTCGAGCGTGGTGAAGTTGCGCACCATCACGTCGTGGTTGCGGCCCAGCAGGGTGATGAAGTGGGCGGCGTTCTGGTGCTCCGGCGCGCGATGCACGAGGGCGATGCGCTCTTCGGTGGTGAAACCGAGCTTCGGCAGGTTGGTGACCAGGCGGTACTGGCTGGTGGGCGAGAGCGGGACCTTCTGGTCGAGCTCGATCAGGATGCGCTTGCGGTTGCGCTTGCGGCTTTCGGCCAGCACTAGAGCGCACACTTCGGAGGGCGGACGGTCGGTGTCGCGCCCGCTCATCTGCACGCGCAAAAACTCCTCGTCCATGTCGATGTCGTATTGCATCGCCGTCGAGATGCAAGTTTCGGGCTAGGCGGCGCGTTTCTTTCTTTGCGCGTCCTTGACGTGCATCTGCGCGTAGGCTCCGTGCGCCGCGGCCTCCGCGTCGCCGACGTGGATCGGCAACCCCATGTCGGAGAGCACCGAGCCGAGCGCGGACAGGCACAGCATCACGTTGTCCGGGCGGCAGCTGTAGCCCATCAGGCCGATGCGCCAGATCTTGCCGGCGAGCGGCCCGAGGCCGGCGCCGATCTCGATGCCGAATTCGTTCAGGAGCGTCTTGCGCACTTCCGCCTCGTTGACGCCCGCGGGGCACAGCACCGCGTTCATCTGCGGCAGCTGGTACTTCTCCTGCACCAGGAAGTTGATGCCCATCGCCTGCAGGCCGGCCTTGAGCGCGAGATGGTGGCGCGTGGCGCGCGCCCAGGCGTTCTCCAGCCCTTCCTCGCGGATCAGGAGCAGCGCCTCGTGCAGCGCGAACAGCGAGTTGGTCGGCGCGGTGTGGTGGTAGGTGCGCGTGCCCGCGTTCCAGTAGTTGAACAGCAGGTTCATGTCCATGAACCAGCTGTGGATCTTGTCCTTCCTCTTCTTCACGTGCTCGACCACGCGGTCGGAGAACGACACGGGCGAGAGGCCCGGCGTGCACGACAGGCACTTCTGGCTCGCCGAGTAGATCGCGTCGATCTCCCACTCGTCGACCTTCACCGGCGTGCCGCCGAGCGTGGTGACGGCGTCGACGATCACCATCGCGCCGTGCTTGTGCGCGATCTGGGTCAGCGCCTTCGCGTCCGACTGGCAGCCGGTCGAGGTCTCCCCGTGCACGAAGGCGACGACCGACACGCCCTTGTTCTTCTTCAGCGCGTCCTCGACCTTGTTCGGGTCGACCGGCTCGCCCCACTTGTCCTCGACCAGGATCGGCGTGCCGCCGCAGCGGATCGCGTTCTCGAGCATGCGGCCGCCGAACACGCCGTTCTGGCACACCACGACCTTGTCGCCGGGCGCGACCATGTTGACGAAGCAGTACTCCATGCCCACCGAGCCCGGCCCGGAGAGCGGGAAGGTGAGCGCGTTCTTGGTCTGGTACACGTAGCGCAGCAGCGACTTCAGCTCCTCCATCATCTCGACGAAGATCGGGTCGAGATAGCCGATCGCCGGCTGGCTCATGGTGGTGAGCACGCGCGGGTGGATCTCGGTCGGGCCGGGCCCCATCAGCGTGCGCTGCGGCGGGTGGAAGGACTGGATGCGCTTCGCGGGGGCGTACTGGCTCATGTTTTCCTCTGAAAAAATGCCGAAATTCTCGGGACGCGATTTCACGCGCACCGGGTTCTTGACGCTCGCTTCGTGGATGACTTCGCTGGCGCTGATACGTCCGGCAGTCACGCGCTCGACCTCGCCCGCCCAGCGCGCCGGCACGTAGCCGGTCTTGACCCAGTTGTGGACCACGGCCCGGTCCAGGTGGAACGCGCGCGCTACGTCTGCCTGGGTGCCGAACATCTCGACCAGCCGCTCCGCGCAGTTCATGGCCGCGAGGTTAGGCTGTCAAACTGACCTTGACAATACGCCTTTCAGACTGTCCGGATTGGTACTTTAAGAGTACCATCTGGGACATGCTGGAGCAGGCCCCCCAAGTCAACCTGCGCAGCCGCGCGAGCCGCGAGCGCCTGGCCAAGATGGTCGTCGCCCTCCTGGACCATTGGCAACTGGCGCAGAACGATCAGGCGGCACTGCTCGGGCTCTCGGGGCAGTCGCGCTCCACCATTTCGCGCTACCGGCGCGGCGAGCCGTTCGCGGACAGCGCGGATCTCCTCGCGCGCGCCGGTCACCTGCTCGGCATCCACAAGGCGCTGCGCATCCTGTTCCCGCATGACCTCGGCCTCGCCTACCGCTGGGTGACGACGCCGAACCGCCGCTTCAACGGCGCCACCCCGCTCGACATCATGAGGCGCCACGGCTACGAGGGCATCCTCGCCGTACGGCGCTACCTGGACTTCGAGCGCGGCAGGTAGCGCATGTTCGAAGGCCTGGTCCGCCAGGTGGTCGACTTCCGCGGCGACCTGGTGCGCAACATCAAGGGCATCCGGGTCTCGCAGGATCTCTTCGACGACCTAGCGCAGGACGCCGCCGATCGCGAGGTGGCGATCGCCGCGGAAGGCGCCACGCGCATTCCGAGCGCGGCGCCGCTCATCACGCGCCCGTTCGACTACGGCGCGGTGATCACCTATCCGTTCGCGCCGTACAACTGGCAGGCCACGCGCTACTCCGACGGGCTCGAGTACGGCGTGTGGTACGGCGCGCTCGAGCTCGAGACCACGGTCTACGAGACCGTGTACCACTGGCACCGCTTCGTGACCGACAGCTTTTCCCTGGACAAGGAAATCCTCGGGGAGCGGCGGGTATTCCAGGTGCGCTGCGAGGCGATCCTCATCGACCTGCGCCAGGCGCGCGAGCCGCGCCTCGTCGACAAGCGGGACTACAGCTTCACGCAGCAGCTCGGACGGCACCTGTGGCGCCGCGCGCAGAGCGGGTTGCTCGCGCCTTCGGCGCGCGCGCCCGGCGTCGCCGCGGCGCTCTTCCGCCCCGAAGCGCTGTCGGAAGTGCGCGACCTTTGCTACCTGACCTACCGCCTCAAGGGCCGCACCGCGCTGGTCGAGCGCACGCCCGGCGAGACGTGGATGCGGATTACCATTCCGGCATGAAACCGGACCACCCCGTCACCTTCGAACCCGAAACCGCCGCGGAAGCATGGCTTGGCCTCCTGGCCGCGCGCGGCGTGGAGTACCTGTTCGCGAACGGCGGCACCGATTTCGCGCCGGTGGTCGAGGCGTACGCGAAGGGGCAGAAGGTCGGCTGGCGGCTGCCCGAGATCGTGGTCGTGCCGCACGAGAACATGGGCGTCGCGATGGCGCACGGCTACGCCATGGTGACGGGAAAGCCGCAGGCGATGATGGTGCACGTCGGCGTCGGCACCGCGAACGCGCTGAACGGCCTCATCAACGCTTCGCGCCAGAACGTGCCGATTCTCTTCACCGCCGGGCGCACGCCGCTCACCGAGTCGGGCGCCGTGCCGGCGGCACGCAACAACTACATCCATTGGGCGCAGGAGCACTTCGACCAGGGCGGCATGCTGCGCGAGTTCGTGAAGTGGGACTACGAGCTGCGCCACGCCGAGCAGGTCGAGACCGTGATCGACCGCGCCCTTGCCATTGCGAAGAGCGAGCCGCAGGGACCGGTGTACGTCACCCTTCCAAGGGAAGTACTCGCTTCCGGTTTCAGTAGCGGTTTTTCGGAAGCCTCGACCATCGTCCCCGCCTCCGCGCCCGCCGCGGACCCGGAAGCGCTCGAGGAGGCCGCCAAGCTGCTCGGCGCCGCCCGGCACCCCCTTCTCATCACCGCGAGCGGCGGCCGGACCCTGGAATCAGCGCGGGCCATCGAGCAGCTCGCCAATACCCTCGCCGTGCCGGTCGTGCACTACCGGCCGCGCCACCTCGCGCTTTCCACCGAGCACCCGATGCACTGCGGCTGGGACCCGCATGCGCTGCTCAAGGAAGCCGACGTGGTGCTGGTGGTCGAGTGCGACGTGCCGTGGATCCCAAAGGAAGGCAAGCCCAAGCCCGAGGCGAAGGTGATCCACATCGGCACCGATCCGCTCTTCGCGTCCTATCCCTTGCGCGGCTTCCGCGCCGACCTCGCGCTCACCGGCGCGGTCGCGCCGACGCTCCAGGCGCTGTGGCGCGCGGCGCAGAAACAGGCCGTGTCAGTCAAGCAGATCGAGGAGCGAAAGAAGGTCATCACCGAGTACTCGCAGCACGTCCGGGAAAAAGCGCGCGCCGGCGTCGAGCCCGTGCCGGCGCAGATCACCGGCAAGTGGCTCTCCGCGTGCTTGAACAAATTTCTCGACGACAAGACCATCCTGGTGAACGAGTACCCGACGGTGCTCGAGGAGATGGTGATCCGCGAGCCGGGCCGCTACTTCGGCAACCCGTCGGCGGGCGGGCTGGGCTGGGGCATGGGCGCGGCGCTCGGCGCGAAGCTCGCCGCGCCGGAGAAGACGGTGATCTGCGCAGTCGGCGACGGTGCGTACATGTTCGGCAATCCGACCGCGGTGCACTACACCTCGGAGGCGATGAAGCTGCCGGTGCTGTTCGTGATCGCGAACAACGCGCGCTGGGCGGCGGTGCATCGTTCCACCCTGGCCACCTACCCGAAGGGCTTTGCCTCTTCCGAGAAAGAGCCTCCGTTCGCCACGCTCGAGCCCTCGCCGCGCTTCGAGCACGTGGTGAAGGCGAGCGGCGGGCACGGCGAGCGCGTCACCGAGCCGCAGGGCCTGATGCCCGCGCTCGAGCGCGCGCTCAAGGTGGTGAAGGAGGAGAAGCGCCAGGCCGTGCTGAACGTCTGCCTGGAAGCGAGCTACATCAAGACCAGCTAGCTGCATCGACGCCGTAATCACGGTATTGCGGCCGCCCTTTGCTGGGGGGACGATGGCCCCGAGAAAGGGGGGTCCATGCGTCCATGCGTTGCGACGGGCAGGGCGGTGGTCGTCGCACTTGCCATCGTTGGCAGTTCAGCTTTTGCTCAATCCAAGAACCTTGCGCCGGGTTTTGCGGCGCTCTCGGCCGGCTCGCGCGTTGCGGTCATGCCAACGGACATCGAACTATTCTCCATCAGCGCGGGCGGCGTACCCGAGCCCAAGGCGGACTGGACAGAAGCCGCATCGCGCCATTTCCGGGCCGCGCTGGTCGACAAGCAGAAGCAGGCGCTCAAGCTAGACGTCGTGGTCCTCGACGAGAAGGACGCGGACGACTTCGCCGAGATCAACGCGCTGCACGGCGCAATTGCGCGCGCGATCTCGATGCATCACTTCGGCCCCGGCTTCCTTCAGTTGCCGACCAAGGACGGCAAGCTCGACTGGTCGCTGGGCGAATCGACACGCGCGATCAAGAAGGCGACCGGCGCGGACTATGCGCTGTTCACGTGGGTGCGCGACAGCTATGCCAGCGCGGAGCGTGTGGCAACGATGATTGCGCTGGCAGTGCTCGGCGTCGGCGTCGGCGGTGGCATGCAGGTTGGCTATGCATCCTTGGTCGAGCTCGAGACCGGCCGGGTGCTCTGGTTCAACCGCCTGCAGCGCGGCAGCGGGGATCTGCGCGAGGCGGACAAGGCCGCCGAGACGATCGATGCCCTGCTGTCGAATTTTCCGCGCTCGAAGTGAAGCGGCGCGCCTTTCTGCGTGCTGGGTGCGCCTGCGCTGGAGCGCTTTTACCGCCGCTGGCGGGCGCCCAGGAGCAGGCGATTGAATGGGACTTTCCGCCGCGCTTCACGCGCCCCGACATTGCCAGCGACGAAGGCGGCCTGTGGGCCATGATGGATCGCGCCGAAACACGTTTGCGACGCAGCCCGTTCGCGATTCGGGACCACAAGCTGCACGCCTATGTCGAGGACATCGCGTGTCGGCTGGGCGCGAGCCATTGCCCGGACATCCGCGTCCATATTGTGCGCACGCCCTGGTTCAACGCCTCGATGGCGCCGAACGGCATGATGCAAGTTTGGAGCGGCCTGCTTCTGAGAGCAGACAACGAAGCACAGCTGGCCGCGGTGCTTGGCCACGAGATCGGCCACTACATCTCCAGGCACAGTGTCGAGCGACTACGCGATGCGAGATCCAGGGCTGCTTTCGGCCAGTTCCTCGGCCTGTTCGGCGTAGCCGGGCTGGTCGGCCAGGTCGGCGTGCTCGCCGGCATGCTCGCCTACTCGCGCGACCATGAGCGCGAGGCCGACCGGATCGGCGCGATCCTCATGCAGCGCTCTGGTTACGACGTGTCCGAGGCTGCCAAGGTGTGGGCCAACCTTCTGCTGGAAACGAAAGCGCGGCCACAAGGCACGCAGGAAAGCATCTTTTTCGCCACACACCCGGGCCCCGAGGAGCGCGAGGCGGCGCTGGCCGAGTTCGCGCGCGCCCACCCGGGCGGGGAAACTAACCAGACGACGTGGCAGCAGATGATCGCACCGTTCGTGCGCGAATGGCTCGGCGACGAAGTGCGGCGTGGACAATACGAAGAGAGCGTCGCGCTGCTCGGGCGCGCGCTTTCGCGCGGCACCATGCAAAGTGAATACTTCCATGCCCGCGGCGAAGCTTACCGCCTGCGCGCGGGACCAGGCGACCTCGAATATGCGCTCGCGGATTTCAGCGCCGCAATCGCCGCCGGCAATGAGCCGCCGCAGACGCATCGCAGCGTCGGCCTTGTGCAACGCGCGCGCAAGCAGATGCCGGAAGCGAAGCTCAGCTTCCGGCGCTACCTGGAGCTCGATCCACAAGCACCCGATGCGCCGATGATCAGGACCTACCTGGAGGAAGCGTTATGAAAATCGCAAGAATTCTGCTGGTCGCCCTAGTTTGCGGCTGTACCAGCGTGGCCAAGATGGACACCGGCGAGCAGACCGTCGGCGGCCGCCTGGTCGTGCAGCTGCAAGGCCCCTGGAACCACGTGAGCGGCCCCGGCATCGGGCCCGCGCAGACCTGGACCATGGAAGGACTGCCGGTCGATCAGCTTCTCATCTATGCCGGCATCAAGGACGGCGAGGTCATGCACCAGCCCGACCGCTCGGGCAAACGCAAGGACTTCAGCTTCCGCGCCACCATGCAACCGGACGACGTGGTGGCCATGTTCGAAGGCATGTTGACCCGCGACGGCTCGGTGTTCAAGCTGGCAAAGCTGGAGCCGGCAACTTTTGGCGGCGAGAAAGGATTCCGCTTCGAGTTCTCCGTGACGCGCAAGGTGGATAGCGTCCTGTTGGCCGGCGTCGGATACGGGACGGTGGTGAGAGGCGAGCTTTTTGCGATGCTCTATGCCGCGCCGCAGCTCGGCTTCTTCGCGCGGCACCAGCAGAACGTGGAGCAAATGGCCCGCAGCGCGAGGCTGAAGCTTTAAAGCCTACGGATTGAGCGCGTTCTGCTGCGCCGGCAGCACGTCCGGCAGCGCCGCATCGATGTGCGGCGCGCCGATGCGGCCGATGATCGGCAGCTTGATGCCCGAAGTGCTGACGCCGAAGTTGAGCCCCAGGAGGTTCAGCTCGACGCCGTCCACGCCGCTCGCGGCGAAGCCGAACAGGCCGCGCACCGAGAACTGGAAGCCGCGCCCGCTCGGCGCGGTGGAAACCATGTCGGTGCCGAGGTAGTCCTTGCCGATCGCCGTCGCTGGCAGGTCAGCGCCCAGCTCCGGCACCGCGCGCGTGATCCAGGCGGTGAACGTGTTGGAGTTCGGTCCCGGCCACAGGCTGTAAGTGCTCGCGTAGGGATAGTCCCGGGCAGCCTTGTCGATGCGCGCGATCAGCTCTTCGACACCCGGGCCGCGCTTCTCCGCGTAGAGCTCGCCCTCGGCGCCGAACCAGCTGTGCGGAGCGCGATTGCGCACGACCACCACGCTTTCCGCCCAGCGCAGCCTCCAGCCGATCACCTCGTAGACGGTGTACTCGGCCGCGCCCTGCGGCTTCACCGCCACCCAGGTGTGCACGCCGAATACGCCCTTCGCGCCCCGGGTGCGCGCGCCCCAGACCTGCACCACAGGCTCGGAAACGAGCGCGGGGTCGGGAACCAGCTTTTCCGCGTCGTCCGCGGTCACGGATGCGCCGCCGAGCGCGATCAAGCCGATGAGGCTCGAGCGGCCGAGGAGTCTGGCGATGGGGCGCGTCATGTTCGTAGGCTTCTTAGCGACTGAAACGCATTGTAGTGGCGTGCGGATGACAGCAACGTGATTGACCCTAATGCGCGGACAGGTTCTTTAGGACCTCTTCGCGCATGCCGAAGCTCTGGCCCTCGCCGGGAAAGCTGCCATCCTTCACCTCGGCGGCATAGCGCGCCACGGCGTCGCGGATCGCGCCGCCGGCTTCCGCGTAGCGCTTCACGAACGTGGGGCGGAAGCCCGCGTACATGCCCACCACGTCGTGGAACACGAGCACCTGGCCGTCGCAATGCGGGCCGGCGCCGATGCCGATGGTCGGGATGCCGATGCGCCCGGTGATGAGGCGCGCGAGCGGCGCCGGCACGAGCTCCAGCACCACGCCCCAGCAGCCGGCCTGCTCCAGGACCGCCGCGCCCTCCAGGATGCGCCGCGCGTCGGCTTCGTCGCGGCCCTGCAGCTTGAAGCCGCCGAGCGCCGATGCGGTCTGCGGGGTGAGCCCGACATGGCCGAGCACCGGCACCCCGGCGCGCACCAGGGCTTCGACGATCGGCCGCACCTCCTCGCCACCTTCCAGCTTCACCGAGTCGGCGCCGGCATCCTTCATCAGCCGCGCCGCGTTAGCGAGCGCCTGCTCCGGCGTTCCGTAGGAGAGAAACGGCAGGTCGGCGACCAGAAAGGCCTGCGGGGCGCCGCGGCGCGCCGCGCGGGTGTGGTGCACCATGTCTTCCATCGTCACGGCCACCGTGGAGTCGTAGCCGAGCACCACCATGCCGAGCGAATCGCCGACCAGGATGAGATCCACCCCGCCCTCGGCCACCAGCTTCGCGCCCGGATAGTCGTAGGCCGTGAGCATCGGGAACCGGGCGCCCTTCCTGCGCCGCAGCTCGAGCACCGTCGGTTTCATTTCAGGTTCGTGAAGTCGAAAAGCTTGCGGTCCAGCAGGTGCGAGGGCCGCACCTCGCTCATCGCGCGCATGATCGATTCGATGCGTCCAGGGTGCCGGCGTTCCCAGTCGCGCAGCATCTCGCCGATCTGCTTGCGCTGCAGGTTGTCCTGCGACCCGCACAGCGTGCAGGGAATGATCGGGAAGCGCTTCGCCTCGGCATAGGCGGCGAGGTCGGCCTCGGCCACGTAGGCGAGCGGGCGGATCACCACGTGCCGGCCGTCGTCCGAGGCGAGCTTGGCCGGCATCGCCTTGAGCTGCCCGCCGTTGAAGAGATTGAGGAAGAACGTCGCCAGGATGTCGTCGCGATGGTGACCGAGGGCGATCTTGGTCGCGCCGAGCTCGCTCGCCACCCGGTACAGCACGCCGCGTCGCAGCCGCGAGCACAACGAGCACATCGTCTGCCCTTCCGGGATCACCCGCTTCACCACCGAATAGGTGTCCTGCTCGACGATGTGGAAATCCACGCCGCGCGACTTCAGGTACTCGGGCAGCACGTGCTCCGGGAAGCCGGGCTGCTTCTGGTCCAGGTTCACTGCGATGACATCGAACGGAACCGGAGATTTGGTTTTTAAACCAATCAGAATATCCAGCAGGCCGTGGCTGTCCTTGCCACCCGAGAGGCACACCATCACCTTGTCGCCCGCCTCGATCATCGCGTAGTCGGCGATCGCCTCGCCGACCTGGCGGCGAATGCGCTTCGCGAGCTTGCCGAGCTCGTACTCGGCCTTGCGCGGGTCGCGATGCAGGCGAACGGGATATGCGGACATGAGGAGAAGGGAGTTTACCGTGCGGCGGGATGTCATCCGCAGCCGGCTGGGTACGTTGAAGAGGAAATGGATCGAGCGGCGGCGCCAGTCAGTGCGCGCGACATAGGCAGTCGCATTTTGGTGTTACGTGGAGAGAAGGTATTGCTCGATGCCGATCTCGCGCTGCTTTACAGCGTTACGACCAGAAGACTCAACGAGCAAATCAAGCGCAACCGGTTCCGGTTCCCGTCGGATTTCGTATTCGCCCTTAGAAAACAGGATCTTAGAAACTTGAAGTCGCAAATTGCGACTTCAAGTTTGAACACCTGGGGAGGCCGCCGAAAAGTGCCCTACGCGTTTACCGAACATGGGGCCCTTATGGCGGCCAACGTTCTTAATTCGCCGCGCGCTATCGAGATGTCGATTTTCGTAGTGCGCGCCTTCGTGCGCCTGCGAGCTACTTTGGCGACGCACAAGGATCTTGCGAGGAAACTGGACGAGCTGGAAAAGAGAACCGCTCAGCTCGCGTCAAAACACGACGCTCTAGCTGCGGATACGAAATCGCAACTAGAGCAGGTCATCGCAGCGCTGCGTCAGCTTATGTCCGTGCCGCAACCGCACCGCCGCCCGATCGGCTTCGTGACGCCTAAGACGTGACCAGCTTCAGCCCGACGATCCCGAGAACGATGAGAAGAATCGATCCGATGCGAAGGATTGTTTTGGGCTCGCCGAACAGGATCATGCCCAGGATCGCCACGCCGACCGCGCCGATGCCGGTCCATACGGCGTAGCCGGTGCCGATCGGAATGGTGCGCACCGCGAGGGCGAGGAAGTAGACGCTCGCGATCATCGCCGCCGCGGTGATCGCGGAAGGGATGAGGCGCGTGAAGCCGTCGGTGTACTTGAGGCCGACCGCCCAGACGATTTCGAGCACACCGGCGAGCACGAGCCAGACCCAGGCCATGGAGGTTTCCTTAGATGAAGATGGAGCGGCCGCCGTCGACGGCGACGATCTGCCCGGTCACGTACGGCGCCGTTGCGAGGAAGAGCACGGCGCGCGCCACGTCGTCGGGCGAGCCGCTGCGCGCGAGCGGCGTGGTGGCGATGACGCGCGCGCGCTCGTCCTCGGGAAACTGGCCGTCATCGGGCCAGGCGATCGCGCCGGGCGCGACGCCGTTCACGCGCACGCGCGGCGCGAGCTCGATGGCGAGCGAGCGCGTCATTGCCGCGAGGCCGGCCTTGGCGATGCTGTAGAGCGCGTAGCCCTTGAGCGGCCGCTCGGCATGGATGTCGACGATGTTCACGATGCAGCCTTCGTTCTTCTCGAGCTCCGCGGCGGCCTGCTGCGCGATGAAGAGCGGGGCGCGCAGGTTGGAGCCGATCAGCTCCTCCCAGTGCGAGGATTCCATCGCGCCCACGGCGACCGGGAAGAAGCTCGAGGCGTTGTTCACCAGCACGTCGAGGCGCCCGAAGCTGTCGAGCGCGGCGGAGAGCAACGCGCGCGGCGCGACCGGCGCGAGCAGCTCGGCTTTTACCTTCGCCGCGCTTTTCGGCCGCGCGGCGTTCAGCTCGGCTTCGAGGCGCGCCGCGTCGGCCTCCGAGTCGCGGTAATGCAGCAGCACGCTCGCGCCCGCGCCGTGCAGCTGGCGCGCGATGGCCGCGCCTACGCGGCGCGCGCCGCCGGTCACCAAGGCCACCTTGCCTTGCATGCGCGAGATTCTAGGTTAGATTGCCCGCATGATTGAGCGACTGCGCAGCGAGATCGCCGCGGCCGGCGGCTGGATCCCGTTCGCGCGCTACATGGAGCTCGCGCTCGGCGCGTATTACGGGCGCAGCGACCGGCAGTTCGGCGCGCGCGGCGATTTCGTCACCGCGCCCGAGCTCGGCCGGCTGTTCGGCCGCACGCTCGCCCATCAACTGAAGGAGCTCGACGGACCGGTCCTCGAGCTCGGCGCGGGCAGCGGCGCGCTGGCCGAGACGCTGCTCGGCGAGCTGGAGCGCGAATACCTCATCCTGGAAACCAGCCCCGCGCTGCGCGCGCGCCAGAGCGAACGCTTGGGGCAGCGGGTGAAGTTCCTCGATCAATTACCCCGGAAGTGGAATGGAATCATGCTGGCAAACGAGGTGGTCGACGCGCTGCCGGTGCACGCGGTGGGCTGGCGCGAGCACGGCATCGTCGAGCGCGGCGTATCCATGGACTTGACATGGGCAGACCGGCCGGCGAGCGGTGCGGTGCTCGAGTACGCGAAAACCATCGACGTTCCGCCGCCCTATGACAGCGAGATCGGCCTGGCCGGCCAGGCGTGGATGCGCACGCTCGGCGAGCGCCTCGAGCGCGGCGCGATCTTCGTCATCGACTACGGCTTCCCGCGCCGCGAGTACTACCACCCGCAGCGCTCGATGGGCACGCTCATGTGCCACGCGCAGCACCGCGCGCACGCCGATCCGTTCCAGCGCCCCGGCGAGCAGGACATCAGCGCGCACGTGGACTTCAGCGCGCTTGCCGAGGCGGCGCACTCGGTGGGACTCGAGGTACTCGGCTACACGTCGCAGGCGCAATTCCTGGTGAACTGCGGCATCACCGAGGTGCTCGCGCAGGCGAACGTCGAGAACGCGCTGCACTACGCGCCGATCGCCGCCGAGGCGCAACGCCTGCTCTCCCCGGCGGAGATGGGCGAACTTTTCAAGGTGCTCGCGCTCGGCCGGGGCGTGGCGGCACCGCTGCTAGGATTCAGCCGGGGCGATCGTGCGCATACGCTTTGAATTCCTGCTGTTGACGCTCGTCGCGGCGCTCGCGTCCGCGGGCGAGATCGACGAGGCGAAGAGGCGCTGGGAAGCAAGCCCGCACGGGCCGATGCTCGAGCGCATCCTGCCGCCGACCTTCGATGCCGCGCAGCTGCCCGAGCGCGGCTCGCCGGGCGCGAAGCTGGTGCTGTCCTATTGCGTGCAATGCCACAACCTGCCCAACCCGGCGATGCACCACGCCGCGAAGTGGCCGGGCGTGGTGCAGCGCATGGTGCTGCGCATGGAAGGCAGGGGCAACATGGGCACGCTGATGGCCGAGATGATGGCCGGCGTCAAGGCGCCGAGCGCCGAGGAGACGAAGACGCTGATCGCCTACCTCCGGCGCTACGCGCAGAAGCCGCTCGACCCGGCGCGCTACCCGGAGGTAAACCGACCCTCGGGCGAGGCGTTCCGCCTCGCGTGCAACCAGTGCCACGTGCTGCCCGACCCGCAGCGCCACACCGCGGCGGAATGGCCGCGCGTGGTGGCGCGCATGCAGGAGAACATGGAGTGGATGAACCGCGTGGTGGGCTCGAAGCCGCTGCCCGGCGAGCCGCAGCTCGCCGTCGAGGAGATCAACGCCTTCCTGGCGAAATACGCTCGGCGGTAGTGGTCACGCCGCCGCCCATCGACATCATCTCGAGCAGCACATCCAGGAAGTAGTACTGCCCGACCGCGAACACGAGCAGCGCCACCAGCACCCAGCGCTTCGCGGTGACCCAGCGCTTCACGCTCGGCATGTCTTCCCCGCGGCGCGACTTCAGCTGCTCGATGTAGAGCTGCAGCTCCGAGCGGGTGTGCACGTCCTCGAGCGTCTTCAGGTTCAGGCCGCGCGCGAGGCGGATCAGGTTCTTGATCATGTGCAGCGCGATGTCGGGATGAGCCTGCAGCAGGCCGGCGAGCTCCTCGCGCGGGATCTCGGCCACCTCGCAGGCCTCGAGCGCCTTCACCGACGCCGAGCGCGGCGCGCCGTCGAGCGCCATCTCGCCCAGGTACTGGCCCGGGCCGCGGATGTCGACCACGATTTCCTTGCCCTCCGGGCCGGTCAGGTAGACCTTCAGCCGGCCGCGCAAGATCGCGTAGAGAGGTCCCGCCGGATCGCCCTGCTCCATGAGCACCGCATCGGCCGGCAGCGAGCGCACCGCGGTTCGCTCGCTCAGCGCGCGCAGCGCTTCGGGCTTCATGCCCTGGAAGAGCGAGATGCGCGACAAGTCGGCGGTCACGGGCGCTAGTTTATCCCGGCTGCGGAAAGCGCTCCTGTAGGCGGGGCGACGCGGCGCAGCTTGCCGGCATCGGTGCGCGCCTCGGCCTGCGGGCTCCACACCACCCGATCGTCCACCGCATAGAGCCAGCAGCGCACCTTGGCCCGCTGGCAGCGCTGCAGGACCACCGCCATGGCCTCGCTGTCGTCCGAGCGCAGGAACCAGCCGCGTTTCTCGGTGATGGCAAACGCCTTGGGCGCGCCCTGTTTCAGGTAGTACTGGTAGCGTTCCCGCCCTGTTTCCGACAGCGGCACCGCTGCAACGTCGCTGGCGGCGCCGAAGCCGCTTGCCGGCGGCACGGCGTACCGATGGCCGTGGAAGCGCGCTTCGTGGCTAAGGGACAGCGGGGTGCCCATCGTCTCGGACAAGAACTCAAACATCCGGCGCAACGCCTTGTCGCGCGCCTCCGGGTTGCCGCCGACGGTCGCAGTGCCGGTGCGCGTCGGCAACCCGGTACGCGCCTGGAGCGGACCGTACCCGTCGAACCCGTGATGGGCGCCGGGGAACTCCAGGTACTCGAACAAGGCATCCTTCTGTGCGCGCCGCACCTTGCCTTGCAGGCGCTGGCAGTGCACAGGCGCCGTCCATTCGTCCAGCGCCCCGATCATCAGCAGGAGCGGCGCGACGATCTCGTAGTTCCACATCTCGTTGAAGCGAATGCAGCCCGGGTAGAAAGCCACCGCGGCGCGCGGGTGCAGCGGCTGCGCGCGCACCAGCTCGTCCGTGCGGTCGACCACGCTCAGCACCGTGGTGCCACCGTTGGAGTAGCCGACCACGGCGATGCGCCCGCGGTCCACATCCGGGCGCTGCGAGAGCCAGCGGATCGCCGCGTAGACGTCCGCGCGCCGCTCTTCGTGGTCGAAGGTACGCAGGCGCGTCGCGGTCTCGCAGATGGACTTGATGCCGCGCGTGGTGAAGCTGTCGAGCGCCAGCATGTGCATGCCCTCGACGTTGAGGTACTCGGCGACCCGGTAGCGATTGCGGCTCAGGCCGCCCTTCGCGTCAAGCAGCCCGCCGCAGCCGTGCAGCGAGATCACCGCCGGCCGAGGCCCGGGTGCCAGCGCGGCGAACCAGTAGCCGTCGAGGGGCTGCTTGCCGTCCAGCGATGGAATCGAGTGCTTTTCAACGCCGAACGCCTGGAGCGCGAAGAACAGCCCCAGGTAGAGCAGCCGCTTCACACCTGCGGTACCGCCATGCCCTTGATGACCGCCGGGCGGGCGCCGACCGCGTCGTACCAGCGCTTCACGCTAGGGAACGCGCCGAGCTCGACGCGGTGCCATTCGTGGCGGGCGACCCAGGGGTAGATCGCCATGTCGGCGATGGAGTATTCGTCCGCGAAAAACCTATGCGAGGAAAGATGCTTGTCCATTACGCCATAGAGGCGCTTGGCCTCGTTCCCATAGCGCTCGCTGCCGTAGGGAATCTCGTCCTTCTTCGCGCGCATGAAGTGGTGCGCCTGGCCGAACATGGGCCCGACGCCGCCCATCTGGAACATCAGCCATTGCAGGACCTGATATTTGTTCTTCTCGGGAAAAAACTTCCTGGTCTTGTCCGCGAGGTAGATCAGGATCGCGCCCGATTCCATCATCGCGATCGGCTTGCCGCCCGGGCCGTCGGGATCGACGATCGACGGGATCTTGCCGTTCGGGTTGATCTTCAGGTACTCGGGCGCGAACTGCTCGCTGTTCGTGCCTATGTTGATCTTGTGCACGTTGTACGGCAGGCCGCACTCCTCGAGCATGATGGAAACCTTGCGGCCGTTCGGTGTGCTCCAGGTATAGAGTTCGATCATGGTGAAGTGGCTCGTGACGGTGCTGTTGGTATTGGTGGTGTTCGCGGTGGTGGCGCAGCGCTTTCGCGCCTGGCGGCTGCCCGGGGACTTCAGCGTCCCGGTGCGCGGACGAATCTACTACATTCCCCTCGCCAGCACGCTCGCCTTTTCGCTGCTGGTCTGGCTCCTCAGCCGAGTGATCTGATCGCCTGAAGCCGCGCGTCGTCGATGCGGCGCGCGATCTCGGGCCCCTGCGCCGAGCGCGCGATGCTTGCCGCGTCGATCGCGCCGGCTGCCTCGAGAGCGCGCTCGATGCGCGGCCGGTCGATCCCGGCGTCGGCAGCCTGCGCCGCGTCGAGCAGCTCGGCAAAGCGCTGCGGCCGGCGAAAAGCATCGGCGGCCTTGAACAGCTCGAGCAGTCCCTCGGCGTCCTTGGCGTGCAGGCGCTTGCGGCAGCGCGCGGCCGCCAGGGCAAGCTCGCGCACCTCGTTCGGCGCGCGCAGGCGGTTGCTGAGCGACTCGACCTGCGCCTCGTCGAGCGGCCAGGCGAGCAGCGCATAGCGCGCCGCCAGCGAGCCGGCGAAGCGCCGCGGGTAGCGGCCGATCTCGGGCAGGTTGCGGCGCAGGAGGCCGCTCGCCTCGAGCACCTCGAACATCTTCTCGGCGTGCGGCTCGGCAAGGCCTTTGGCGAATTCCTGCCAGACGCGCTCCGGCACGAGGTAGTCGGTCTCGCCGGCCTCGACCATGCGCTGCATGAGCGCCATGGTGGTTTCATGAACGGCGAAGCCGAACCGCGCGGCGAAGCGCGCCACGCGCAGGATGCGCATCGGGTTCTCCGCGAAGGCTTCGCTCACATGCCTGAGGGTTTTCGCGGAGAGATCTTTGCGCCCGCCAAACGGATCGACCAGCGTGCCGTCCTCGGCCTTCGCCATGGCGTTGATGGTGAGGTCGCGGCGCCTGAGGTCCTCCTCGAGCGTCACCTCGGGCGAAGCGTAGACGGTAAAGCCCTTGTAGCCGCGCCCGCTTTTTCTCTCGGTCCGCGCAAGCGCGTACTCCTCGTGCGTCTTCGGATGAAGAAATACCGGGAAATCCTTGCCGACCGGCTTGAAGCCCTTCGCCACCATCTCTTCCGGCGTCGCGCCGACCACCACGTAGTCGCGCTCCCTGACCGGCCGGCCGAGCAGCTCGTCGCGAACCGCTCCGCCGACGGTATAGACCTTCACTGCTTTGCGTAAGGCTCGTCTTCGGCGACGAACTCGGTCTCGCGCCGCCCGGCGTCGCACCATTCCCTGACCGCGGCGAGCGCCTGGACGGCCTCGCAGTAGGCCTGCGCGGCGGCCGGCAGCTTGACGGCGTAGGTCTGGAAGCGCATCACCACCGGCGCGTAGAAGGCGTCGGCGATCGAGAACCCGCCGAACAGCAGGCTGCCGCCGCCACTCATTTTTCCGAATTTCTCGCGGCACTCGATCCACAGCGCCGCGATGCGCTCGATGTCCTTCTTCGACTCGGGCGTGAGCCCCTTGCCGGGGTAGCTGCCGCGGATGTTCATCGGCATCCTGGAGCGCACGCCCTGGAAGCCCGAGTGCATCTCCGCGCATACCGCGCGCGCCACGCGGCGCGCGCGCGCATCAACCGGCCAGAGGTGCTTGTCCGGAAAGAGCTCCGCGACGGTCTCGCAGATCGCCAGCGTGTCCCACACCGGCTCGCCGTCGACGAGCAGCACCGGCACCTTGCCGGTGGGCGAGTACTTCTCCACCCCGATCACCGTGGTGTCCGGGCCGAACTTGAGCTGCACCTCCGCGAAGGGGATCTGGGCCTGGCGCAGCAGCACCCACGGGCGCATCGACCAGGACGAATAGTTCTTGTTGCCGATCACGAGCTCGAGCTTCACGCGGAAAGTCTAGCGCGGCAGCGCGAGTTCGGCGACGAGCCCGGGCGCGGCGTTGGCGAGGCGCACCTCGCCGCCGTGCCAGCGCGCGATGTTGCGCGCGATCGACAGGCCGAGGCCGGTGCCGCCGCTCGCCATGTTGCGCGAGGCTTCCAGGCGGTAGAACGGCTCGAACACGCGCTCGAGCTCGGGCTCCGGGATACCCGGGCCGCGGTCGCGGATCGCGATCCTGAGCTCGCGCGGCGAGTCGGCGATCTCGATCTCGGCCGATGCGCCGTAGCGGATCGCGTTCTCGATCAGGTTCTCGAGGCAGCGGCGCAGCGCCTGCGGGTCGGCGGGATACGGCGCGAGCGGCGCGCCGCGCACGCTGAGCGCCTGCCCGGCCTCGCGCCGGTCCTCGCACACGCTCTCGATCAGCGCGCCGACGTCGACCGGCTGGCGCTGGCCGTCGCGGCCCACCGCGGAGAAGAAGTCGAGCGTCGCGCCGACCATGGTCTGCATCTCGTCCAGGTCGCGCCGCATCTTGGTGCGCAGCTCGGCGTCGGGCAGCATCTCGGCGCGCAGGCGCAGCCGCGTGAGCGGCGTCTTGAGGTCGTGCGAGATCGCGCCGAGCAGCCGCCCGCGCTCGACGAGATAGCGCCGCACGCGCTCCTGCATGCGGTTGAACGCCGCGATCACGCGCCGGATCTCGCTCGGGCCCTGCTCGGGCAGCGGCTGGCTCGCCGGGTCCTGGCCGAAGGCGTCGGCGGCGCGCGCCAGCCGGTCGAGCGAGCGCGTGATCATGCGCACCAGGAACGCGGCGAGCGCGAAGCACACCAGCAGCATGAGGAGCAAGAGCGGCACCAGCGACTCGAGGCGGCTGAGCGGCTCCTGCGGCACGTTCACGTCGAACACCGCGTAGCTGCCGTCCTCGAGCCCGACCTGCACCACGATCGAGTAGGGCTGCGGCAGCAGGAAGTAGAAGTAGCGCGCCATCCACAGCTCGAAGGCGCCGGCCGGGCGCGCGTTGGGATTGATGTTGACCGAGACCGGCCAGGGCGCGCCGATCTGCTGGCGCAGCGCCTCGGTGAACTGCCGCTCGTAGGGATCGTGCTCGCTGAACCCGCGCCCGATGTTGACCGGGCGCTCGCTCAGCACCACGCGCAGGTTGCGCCCGCGGATCTCGTCCACCACCTTGCCGCGGTGCTCGGGCGGCAGGCGGTTGAGGATGCGCGCGGTCTGGCCGATGCGCGCGGTGAGCTGCACCGAGGCGAGGCGGTAGACCGAGCTGCCGCGGTCGAAGAGGTGGATCGCCACGCTGCCGAGCTGCGCGAGCGTGAGGCCGACCGCGAGCACCAGCAGCGTGCGCCCGAACAGCGAGCGCGGCAGCAGCCTCAGGCGAGCCGCTCCACCAGCGCGGCGAACACGTAGCCCTCGCTGCGCACCGTCTTGATGATGCGCGGCTCGCGCGCGTCGTCGCGCAGGCGCACGCGCAGGCGGCTCACCTGCACGTCGATCGAGCGGTCGTAGGGCGTGCCGTCGCGCCCGACCGTCAGGTCCATGAGCTGGTTGCGGTCGAGCACGCGGTTCGGGTGCTCGACGAACACGGTGAGCAGGCGGAACTCCGCGCCCGACAGCGGCACCACCACGCCGTCGGCCGAGACCAGCTGGCGCGCCGCGAGCTCGAGCGTCCAGCCGGCGAAGCGCAGCCGGTGCGCGTCGCTGTGCGCGGGCGGCAGCGCGCGCGTGCGGCGCAGGATGCTCTTGATGCGCGCCAGGAGCTCGCGCGGGCTGAACGGCTTGGCGAGGTAGTCGTCGGCGCCCATCTCGAGGCCGAGGATGCGGTCGATTTCCTCGGCGCGCGCGGTGAGCATGATGACCGGCAGCCCCGGCCCGGCGCGCAGGTCGCGGCACAGCGAGAGCCCGCTGTCGCCGGGCAGCATGACGTCCAGCACCACGATGTCGGGGCGCGCCTGCTCGAGCGCGCGGCGCATCTCCCGGCCGTCGGTGGCGAGCGAGACGCGAAAGCCGTTGCGCTGCAGGTACTCGCCGAGCAGCTTGCGGATCTCGGCGTCGTCGTCGACGACCAGCACGTGGTCGGGGCGCTCCATCGCGGGCTCTATCTTCGCCGCCGCGACCGGCGCGTCAAGCCATGTAACGCAGTGTGACAAGGGCGCGCGGCTGCAATTCTGCCGTTACACGCCGCCGCTTTAATCGGCGTGCAGTCCCAAACCATCCAAGGAGACCCGATGAAAGCACTGTCCGCAACCGTATTGCTCGCGCTGCTCGGCGCGATCCAGCTCTCGGCCTACGCCGCGCCGCTCGTGCACCCGACCGACCTGTCGTGCACGGTGCAGGCCGACGAGGACAAGGACAAGGACAAGGACAAGAAGGACGGCTGAGGACAGCCGGCTTGAAAGAGGGTTGGAGGCGGAGGTTGGAATCGAACCAACGTATAGGGCGTTGCAGACCCTCGCATGCTCCCCACTCTGCTACTCCGCCGATCCGGGAGTCATTTTTCCCGGGGAATGTATCCGGCCTTAGATACGTACCTGAGCCGAAAGCACCAACCTGAAGCGCCGACCAGACCATCCGGCGTCATGAACGGCTGAAGTTCCTCCCTGAGCCGTGTTCGAGCCCCGCTCCCGCGGGGCTTTTTTTATCTATTCCGGGCCCGGCACGGCGCGGCCGCCGTCCTTGATCGGCGTGGCGAACTTGTACTCGATGTCCCAGGGGAAGTGGATCCACTTCGACTGCTTGAACTCCTTGACGAAGGTGTCCACGATCGGGCGGCCGGCCGGCTTCGCGTACAGGCAGGCGAAGTGCGCCTTCGGCAGGAGCTGGCGCACCGCCTGCGCGGTCTTGCCGGTGTCCACGAGATCGTCGATCAGCAGGTAGCCGTCGCCCTCGCCCTTCACGCCCTTCAGCACCCGCACCGTGCCCTGCTGCTGCTCCGGACCGCCCGCTTTTCCTGCCTCGGCGCCGGCGTCGTAGCTCGTCACGCAGATCGTGTCGATCAGGCGGATGTCGAGCTCGCGCGCGACCAGCGCCGCCGGCACCAGGCCGCCGCGCGTCACCGCGATGATGCCCTTCCACGGACCTTTCTGGTGCAGGACTTCGGACAGATAGCGCGCGTCGCGGTGCAGCTCCACCCACGAGATGATGATTTCGTCTTCGTACGGGATACGCGCCATAAGGGATTTTAGCGGTTCGCCTGCCCGCGAAAAGCCCATCCGGTGAAGCGCGCCTCGATCGCCGCGGTGGCGGCGTAGAGCGCGATGCCGAGCACCGCCAGCACGATAAGCCCCGCGAACACGATCGGCACCTGGAAGGCGGCCTGCGCGTCGAGCATGAGTTTCCCGATGCCCTTGTTCGCGCCCACGGTCTCCGACACCACCGCGCCGACGAAGGCGAGCGTGATCGCCACCTTGAGAGAGCCGAAGAAGTACGGCAGCGAGCGCGGGATGCCGACCTTGCGCATGATGTCGAGCTTCGAGGCGCCGAGCGCGCGCAGCACGTCCTCGAGCTCGGGCTCGGTGGTGGCGAGGCCGGTCGCCACGTTCACCACGATCGGGAAAAACGAAATGAGGAACGCCGTGATCACCGCCGGGATCTCGCCGATGCCGAACCACAGGATGAGCACCGGCACCACCGCCACCTTCGGCACCGAGTTGAAGCCGATCAGCACCGGGTAGATGCCGGCATAGAGCGCGCGGTGCCAGCCCACCCCGATGCCGAGCGCAAGGCCGAACAGCGTGGCGATCAGGAAGCCGGCGAGCGTGGTCCACAGCGTCACCCACGAGTTATCGATGATCGGCGCGCGGTATTGCCACAGCGCGGCGAACACGTCGGAGGGCGCCGGCAGGATGGTGAGCGGCACGTCGAGGACCCTGCAGACGATCTCCCAGATCAAGAAAAGGACGATGACAAAAACCGCGGGCGAGACAACCCGGATGCCGAACTCGCGCCTATCCACGGATCAGGCCCCTCAGCTCGTGCACCACATCCTGGAATGCCGGCGTGTACGTGACCTCGAGGTCGCGCGGGCGCGCGAGCGGCACCGGGCAGCGGCGCACGATGCGCCCGGGCCGGCTCGACATCACGTACACCGTGTCGGCGAGGAACACCGCCTCGCGCAGGTCGTGGGTGACGAGCATCACCGTCACCTTGCGCGCCGCCTGCAGGTCGCGCAGCGCGCACCACAGCTCCTCGCGCGTGAACGCGTCGAGCGCGCCGAACGGCTCGTCGAGCAGCAGGATCTCCGGCTCGTGGATCAGCGCGCGGCAGATCGAGGTGCGCTGCTGCATGCCGCCGGACAATTCCCAGGGATGTTTTTCCGTAAAGCCCTGCAGCCCTACGGACTCGAGCAGCGCCTTGGCTTTTACTGAAAAAGCAGCTCTATCGAACCTGGACCGAAAAGGCTCGACGATCTCCAGCGGCAGCAGCACGTTCTCGAGCGCGGTGCGCCACGGCAGGAGGTTGGAGTTCTGGAACGCCATGCCGACCGATTTGAGCGGGCCGGCGATGGGCTTTCCATCGAGAGTCAAGAGCCCGGAAGCCGGCCGGTGCAGGCCGGAGATCAGCTTCATGAGCGAGCTCTTGCCGCAGCCCGACGGGCCGACCACCGCGATGAACTCGCCGTGCGCGATCTCCAGGCTCACGTCCTCGACGGCCCTGACCGCGGCGGCGCCGCGGCCATAAGCCATCGAGACCTTCTCGAGCTTGACCAAACTACTTGATGAGGCGCTGGTCCTTGGGCGGGAGGTATTGCGCGGTGAAGATGTCGGCCGCCTTCGGCTTGTTGGTGTACTGGAAGGTGAGTCCGATCTGGTCGATGGAGCGCTCGAGGCGCTTCATGTCCACGCCGCCGAAGCCGTTCTTCTGCACCTCGGGGGTAACGAAGTTCTTGGCGAGCGAGAGCTTGAGGCGCTCGAGCTCGACGTCGCGCTTGGCGATCGGGTTCCTCTTCATGAGCGAGTCGATCGCGGCTTCCGGGTTCTTCACCGTGTCCTGCACGCCGCGGATCGTCGCCCGGACGAAGCCCGCCACCGCCTTCGGCGCGAAGCGCATGGTATCGGGGTTGGCGATGATCACGTTGCCGTACAGGTCGACGCCGTAGTCCTTCATGAGCAGCACCACGATGTCGTCGCCGTTCACGCCGTTCGCCTTCAGGTTCATGTAGGAGGAGAACCAGAAGCCGGCGATCGCGTCGACCTTGCCCTGCGCGAGCATCGGCTCGCGCACCGGGAAGCCGATGTTCTCGATCTTCACCTTCGCGGCGTCGATCTTGTTCGCCTGCACGAAGATCGGCCACTGCGCGTACGCGCCGTCGGCGGCGGGCGCGCCGAGCACCTTGCCTTCCAGGTCCTTGGGCTTGGCGATGCCGTTCTTCTTCAGCGATACGATCGAGAAAGCCGGCGTGTCGTAGACCATCATCACCGCCTTGACCGGCAGGTTGCGCGGGTTGTCGCGGTACTTGATGAGCGAGTTGATGTCGGCGAAGCCGATCTCGTAGGCGCCGGAAGCCACGCGGTTGATGCCTTCCACCGAGCCCGCGCCGGGGTCGATCGACACGCTGAGGCCCTCGGCCTTGTAGTAGCCCTTGTCGATGGCGACGAAGAACGGCGCCGCCGGCCCCTCGAAGCGCCAGTCGAGCGCGAAGCGCAGCGCGGTTTCCTTCTGTGCGAACGCGCTGCCGGCAACGAGCGTGGCGGCGAGCAAAGCGACCAGGCGCATCATGTTCTCCCCGAATTGACAGGCGGATGATAGTCCGGAAACGGCTTGTCGAGCTCGAACGCGTGCGCCGCCCGCAGCGCCGTGGCTTCGTCGTGCGGCGGCGCGATGAGCTGCATGCCGATCGGCATGCCGGCCTTGGTGAATCCTGCGTTGGTGCACGCCACCGGCAGCCCGAGGTAGCTGATCGGGCGCGTGAGGCGCACGAAGCGCCCGAGCATCTGCGTCGCCGCCTCGCCGGTCGAGATGTCGGTCTCGGCGATGCTCGGGGTCTGGAACGACACCACCGGCCCGTGCACCAGGTCGACCTGCGAGAACACCGCCTCGCAGAACTCGCGGATCGCCGGCGTGCGCGCCTGCAGCGCCTTCAGGTAGTCGAGCGCGAGGGTCGGGCGCCCCTTCTCCAGCCGCTCGCGCACCTGCGCCGAGTAGTCCTGCGGCCGGGTGCGGAACCACTCGTCGTGGAACGGATTGGCCTCCGCGGCGTGCAGCACCGCGGCAAGATTGCTGAGCCTGGAGAAATCCGGCAGCTCGACCTCGAGCACCGTAGCGCCGAGGCGGCGGAACACTTCGAGCGACGCTTCCATCGCGGCGGCGATCTCCGCGTCGCAACCTTCGTAGAAGATCCCGCGCGGCTTGCCGATCCGCAGTCCTTTGATTGGAATCGGTCTGAAAACAAACCCGGGGGCAATCACCTCGAGGATCAGCGCGGCATCGGCCGCCGTGCGCGTAAGAGGCCCAACCGTATCGAGCGAAGGACAAAGCGGCAGGATGTTCTCGACCGAGACCCGCCCGTGCGTGGGCCGGATGCCGGCGACGCCGCAGAACGCCGAAGGCAGGCGGATCGAGCCGCCGGTGTCGGAGCCGAGCGCGGCGAAATTCGCGCGCGCCGCCACCGACGCGCCCGAGCCCGAAGACGAGCCGCCGGTGATGCGTTGCGGGTCCCAGGGATTGCGGCAGTGGCCGAAATGCCAGTTGTGCCCGGTCGGGCCCATGGCGAACTCGGCCATGTTGAGCACGCCGAACTGGATCGCGCCCGCGGCGTCGAGGTGCTCGAGCACGCGCGCGGTGCCGGCGGCCGGCCTGTCCCGCAGGATCTTCGAGCCGCAAGTCGAGACCACGCCGCGCCGGTAGTACATGTCCTTGTGCGCCATCGGCACGCCGTGCAGCGGGCCGCGCACGTAGCCGCGCGCAACCTCGCGGTCGGCGAGGTGCGCGGCGGCAAGCGCCGATTCGGCGTCGATGCGAATGAAGCAGTTCAGCTTGGGCTGCACCGCGCGCGCGCGCTCAAGCACCGCCTCCATCGCAGCCACCGCCGTGGCGCGGCGCTCGCGGATCGCGGCAGCCAGTTGCGTGCAGGAAAGCTCGGTCAGGGATTCCATCGTTCGATCAGCAAGCGCTCCTCGTCGGTCATGCCGGTCAGGTTGCCGGGCGGCATCGCGCGCGCGCGCACGTTCTGGCGGATCAGCGCGGCGTAGGCGCGGATGCGCTCCTCGTCGTCGAGCCTTACGCCCTTGGGCGGCGGGTTCTGCGCGTGGCAGGCGACGCAGCGGCGCTCGAGCACGCTCTTCACCTCGGCGAACGGGGTTGCCCCGGATGAGGGCCGCGGCACCAGCATCACCACCACCACCCCGGCGATAAAGAGCGCGAGCACCAGCGTCCATGCCGGCGCGCGGCCCTTGTGCCGCGCGACGAACCATAGCCGCACCAGCGCGCCGGCGAGCGCCATGCCGATCAGCACCGCCCAGTTCCACGCCGGATGGCCGTAGGTCATGGCGTGGTGGCCGGAGATCATGGTGAAGATCACCGGCAGCGTGAAGTAGGTGTTGTGCACGCTGCGCTGCTTCCCGAGGATGCCGAATTTCGGGTCCGGCTCGCGGCCTTCCTGCTTCGCGCGCACCAGCTCGCGCTGCCCCGGAATGATCACGTGCGCCACGTTGCCCGCCATGATGGTGCCGAGGATCGCGCCGAAGTGAATGAACGCGCCGCGGCCGCTGAACACGCGCGTCAGGATCCACGCGGTGAATGCGAGAAAGAGGATCAGAACAACGGCAAAGGCAATCTCGTGCTTCCCCAGCGGCGAGCGGCAAAGCCCTTCGTAAACCGCCAGCCCGACCACCAGGCTCGCGAGCCCGATGCCGATCGCGGCGGCGGGCGAAAGCGCCATCACCGCCGGATCGATGAGATAGAGCGTTGGGTTGGCGTAGTAGACCAGAGTGAGCAGGGCGAAGCCGGTGATCCAGGTCCAGTACGCCTCCCACTTGAACCAGTGCAGCGTGGCCGGCAGCTCGGCGGGCGCGACGCGGTACTTCTGCGCGCGGTAGAACCCGCCGCCGTGGATCGCGTACAGCTCCCCGGCAAACTCCCCGCTGCGGCTCTCGAGGTGGTTATCGAGCCAGATGAAGTAGAACGACGCGCCGATCCAGGCGATGCCCACCACGATGTGCGCCCAGCGCGCCCCCAGGGTCAGCCAGTCGAGGAGATACGCTTCTACGCGCCACCTCTAAAGCAGGAATAGCCCCACGGCGTGCACTTGAACGGCAGGTGGTAGTGCTGCTCGGAATCCGAGATGCCGAACGAATAGCGCACCACGTCGAGAAACGGCACGGCGGGTAGCGCGACGCGCTGCGCCCGATACCACTCGGCGACATGGAACACCGCCTCGTACTGACCGGCCGGGACTCGCTCTTTGTGCTCGAGCAGGCCGCTCGTGGAGACGCTGCCTTCGGCGATGCGCTTGCTGCCCTGAAGCAGCTCGATACGCATGCCGGCGCCCACTACGCCGCGCGACACGTCGACCACGTGGATCGAAATGCCGGGCATCAGTTCAGTTTCGCCCCGGAGTCCTTCACCGGCTGGTACCAGTCCTTCACCTGGTCGGCGACGAACTTGGTGAATTCCTGCGGGGTCATGTCGCGCCCCTGCACGCCGAGCTCGGCGAGGCGCTGCTGCACGGTCGGGTTGGCGAGCGATTTCTTCATCGCGGCGTGCAGGCGCTCGACCACCGGGCGCGGCAGGCCCGCGGGGCCGGACACGCCGAGGAAGTTCTCCGCCACCAGCTTCTTCTGCCCGAGCTCGAGCACGCTCGGCACGTCGGGCGCCATCGGCGCGCGCGAGGGCGAGGTGACGGCGAGCGCGCGCAGCTTGCCGTCCTTCATGAACGGCACGTTCTGCGGCAGGGTGTCAATGGCGAGCTTGATGGTGCCGGCGAGGAGGTCGTTGTGCATCGGCGAGGAGCCCTTGTAGCCGACGTGCTCCATTTGCAGGTTCTGGTCCTTCTTCAGCGTCTCGCCGATGATGTGGCCGATCGAGCCGATGCCGCCGGAGCCGTAGTTCACCGGGTTGGGCTGCTGCTTGATCCAGCCGACCAGCTCGCGCAGCGAGGTGGCGGGAACGGACGGATGCACCACGAACACGTTCGCCACCGACCCGATGTAGGACACGTGCGTAAAGCCGGCCACCGGATCGTAGCGCGGCTGGTCCTGCATCGCGGGCGAGATGCTGATCGGCGCGCTGTTGGACAGCAGGAGCGTGTAGCCGTCCGGCGCGGCGCGCGCCACCTCGAGCGCGCCGATCGTGCCGCCGGCGCCGGGCTTGTTGTCGACGATCACCGACTGGCCGAGCTCGGCCTGCAGCGGCGCGCCGATCAGGCGCGCGACGATGTCGGAAGATCCGCCGGGCGAGAACGTGACGACCACGCGCACCGGCTTGGTGGGCCAGGTTTGGCCGAACGCATGGCTGGCGATGAGAAAAAGAACGAAAAGCAGGTGTTTCATGGCTAACTCCCCCGGTAGGTGGTGTAGCTCCACGGCGAGCAAAGCAGCGGCACGTGGTAGTGCGCCCCCGCGTCGCGGATATTGAAGCGCACCGGCACCACGTCGAGGAACTCCTTCGAGTTGAAGTACTCCCCGACGTGGAACTTGATGCGGTACTGGCCCGGCTTGAACGCCGCGCCCTCGACGAGCGGCTCGTCGGTGCGCCCGTCCTTGTTGGTGGTGACGCTCTTCAGCTTCTTCCAGGCCGCGCCGTCGTGCACCGCGAGCTCGACTTTCATGCCGGCGCCCGGCCTGCCGTTCGCGGTGTCGAGCACGTGCGTGGTCAGCTTACCCATTGAAGATCTTCTCCAGTCGCCCCCGCGTGATGTGGCCGATCTGCTCGAGCGCGGTGTCGAGCTCGGCGTCCGCATTATTCCCCAGCCGGCGCTCCATTTCGCGCATCACGCTGTCCCGGTTCGCATGCAGGCGCAGGGCCACGATGCACGGGAAGCCGAACTTGTCCCGGTAGGCCCGGTTCAGGCGCTGCATCCTCTCCAGCTCGGGCCTGGACAGGCGGTGGAAGCCGAGGCGCCCCTGCTCGCTCGTCGAGTCCACGGTGAGCGACTCGCCGCCCGCGAGCTCCGGGTGCGCGCGCACCAGGGCGAGCTTCTTTTCCCGGGGCGCGCTTTCCACCACGCGCATCATCGCCTTATGCAGCTCATCGACGTCGGCGTACGGACGCTCGCGCCACGCGCCTTCCGCGACCCACGGCGAATGCTCGAATACCGAGCCGAACCGCGCGAGCCAGGCGGCAAGGTCCATGCACTATAGTATCGGCGCATGTTGTCCGCCGAAAGGATCCTCGCGCGCTGCGAGTCGCTCGCGCAGCACTCCGAGCTTCCGGGCGGCCTGACGCGCGTTTTCCTCTCGCCGCAGGCGCGCGCCGCCACCGACCAGGTGCTGGGCTGGATGCGCGAGGCCGGCATGCAGGCCAGGCTCGACGCGATCGGCAACGCGGCCGGCCGCTACGAAGGCGAGCGCCCCGGCCTGCCGTGCCTGATGCTCGGTTCGCACCTCGACACCGTGCGCGACGCCGGCAAGTACGACGGCATGCTCGGCGTGGTGAGCGCCATCGAGTGCGTGAGTATTTTGCATTCAAAAAACAAAAGGCTTCCGTTTGCGATCGAAGTGATCGGCTTCGGCGACGAGGAAGGCGTGCGCTTCGGCACCACGCTCCTCGGCAGCCGCGCCGTGGCGGGGATTTTCGACCCGCGAGCGCTCGACGCCAAGGACCCGCAGGGCAACAGCATGGCAAGTGCCTTGCGCGGATTCGGCCTCGATCCGGCCGCTATTCCGAGCATCGCGCGAAAGAAGGGCGATGTGCTGGCCTATGCCGAGCTCCATATAGAGCAAGGACCGGTACTCGAGGCGGAAGGGCTGCCGGTCGGCGTGGTAACCGCGATCAACGGCTTCTCGCGCCAGCGCGTCACGCTGCGCGGCGCGGCCGGGCACGCGGGCACGGTGCCGATGAATCTGCGGCACGACGCGCTGGCCGGCGCCGCGGAGTGCGCACTCGCCGTCGAAAGCGTGGCGAAGAGCCACCCCGAGCTGGTCGGCACGGTCGGGCGCCTGGAGGTGAAGCCGGGCGCGATCAACGTAATCCCGGGCGAAGTCATGTTCACCGTCGACGTGCGCGCGCCCAAGGACTCGTTGCGCGAGGACGCGATCCGCGCCATCGACGAGGAGATCCGCCGCGTAGCCAAGGCGCGCGGCCTCGAAGCGCAGATCGAGAACCTGCAGGACTTCGGCGTCACGACCTGCGCGCCGCGCCTGATCGCGCAGATGGAGCGCGCGGTGGCGGGCCAGGGCTTTCGCGTGCGCCGCCTGCCCTCCGGCGCGGGGCACGACGGCATGGCGCTCGGCGCGATCACCGAAATCTGCATGCTGTTCGTGCGCTGCAAGGGCGGCATCAGCCACAGCCCGCTCGAATCGATCACCGAAGCCGACGCCGCCGCGGGCGTGCGCGTGCTCTACGACTTCATTGAGCGCTTCCAGCTATCCGCGTGACCTCCTCGGCTACGGCGGGAAGCCGCCGAAGCCGAGATGGCCGGGCAGCGCCCGCGTGGCGCTGCAGTTCGTGCTGAATTACGAGGAAGGCGGCGAGAACTCGATCCTGCACGGCGACAAGGCTTCCGAAGCCTTCCTCTCGGAGATCGTCGGCGCGCAGCCGCTCGAAGGCGTGCGCCACATGTCGATGGAGTCGATCTACGAGTACGGCTCGCGCGTCGGGGTGTGGCGCATCCTCGAGCTGTTCGCGCGCTACGACATGCCGCTCACCGTGTTCGGCGTGGCGATGGCGATGGAGCGTAATCCGGCCGCGGTCGAGGCGTTCCTCAAAGCCGGGCACGAGATCGCGAGCCACGGCTGGCGCTGGATCAACTACCAGTCCATGCCGATAGAAGAAGAACGCGAGCACATGCAGCGCGCGATCGAGATCCAGCGCCGCCTCACCGGCGAGCGCCCGCTCGGCTGGTACACCGGGCGCACCAGCCCGAATACGCGGCGCCTGGTGGTCGAGGACGGCGGCTTCGTCTACGACGCCGACGACTACAACGACGACCTGCCCTGGTACGACACGCGATACGGCAAGCCGCAGCTCGTGGTGCCCTACACGCTCGACGCAAACGACATGCGCTTCGCCACCGCGCAGGGCTTCAACTCGGGCGACGACTTCTTCAACTATCTCAAGGACAGCTTTGACGTCCTGTACGCCGAGGAAGGCCGCATGATGTCGGTCGGCCTGCATTGCCGCCTGGTGGGCCGGCCCGGCCGCCTCGCTTCTCTCGAGCGCTTTCTGAAGTACGTGAGAGGAAAAAAGGCCTGGATCGCGCGGCGCATCGACATCGCGAACCATTGGCTGAAGAACCATCCCCATGGCTAGGGAAGAGATTCGGCGCGTCAGTCCGCCCGAGCGCCTGCTGATGGGCCCGGGGCCGATCAACGCCGACCCGCGCGTGCTCGCGGTGATGAGCCTGCCGCTGCTCGGCCAGTTCGACCCGGTGTTCCGCCAGTACATGCGGGAGGCGTCCGAGCTCTACCGCGGCGTGTTCCAGACGAAGAATCGATGGACGCTGCTCGTCGACGGCACCGCGCGCGCGGCGATCGAGGCCGCGCTCGTCTCGCTGATCGAGCCGGGCGACAAGGTGCTCGTGCCGGTGTTCGGCCGCTTCGGCAACCTCAAGGTCGAGATCGCCAGGCGCTGCGGAGCGGACGTCGCCGCTATCGAAGCCGAGTGGGGGACGGTGTTCCCGGACGACGTGCTCGAGAAGGCGATCAAGAAGCACCGTCCGAAGCTCGTCGCGGTGAGCCACGGCGATACGTCGACCACGATGGCGCAGCCGCTTTCCGGCCTGGGACGGATCTGCAGGGATGCGGATGCCCTGCTCTATGTGGACGCGACCGCGACGCTCGGCGGCATGGACCTGCCGGTCGACGCCTGGCAGCTCGACGTGGTGAGCGCCGGCCTGCAGAAGTGCATGGGCGGCCCGCCCGGCAGCGCGCCGCTCACGCTCAACGAGCGCGCAGAGAAAAGGATCCTCCGAAGACGCCATGTGGAGGAAGGCTTGAGGGAGAAAAACCAACCCGACGGCGATGGGCCGGTGATCCGCTCGAATTACTTCGACCTCGCGATGATCATGGACTACTGGTCGGACAAGGCGCTCAACCACCATACCGAGGCGACCAGCATGCTGTATGCGGCGCACGAGTGCGCGCGCATCCTGCTCGAGGAAGGCCTGCCGAATGCGTTCGCGCGCCACCAGCGCGCATCCGACGCGTTGGTCGCCGGGCTGAAGGCCATGGGCCTGGAGCTGTACGGGGACCTGAAGCACAAGATGCCGAACGTCACCGGCGTGGTGATCCCGAAGGGCGTGGACGGCGAAGCGGTGCGCCGCGCGCTGCTGGAGAAGCACGGCATCGAGATCGGCACCTCGTTCGGCCCGTTGCGCGGGCGCATCTGGCGCATCGGCACCATGGGCTACAACGCGCGCCCGGACGCGGTGCAGCGCACGCTGCGCGCGCTGGAGGATGTCCTCGCCGCTCGTCGCTGAGGTCGCCGGCCGTGCCGCGCGCGACGCGCTAGCCGGCGGCGAAGGCGAAGTCGTCGCCGTATTCCGTCGCAGCTTTTACGTGCACGTTGACGGCAAGTACGCCTGCATCGGCGACGCGTCGCTCGGGCGCGGGCCGTTGAACGTGCTCGTGCGCGGTTTCGAAGAACCGGTTCTCCGGCAGAAAATCGCGGTCAACCTGGAAAATGCACAGCTTTGGGAGCCCGTTCCGTTTCGAGGCGGCGCGCGCCCGCACCTCGACGCGCTGCGCGCGGCGCTGGATGGGCACGTGCCGGAGGAAGGCCTGGGATGCACGATCCTCGGCGTGCACAACGCGCTCAGCGTGCACGCGCAGCCCGCGCTCGAGGCGATCGATCGCTGGCTCGCCGGCCATGCGCTCGCGAACGAGGCCGCGAAGCTGATCGGACTGGGACCCGGGCTCACGCCGTCGGGCGACGACTACCTGGGCGGCGTGCTGCTCGGGCTGCGCTGGCTCGGGCGCGGCGCGCAGGCCGATTCGCTGTGGCGCTGGCTCGAGCCGCGCCTCGAGTCGCGCACCAGCGCGATCAGCGCCGCGCATCTCGCCGCCGCGGCGCTCGGCCAGGCGCACGAGGCGCTGCACGAGGTGCTCGACAACCTCGCGGCTTGGCAGGCGCCCGACCTGCATCCGAGCCTCGCGCGGCTCGACGCAGTCGGTCACACCTCCGGATGGGACGCGCTGGCCGGAGTGGTCGCCGTGGCGCGCGAGCAGAAGCCGTTGTTCATGCTCTTATAAGCGTAGATGTCCTTTGCAGGTCGCGCGTAAGGTGGTTGCCGCGTCGCGGTGTATATCAGTAGCTCGCTGCGGGCAGCGGGCCCGTCCGATATCCCCTCGCTCACGTGCCGTCGGCGGATGGACCGTCCGAACTAATAGGGATCATGTCGAGGGGCGTATCAAATCCGTGCGACACGATTTCAATCATTCCTGTGCGCGATTCGGCATTATCGGCATCGACGATATAGTAGGCGTATGACGAGTCGGCCTTCACGCCTAAATCAATCTGGCGTAGCCCGCCCGGCCTGCTCGCCAAACGAACCAGATCGCCCTCAAAGGCTGCACGTACGCAATACACTCCGACCGCTGATAGATTCATTAGCTCGGTGAACACTCTCGGCAGACGAGCGAGGTCGTCGATTCGCACCAATCCTTCGTAGCTCGCTACGGCGAATTGCATGAACCGCGCAAACCGAGGAAGCAGACTTCTAAGGTAGACAACTTCAACTCCCGGTCGTTGACGCAACGCTGCGTAAGAATCCTTTGGTTTGCCACCTTTGCCGTGCACATAGCAAACTCGGTCTTTGGCCAAAGAAGATGAGTTGGCTAGCTTATGTAAGACAGCATCTATACTCTCCCGCGTTGCTTCTCGGGCGACCTCAAATTTTGTATTTGGGGACTGCTGAAAGAAGCCATATTCGCCGAGATCAATTCGCCCCATAAGAGTCTCATGCTATCGGCGAAATGCGGTTAACAGCAACGTACTTGATCGATGAACGTTCGTCACCACCGCAGATGTATATGGCCGGGGTCGCCAAAGGCTCGACCTGGTAGTGGAACTGAAGAACTTCTGAGCTGAATGTTTATCGACTGTAAGGTCGGATTGCCGATCTGCTGCACGTAATAGGGATTCGAGCCGTATTTGATCGAGAATGTCGTCGGAGCATTCTTGGAAATGCTGAAGCTCGGTCCGAAACGTATCCAAGCGTTGAGGGGGCCCGTAGCTGCCCCTAGATTCGACACGCCTCCCGACATCATCGGCGTCAATGGACCTATGGCTACGCCCATTGACGCACCCATTGCTGTCGCGGTTGCTGCTTGATTCCAGTTTACGCACGCATTCTGGGAAAGCTGGCTTGCCACATTCGTAGCCAAGGACGTGGCGCCGCCGGCTATGCCGCCTATGCCGGCTGCGGCGCAGGCGGCGGCGTTCGCCGGGTTGGCACACATGTTCAGGGTGGAAAACAGACCAGTCGGATCGGTAGCGCCAATCGAATATGAGCCTACATAGGCATACGTGTTGATTCCGCCATCCAGACCAAGGGGATCACTTTGTATGTACCGGCCGGTGCCGGGATCGAACTCTCGCATCCAATTCTGTGCAAGATTCGTCTCCTTATCCGCATACTGCCCCGGGAACCGTAGATTGAACTCGAAGCTCCCGAGCCCGCTCGGGTTCTCATCCGCCGGGTTGACGCCGAAGGGCTCCTGCTGCCCCCACTTCCAGACGGCCGTGCCACTCGAGTTGGCAACAAGCCGCGGTGTGTCGAGGTGATCCGTGTGGATGAAATTCACGCTCGTGTCCAGCGCGCCGACGGTCACGGGCACGCTGGTCGACTGCACGCCGAACCACTCCACGGACTCCTGGAGCATCTTCCATTGGAACTGATAGGTGCCCGGGGTGCTGGGCGCGGTGACGTTGAAGCTGAAGGTGTAGCTCGCGCCGGGGGCGACGCTCGTGCCCGCGGGGAGCATGACCCGCGTCGAGCCGGTCCAGAGCGTGTTGTCCTGCGGGTTCTGGGTGCCCAGGCGGTGGAAGCTTCCCGGGGTCCAGGTCGTGGTGCCGGTGTTGTGGAAGGTCACGCTGACCGCGTACACCTGGCTTGGCGCCATCGCAATCGGAACGCTCTGCGAAACGAACGCCGCATCGTTCGCCGCCTGCGCCACGCCGGCGAGGAGCAGCCCGAGCGCGAGGGCTCTCGCGCCGGCGCTCATGGCTGCACCACCACGGCGACCGGGATGTCGCCCAGGTAGATGTACTCGCGCCTGAGAGCACCCGCGGCGCTCGTCTCGGCGATCAGCCGTCCTCCGGTGTCGTAGTGGTACACCGTGTCGCCGAGGCTGTTCGTCTTGCGCACGCGCTGGCCGAGCGCGTTCACGTGGTAGGTCGTGGTGCCGAAACTGGCACAGTGATCGAAGCAAACCCGTGCGCAAACGCACGGACAGCCAGATAAGTGCTGCTTTACAGGTTTGAACCGCTAGCGGCGCGCGCGCCAGCGAAGCTGCGGATAGCGCTCGCGCGGGCTTGCTGGTCCGCCGGCCGGCCCGAGCCAGGCTGGCGCCGCCGCCTCGAGCGCCTGCGGGTGCAGGCCGAACGGGAAGCTCGCCTCGCAGGTATTCGGCACCTGCATGGAGCGGTAGTTGTCGCGCGTCATGAGCTTGCCGGGCAGGTGCTCGAGCATCCAGGCCTGGAAATACGACAGGCGGTCCGGCATGCCGGTGATCACTCGGCGCCGGCCGGTGATCGCGCACACCGCCTCGACGAGCTGCTGGAGCGTATAGACGCGCGGCCCGCACAAGTCGTAGCGGCGGCCGCGCGCCTCGGGCTCCTCGAGCGCGAAGTGCAGCGCGCGCGCCACGTCGCCGACGTACACCGGCTGGAACTTCGCCTCGGGACAGGGTACCGCGATGAACGGCAGCAGGCGCGCCATCTGCGCGAAGCGGTTGAGGAACGCGTCTTCCGGGCCGAACACCACGGAGGGCCGGAAAACCGTCACGTCGAGGTCTTCGGCGGCGAGCACCGCCTGCTCGCCGATGCCCTTGGAGCGCAGGTACTCGGAGGGCGCGTCGGGCGCCGCGCCGAGCGCGCTCATGTGCAGCAAGCGCCGCACCGAGGTCGCACGGCAGGCGGCCACGATGGCCTGCGGC